>NZ_CP034072.1:1200000-1500000 GCF_003855255.1 Mycolicibacterium nivoides | reverse complement strand
CAGTGTGCCTTCGCCGCCGACCGGCGCTGCGGCGGCCGCGACAGCGAGTTGCGGCGCGAGTTCGGCTTCGACCGGAGTCACCGCCGTCGCGGTTCCGGTCCAGTCTGCGGCCGGACCCGGCTCAGCTGCCGGATCTGTACTGAAAGTCCCTCGCGCGCTGTGATATTCGACCAGTTCACAGGTCAGCTCGGTGTTGTCCGACTCCCAGGCCACCGCGAACGCCCCGGCCAACAGAGGAGCCGAGACGCCGCTGGCCCAGCGGGCTCTGGCTCCGGCGTCGGTGATCGTGTAGCGCACCGAATCGACTGCCAGCGCGGCGGGAACCTTCAGATCGGCGGCCCGGTCGAGCTTGACCATCGCACGGCGGTACTCCGGCGTGCCCGGGGCGCAGTCGACCACGCCGAGTCCCGCCGCGTGCCGGGCCTCGACCTGGTTCCAGTCCTGGCCGGGCTCGCCGAGGCCGTCGAAACCCATCTCGACGAGTGCATCGGCCCGCCAGATGTTGCCGAGGTGAGCATCGAGCCGGGCGTACTGCAGCCAGCTGTGTCGCGGCGATGCGTCCAGGAACTGCCGGGCCTGCTCCACCAGTTGTACCGCTTCCTCGAAAGCGCCGCGGAAGATGGCGATCCAGCTGCGCTGCAACAGGATCCGGTGAATGTGGATCGGCTTGCCCAGCTCCCGCCAGTGCCGCTCGGCGTGTTCCCAGCATTCATCGGCTTCCTTCAAGCGACCGAGTCCCACCCGGATCAGCCCGAAATACAGCCAGCTCCGGGAGACGTCGTGGGCGCGGGCATGGTCGGCGATCACCGGATAGGCAGCGGTGACCAGGTCCTGGGTCTCCGCATAACGACCGGCCGACCAGGCCGAGGCCCCTCGCTCGAGCTGAGCGCGGGCGGTCGCGAGTTTCCACCCGCGGGCCTCGGCGCGGGCGCCGGCCCGGCGTAACCACGGCTCGGCCTCGTCGAGTCGACCGGACTCGATGCAGAACCGGCCGTAGCCCAGGGCGCCCGTGACGAAAAGATGATCGATTTCGGCGTCGTCGGCCCCCGGCCCCGCATCCTGCAAGGCGTCGAGCACCTCGGCCCACACCGGCACCGAAGCGGCATAGAGATCGTCGTCGCACAAACCGCTCGCGATAAGAATCCTGGTGTGACAGATCAGGTTACGGTGCTCGGGCGCCAAATCGTGGTAATCCCCAGGGGCTTCGATCAGCGCCTCCAGATGTGCTGAGGCACTGTCGTGATCACCACGAGCCGCGGCGAGTCCGGCGTCCAGGAACTCGACGCGCCGGGTGTATCGGCAGATCATGTGATCGATGTCGTGGTCGGACATGGTGACCTCGGCGGCGAGGTCGGGGCGCCGTCCCGAACGGATCGCGGCGTAGATCGCCAGACAATCGCGGATACGGGAAATACTTTCCACCACACCCTCGTACGCGGTGCGTACCAGGTAGATCTCACCGAGTTGGGCGAACACCTCGAGCGCGTAGTCGTCGCGGTCGGCCTGCTCGATCAGGGGCAGCTGCGACACCAGCAGGTCGCGGGCAGCAACCTCTTCGGCAGACAGCGTCAGGTGACGGGCGCGGTCGAGTTCGCCGGCGATGGTCACCTCTGCACCATATAAAAGCGGCGGGCGTACCCGGCAGAAGGTCTGCCGGGCACGCCCGCCATGTCGGGAGATCAGCTGCAGGACACCGTGATGGTGAACGGCTTGTTGATCATCCCGGCCATCGGGTTCTTCATGTCGGCGCCCGACGCTTCACCGGTGATGGTGTAGGTGTCCCCGTCGACCTTGACCTCGGCCGAGCCGACCTTGACACCCATCGCCTCGCTGACGGCCAGTGCGCTGCCGTCGTAGACCAGTCCGAGCGACTCGACCTTCGGTGTGGCCTCGTCGGTCATCACCACGCCCAGGCCCTGCTGGCCGCCGATCGCGGCGCTGGCCACGTTGATCTTGCCGCCCTGCTTGACACAGGTGACCGAGTTCAGGTCGAGCCCCGCCAGTTCCGATCCATCGACCTTGACCTGGGCATTGCTCCCGGAGCTGACCTTGGTGTCGGTCGCCGACGCGGCCGGCTTGTCCGCGGGCTTGTCGGCCGGCTTGTCGTTCGAGCAGCCCACCAGCACCGCACCGGTCGCGAGCAGTCCCATGGCGCCTGCGATAACTCGATTCATGGTCATTGCGTCTTCCCCTTTGTTCCGCGTTGCCCCGATGGCTCCGTCGTGTCCTGAAGTCTTGGCGGGCCCAAGTGCTACCGATCCCAAGAAATGTCGGTTCCCGCAGGTAACGTGGGTTTCGTGACGAAGGACCCAGAGCAGCCGGACCAACCCGAGGACGCCGCAACAGCCGAGGAGCCCGTTGTGCTGGAGGGCGAGATCGTTCCCGCAGCTCCGGCCGCGGGCCCGCTGCCCGGGCCTGTCCCGGGGCCTGTTTCTGAGCCGGCCGACACCGGCTACACCGCCGCCGGGGTGCCGACGTTCGACGCGGTGCGGGAGAAGATCGAGACCCGGTACGGCACCGCGATCGGGGCGTCGGAGCTGGCAGCCGAGACCCCCGAGGGCCGCTCCATCGAGGAGCAGTACGAGAAGCGCCAGCAGGCGGCGGCCGAGCGCTTGCAGCAGATCCGCGAGTCCATGCACAAGACGGACGACGCCTGATCCGTGCGGACGTTCACATTCGCCGAGCGCCGGGCTCGGCTGGCCCGGCGTCACTTCCTGAGCCGGCCGGCCTCGTCGGTCGCCGACACCGCGGGCTCCTTCGTCGGTCTGCATGCGACCGATCCCTGCACTCCCTATTTCTCCCTGTGGGCGCGGCTGCCCGGCTTCACCATCGATGATCTGGACCGCGAACTGTACGAGCGGCGCACCGTGCTCAAACACCTCGCGATGCGCCGCACACTGTGGGTCGTGCGCGCCGGCGACCTGTCGCTGGTCCAGGCCGGCGCCAGTGACCGGGTGGCAGGCAACGAACAGCGGAAGCTCGTCGGCGATGTCGAGAAGGCTGGTGTGGCCGCTGACGGGGGCCGGTGGCTCGACACCGCGTGTCATGCGGTGCTGGCCCATCTACGGGAGCACGGCCCTACCCCTGCGGCACAACTGCGCGCCGCCCTGCCCGAACTCGCCGGCAGCTTCGACCCGGCGCCGGGAAAGCGCTGGGGCGGTGAGACTCCGCTTTCCCCAAGGGTTTTGACGGTGCTCGGAGTGCGTGGCGAGATCGTGCGGGGCCCCAACGACGGCACCTGGACCACCTCGCGACCACGGTGGGCCATCGCGTCCGAGTGGCTCGGGGCTTCGGCGCCCCCGGCCGAACCCGACCGTGCCCGTGCCGAACTGGTGCGGACCTGGCTGCGGACGTTCGGTCCGGCCACGGTCACCGACATCAAGTGGTGGTTTGGCAACACCTTGACCTGGGCCCGCCACGCGCTGCGCGATATCGACGCCGTCGAGGTGGACTTGGACGGAGTAGCCGGGTACGTCCTGCCCGACGATCTCGAGGTCGAACCGGAGCCCGAGCCGTGGGCAGCCCTGCTGCCCGGTCTGGATGTCACCACGATGGGCTGGTTCGACCGCGACTGGTACCTCGGCGGGCATCGCCCCCACGTGTTCGACACCAACGGCAACGGCGGGCCCACAGCGTGGTGGAACGGCCGGATCGTGGGCGGCTGGGGTCAGGATGCCGACGGTCGCATCGAGTTGCACCTGCTCGAGGAGATCGGCCGCGACGGCACCCGCGCGTTGCGGCGGCGGGCCGACGCGCTGACCGAATGGCTGGCCGGTGTGCGCACCAAACCCAGGTTCCCGTCACCGCTTTCCAAGCGCTGATGCGCATCGCGGGCTGGGCGCTGTTGGTCCTTGCCGGTGGCGCCGTCCTCGGTCAGCTCTACGGGGCAAGCTTTCCCGGTGAGCCTTCCGGCGCGTTCTATGTCGCCACACTGGCGCTGATACCGCTGTTCGCGATCTGGTGTGTCGTCGGTGTCGCGCTGCGACGCAGCGCCGGCCGCCGGGACTGGGCGGTGATGCTGGCAAGTCCAGTGCTGGTGATCGTGGGCATCGTGTTGATTTGCACAAGCGTTCCGCTGCAACTGCATTGGCTGGCGGTGCGACCGTCGTTTGAGCGGGCCCTGCAGGAGTTCAACGACGATGCGAGCGTCGGCGCGCATCCCCACCGCATCGCCGACTACCCGATCGACCACGTCGCCCACCGGACCGACAACTTCGTCGACTTCACCTACCGCAACGACGAGAACGGCTGGGACGGCTTCGCCTACAGTGCCGACGGCAACGCACCACAGACCGTGCACCAGCCGTCCGGCGACTATGTCATCGCCTCGGCGAAACGGCTTGGCCCGCACTGGTTTGCGTTCCAGAGCTACCACACGATGCGGTGACCGATTCAGTCACCGCTGACGAAAAGCTAACGCCGCGTGCGTACCACCCGCGACTCGTCCCATACCGGGTCGGTCGATTCATAGACGAAGCCATCGGCTCCGAACACCAGGAAGCGGTCGAATGATCGGGCAAACCAACGGTCATGGGTGACCGCGACCACCGTACCCGCATAGGCGGCAAGCCCGTCCTGTAGCGCTTCGGCGCTGGCGAGATCGAGGTTGTCTGTCGGTTCGTCGAGCAGCAGTAGTGTCGCGCCGCCGAGTTCGAGTAGCAGGATCTGCAACCGGGCCTGCTGGCCTCCCGAAAGTGTTTCGAAAGGCTGTTCCGCGCAGGCCTGCAGCTCGTAGCGAGCCAACGCGCTCATCGCTTCGGTGCGCAGCCTGGCGTGTTCGACCATCACGATCTCGCACGGTGTTCGACCGGCGAGATCCGGGCGTGCGTGGGTTTGAGCGAACAGTCCCGGCGACACCCTGGCACCGAGTCGCGCGAGACCACTGTGTGCCACAGGCTCGGCGGCGACTGCCCCACGGGGCAACTCGTCGGCCACCGCGGTCAACAGTCGCAGGAAGTGCGATTTGCCGGAACCATTGGAACCCAGCACCGCAACGCGCTCACCGTAAAAAATCTCCAGGTCGAACGGCTGCATCAGACCAGTGAGTTCGAGGTCATTGCAGATCACCGCGCGTCTACCGGTGCGGCCGCCCCGCAATCGCATCTTGATGTCCTGGTCACGCGGCGGCACCTCGGGAGGTCCGGCCTCTTCGAACTTGCGCAGCCGGGTCAACGCGGCCTGATATCGCGACGCCATACCGTCGTTGTACGCGGCCTTCTGCCGCAGCTCGACGACGAGCGTCTTCAGCTTGGCGTGCTCCTCATCCCATCGTCGTCGGAGTTCTTCGAGGCGTTCGTTGCGGTCCCGGCGGGCCTGCGCATAACTGCCGAACCCGCCGCCGTGGATCCAGACATGCCGCGATTCGACCGTGACGATCCGTTCCGCGGTGCGGTTGAGCAGTTCCCGGTCATGTGTGACCATCAGGATCGTCTTGGTCGTCTCCCCCAGTCGCTGCTCCAGCCACTGCTTGCCCGGCACGTCGAGATAGTTGTCCGGCTCGTCCAGCAGCAACACCTCGTCGGGTCCGCGGAGCAGCGCCTCGAGCACCAGTCGTTTCTGTTCGCCACCCGACAGCGTGTTCACCAGGCGCCAGCGACAGGACTCGTAGGACATTCCGAGCGCGGCGATGCAGCAGGCGTCCCAGAGGATTTCGGCGTCGTAACCCCCGGCATCGCCCCAGCCCGCGAGCGCGTTGGCATAGCGCATCTGGCTGGATTCGTCGTCACGCTCCATCAGGACGAGCTCGGCCGCATCCACGTCGACCGCGGCGGCACGCAAGCGAGGCGGTGCCACCGACAACAGCAGTTCGTGGACCGACGTCGAATCGCGGATACCTCCGATGAATTGGCGCATCACTCCCAGGCCACCACTGTGCGCGACCGTGCCCTGCTGGGGTACCAGATCGTTGGAGATCAGCCGCAGCAGTGTGGTTTTACCGGCGCCGTTGGGACCGACAAGTGCCGCCGTCGTTCCGTCGGCGATCCGGAACGAGACATCGTCGAGCAGCTGCCGACCATCCGGCAGCGTATGGCTGATGTGTGCGACCTCAACGTGGCCCATAAGTGCCAGTCTCCAAAATCGCACCGGCCCGGTGCAACCGGATTATCGGTCCGCACCGGGTCGATCAGGCACTGACCTTGCGCCGCTTGGGTTTCGGAGCGGGCACCTCGACCAGCTCGGCGAGGAACTGGCCGGTGTAGCTGTCCGGGTTCGCCGCCACATCCTCGGGCGTGCCCTGCGCGACGACCGTCCCACCGCCGGCCCCGCCCTCGGGACCCATGTCCACGATCCAGTCCGAGGTCTTGATCACGTCGAGGTTGTGCTCGATGACGATCACCGTATTGCCTTTGTCGACAAGGCCGTTGATCACCTTGAGCAGCTTGCGGATGTCCTCGAAGTGCAGACCGGTGGTGGGCTCGTCGAGAATGTAGACGGTGCGCCCGGTGGAGCGCTTCTGCAGTTCGGCGGCCAGCTTGACGCGTTGGGCCTCGCCGCCGGACAGCGTCGGCGCCGGCTGCCCCAACCGCACGTACCCCAGCCCGACGTCGACGAGGGTCTTGAGGTAGCGGTGGATCGAGCTGATCGGCTCGAAGAACTCGGCGGCCTCCTCGATCGACAGGTCCAGCACCTCGGCGATGGTCTTGCCCTTGTAATGCACCTCAAGGGTCTCCCGGTTGTACCGGGCGCCCTGGCAGACCTCGCACGGCACATAGACGTCGGGCAGGAAGTTCATCTCGATCTTGATGGTGCCGTCACCCGAGCAGGCCTCACACCGGCCGCCCTTGACGTTGAACGAGAACCGGCCGGGCTGGTAACCGCGGACCTTGGCCTCGGTGGTGGCGGCGAACAGTGACCGGATCTTGTCGAACACCCCGGTGTAGGTGGCCGGGTTCGACCGCGGTGTGCGGCCGATCGGCGACTGGTCGACGCGAACCAGCTTGTCCAGCTGGTCGAGTCCGTTGACCCTGGTGTGCCGGCCGGGCACCTGCCGGGCACCGTTGAGCTTGTTGGCCATCACCGAAGCCAGGATGTCGTTGACCAGCGTCGACTTGCCCGAACCGGACACCCCGGTGACCGACGTCAGCACGCCCAGCGGGAACGCGACGTCGATCTCCTTGAGGTTGTTCTCCCGCGCGCCGACCACGGTGACCTGACGACGCTTGTCGGTGGGCCGCCGGATGGCGGGGACCTCGATGCTCTCCTTACCGGAAAGGTAAGCGCCGGTGATGGATTCGGGATTGGTCAGCAGATCCTGATAGGTACCGCTGTGCACGATCTGGCCGCCGTGCTCTCCGGCCGCCGGGCCGATGTCGACGACCCAGTCGGCATGCGCGATGGTGTCCAGGTCGTGTTCGACGACGATCAGAGTGTTGCCCAGGTCGCGCAACCGCACGAGGGTGTCGATCAGCCTGCGGTTGTCCCGCTGGTGCAGGCCGATGGACGGCTCGTCGAGCACGTACAGCACGCCGACCAGCCCCGAGCCGATCTGGGTGGCCAACCGGATGCGCTGGGCCTCACCACCGGACAGCGTGGCGGCGGCCCGCGACAGCGACAGGTAGTCCAGCCCGACGTCGAGCAGGAACCCGAGCCGCGACTGGATCTCCTTGAGCACCTGCCCGGCGATGGCCTGCTCACGGGTGCCCAGAGTCAGGTCGTTCAGGAAATCAGCGCAGTCGGCGATCGACAGCTCGGCCACCTCGGCGATGGACTTCGCGCCGTGGTCCCCCGCGGACATCGTCACCGCCAGGATCTCGGGCTTGAGCCGCGTGCCGTTGCACTCCGGGCACGGGATGTCGCGCATGAAGCCCTCGTAGCGTTCCTTCATCTGCTCCGAGTCGGTCTGCTCCATCCGGCGCTGCAGGAACGCCATCACGCCCTCGAAATCGGCGTAATAGGACCGGGTGCGGCCGTAGCGGTTCTTGTAGCGGACGTGGACCTGGTGGTCGGAGCCTTCCAGAATCGCCTTGCGCGCCTTGGCCGGCAGCTTCCTCCACGGGGTGTCGATGTCGAACCCGAGCTGATCACCCAGCCCGGACAGCATCCGGGTGAAGTACTCGGCACTCTGCCCGACAGCCCACGGCGCGATGGCGCCGCCGGCCAGCGTCAGGTCCGGGTCGGGCACGACCAGTTCGGGGTCGACCTCCTTGCGGATGCCCAGGCCCGTGCACTCCGGGCAGGCGCCGTAGGGCGAGTTGAACGAGAACGACCGGGGTTCGAGATCGTCGACGGCCAGCGGGTGACCGTTCGGGCAGGCCAGCTTCTCGGAGAAGCGCTGCTCACGGTGCGGATGGTCGTCCTCGCGGTCGACGAACTCGAGCACCACGATGCCGTCTGCCAGGTTCAGCGCGGTCTCCACCGAGTCGGTGAGCCGCTGCTTGGAGCTGGCCTTGACCGTCAGCCGGTCGACGACCACCTCGATGTCGTGCTTTTCCTGCTTCTTGAGCTTGGGCGGATCGGTGAGCGAATGCACCACGCCGTCCACCCGCACCCGGCTGTAGCCCTGGCTGTTGAGCTTCTCGAACAGGTCGACGAACTCGCCCTTGCGGGTGCGGACCACCGGGGCCAGCACCTGGAAGCGCAGGCCCTCGTCCATGGCCAGGACCTGGTCCACGATCTGCTGCGGGGTCTGGCGGGCGATCCGTTCACCACAGACCGGGCAGTGCGGCGTGCCCGCGCGGGCGTACAGCAGACGCAGGTAGTCGTAGACCTCGGTGATGGTGCCCACGGTCGAGCGGGGGTTGCGGTTGGTCGACTTCTGATCGATCGACACCGCAGGCGACAGGCCCTCGATGAAGTCCACATCGGGTTTGTCCATCTGTCCGAGGAACTGCCGGGCGTAGGCCGACAGCGACTCGACATAGCGGCGCTGGCCCTCGGCGAAGATGGTGTCGAAGGCCAACGAGGATTTGCCGGACCCGGACAGGCCGGTGAACACGATCAGCGCATCACGCGGCAGATCGAGGTCGACACCTCGCAGATTGTGCTCGCGGGCACCCTTCACGATCAGGCGGTCAGCCACGCGTTTCCTTTCCCACGACAGACTTCACGCCCATGCTATGTGCGCCCACCGACAAGCCCGATACGGTGGCGCTATGACCAGCCCTCACATCGCGGTTGCCGATACCTACACCGGTCACCAGGAGCCGGGAACAGCCGCCCGGCGCACCCTGCCCAACGCCTCGATCATCAAGGTGTCGGTCGGGCCCATGGACAACAACGCCTACCTGGTGACCAGCAATTCCACCGGAGAGACACTGCTGATCGACGCCGCGAACGACGCCGAGGTGCTCCTGGACGTGATCAAGCAGCACGTGCCGAAACTGTCCCTGATCGTCACCAGCCATCAGCACTTCGACCACTGGCAGGCCCTGGCGACTGTGGCAGAGGTCACCGGGGCACCCACGGCCGCGCATGCACTCGACGCCGAACCCTTGCCGGTGACCCCGGACCGGATCCTGGCCGACGGCGACACCATCGCGATCGGCGACCTGACGTTCGACGTGATCCACCTGCAGGGGCACACCGAGGGTTCGGTCGCGCTGGCGCTCAAGTCACCCGACGGTGTCACGCACCTGTTCACCGGAGACTGCCTGTTTCCCGGCGGTGTCGGCAAGACGTGGCAGCCCGGTGACTTCGAGCGGCTACTGGGCGATGTGAGCGCCAAGGTGTTCGACGTCTACGACGACCGGACCGTGGTGTACCCCGGCCATGGAGACGACACCACGCTCGGCGCCGAACGTCCCCACCTCGGGGAGTGGCGCGAGCGCGGTTGGTAGTCGGTCAGCCCGTACGGGTCAACTGGTGTGGACGATGAGCACGTCGGTCTTGGACCGGCGTGCCACGTTCGCGGGCACAGAGCCCAGCAGACGGCCTGCGATGGTGCTCAGGCCGACGTTGCCGACCACAAGCAGATCCGCCTGGACGTCCTCAGCCAGCTCGACGAGCGCATCGACGGGAGCGCCGACGACCGGCCGCTCCTCGATGTCGGTGGCGCCGGCAGCCTTCGCACGGTCGGTCGCCTCGCGGAGGATGGCGTAGATCGGCGCATTGCCGGCCATCTTGTAACCCTCGTCCTTGAGCACATCGGCGGCACGCTGGTCTTCGCTCTGCGGGAAGTAGGCGGTTGCCACGATCAGCTTGGCATTCGAGCCGGCGGCAATCTGACCGGCGCGGTCGACAGCACGCAACGACGAATCAGATCCGTCCGTGCCGACCACCACGGTTCGATACGCGCTCATCAATACCCTCCCACTGTCAGTTGCAACGCCACCCGAGACAGTAACCCGTTGCCCACTGACCAGGGGTGCGAATCACGACACCCACACGGCCAACCGACAACTGGACCCACTATTCGGTCCCGGAACGGCGAATCGGCACTGATGTTAACCCTCGGAACCGAAAAATCGGTGCTGACCGTGACGTAGTCGACGTCGTTCGAATCCGGGTTGTCGCCAGGACGATTCACCGCGGTAGTGATCCAGCTCATCCGCCTGCAACCGGTCACCATGGTCGGCAATAGCACTGTCGGAGAGAGCGAGTCGGGTGCCTCAGGTTAACCTTTGCCATCGGTTGAGGGGGTGACACGGTCGCTGACGTGGATCTATCGCTGAATGAGCGTGCCGATGGCGCGGACCGGCGGGTCGATCGAGAAGCCCGATTCGACGCCCTGGCGGTGGCCGCATTCGCCATCGTGCTGTCGGCGGCGGGGGCAGCCCGGCCCTCGCTGTGGTTCGACGAGGCCGCCACCATATCGGCGGCCACCCGATCGGTGTCGCAGCTGTGGGAGCTGATCGGCCACATCGATGCCGTGCACGGGCTCTATTACCTGGGCATGCACGGCTGGTTCACCGTTTTCCCGGCAACCGAGTTCTGGTCCCGGTTCTCCAGCTGCCTGGCCGTCGGTGGCGCCACGGCCGGAGTGGTGGTTCTCGGCCGGCAGTTCGGCAACCGGACGCTATCGGTCTGTGCGGGAGTGCTTTTCGCGATGCTGCCCAGGATCACCTGGGCTGGTATCGAGGCCCGTTCCTATTCGTGGTCGACGCTGGCGGCGGTATGGCTGACGGTTCTGCTCATCTCCGCCATCCGGCGTGACCGCGCTGCGCTGTGGGTGTCATACGTTGCGCTGCTGGCGGTTTCGACGGTACTGAACATCTTCGCGGTGCTGATGGTGGTTCCGCACGCAGTTGCCGTGATCATGCTCGGCGACCGCCGGGCCCGAGCCAGGTGGGCAGCGGTCACCACGGCTGGGGTGTTGGTCGTGGCCCCCTTCTTCGTGTGGTGCCGTTCGCAGAGCTTCCAGGTCGGCTGGATCTCACCGCCGGGTCTGCGCACGGTCACTGAAGTCGTCTTGGAGCAGTATTTCGACCACAGCGTGGCTTTCGCGCTGCTCGCTGCCGCCGCGCTGAGCGCGCCACTGCTGGTCCCACGGCTGCGGCCCACCGATGACGATACCCGGCGACTGGTCGCCATCGCAGCCGTGTGGGTGATCGCCCCGACCGCGGCGCTCCTGGTCTATTCGGCTGCTGCCCAACCGCTTTACTACCCGCGCTATCTGTGTTTCACGACACCGGCGATGGCTCTGCTGCTCGCCGTGTGTGTGGTGGCGGTGGCCCGCAGCAGGGAATGGATCACCGCGATCCTGGCGGTGTTCGCGCTGGCCGCGACGCCGAACTACATCACCGGGCAACGCGGCCCGTACGCCAAAGAGGGCATGGATTTCAGCCAGGTCGCCGACGTCATCGCGGCGAACTCATCCCCCGGCGACTGCGTGATCTTCGACAACACCACATCATGGAAGCCGGGGCCGATCCGGCCCATCACCGCGGCCCGGCCGGCTGCGTACGCCAACCTCGTCGACCCGGGTCGGGGTAAGCCGGCCTGGCAACGAAATCGGTTGTGGGATGCCCATCTCGGGATCTGGGGCGTCGCCGACGAGGTGCGCCGGTGCACGGTCTTGTGGACCGTGTCCGAACGCGACCCTTCGGTGCCCAGCCGACAGAGCGGACAACGGCTTCAGCCCGGACCCCGACTGGACCGCGCCCCGGCCTATCAGGTACCCGAAAGCATGGGTTTCCACATCGTCGAACGCTGGCAGTTCAACTTCGCCCAGGTGGTCAAGTCCACCCGCTGAGTCAGTCGCGGCGACGGCCGAAGTACATCTCCTGGGTTGACGAGCACACGAGTTGGCCGGCCCGGTTGTAGACGGTAGCGCTGGCCAGGCCACGCCCGTTGATGCCGCTAGGTGAAACCTGGTCGGACAACAGCCAATCGGTCAGATCGGCGGCGCGGTGGAACCAGACGGCGAGGTCGATCAGTGCAGAGAACGTGGTCACGTGGGTGCCGCGCCGCATCGACAGGGTGGAATCCAGCACCGCGGTGCCCGAGAAGTATGTCAGCAGGCAGCTGTTGACGATCGGATCGTCGGTGACCGGCTCGCCCACGCGCCACCACATCCGGGTGCGTTCCGGCGGTTCCGGCAGATCGATCGCCAGCCGTGGTGGCGGGTCGATGTAGCGCCGCTCGATCCACTGCGGGCGCACCCAGAACCCGTCGGCCTCATCGGCGAACGCCTGCAGCTGCTCCTCGACCGGGGGCAGGGTTTCGGGATCGGGCACCGCGGGCCGGGGTTGCTGGTAATCCGCGGCGTCCATGGGGACGCTGAACGAGACGAGCGCTTCCAGCAACACCTCGTCGCCTTGGCGGCCGATGACCCGACGGGTGGACAGCGAGCCGCCGTCTCGCAGGTTGTTCACTTCCATCTGCACCGGATACCGGGCGTCCCCGGCCCGCAGCAGGTAAACGTGCAGGCTATGCGGCAGTCGGCCGGGGACGGTGCGGCTGGCCGCCATCAGCGCCTGGGCAGCGATATGCCCGCCCACGATGTGATGGCTGGGGTTGTCCCGCTGCTCTGCGACGAAAATGCCGTCGCCCGACTCCACCAGGTCGAGCGTGGACAGGATGTCGGCAAGAGGCAGCATGGGCACCGCAGCATTATTCGATGCAGCCCCCGCCCGTTAGCGGGCGGGGGCTCTCATCCGAGCGAGTGACGGGATTCGAACCCGTGTAAACGGCTTTGCAGGCCGGTTCCTAGCCACTCAGACACACCCGCATCGGTTGGCTACTCTGCCAGCCACTCCGGCGCCCGCCAATGGTTTCGATCTCAATGATCACTAACCGTCGCAGTCCCCTACCGGCCTGCCGACCACTGGTCCGCCCTGCGGCCACCCGGCCGGCGAGTCCTCCCACGGTTCCTGCCGCCCGTACGGGGTGAGGTCGAGGAACGGGTACCCCACCGCGGTGTGATCGAGGCCGCGGGCGAAGGTCGAGTAGGTGTGGAAGACGTCGTCGCCGCGACGCAGGAAGACGCTGGCCCCCGGCCAGTCGCCCCGGAGGTCGTCATCGCTGAAGCCGTCGGCTCTCAGCTCGTCGGCGGACTTGTAGTTGTATTCGATTGGGGCACGGGCCGGATCGAGCGTCACGTGGTAGTCGTAGGTGAAGTCGCCGTCGCGCGACGAGTACCACGGGAACGTCCAACCGTGCGCGTCCCGGTACGCCGCGATGCTGGCGTACGGAGCCCGAGACACACAGGCGAACGTGACATCCTTGCCGTACAACAGGTCTCGATCCTGTTCGGTGAAGGTCAGATCGGCCGCAGCCGTGCAACTCGGGCAACCCCGATCGATCGCGTCGATCCACATGAAGTGGTGGATGTAGAGCTGGCTGCGACCCTCGAACAAGTCCACCAGTCGCACTTCGCCGTTCGGCCCCTCGAACGTGTAGTCCTTGTCCACTTTCACCATCGGCAGGCGGCGCCGTTGGGCGTTGACCGCGTCGCGCAGGTGCGTCACCTCGCGTTCGGCGGCCAGCAGTTTCTTGCGTGCCTCGAGCCACTCGTCCCGAGTGGCGACATCTGGGTAGGCATTGAGTGTCAGCGGCATCGAATCACTCCTCGTGTCGGTCCTATACGAGTGAGACTCACGCCGCCGGCAAAACTCATCGCTGGGTAGGGAGCACGAGCGACCGCAAATGGTCGCCGATTCACGGCGTGTCGCGGTACAGACACGGTCGCTCGCGGGGCTAGGTGCGGGGCGACCAGGTGCGCTGCGACGCCTCGCGGGGCAACTTGCGGGGCCTAGTCGACCCGGCGACCGGACCGGAACGAGGCGACCGCGCCGAACGCGGCGAGGACCGCGAATGTGGCGAACAGCCAGCGCGCCGCGGCCGCATCTCCGGTGTCGCGGAGGTTGACGACCACGCCGGCCAGGCCCGCTCCGAACGCACCGCAGATCAGCTGCACCGTATTGATCGCCGCCGCGGCGGCGGGCCCCTCAGCCGGATCGTCCACGCCGCTCATCGCCCAGGCGGACAGGTGGGGCCAGGCGATACCGATCCCGGCGCCGGTGACCGCGAGCGCCACCGCCCACATGAGCACCAGCCACGGTGCCATGCCGTCCCGGATCAACACCGCCCCGGCCGCCAGGCCGACCGCCATCACGACGGGGGCGAACGCCACCGTGCGTACGATCACCCGCCGGTTCTGCAGCGATGCACTGACGATCTCCCCCGCGGTCCACCCCACCGACAACACAGCAGCGAAGAATCCGGCCATCACGGGCGTCAGATGCGCCAGCCGTTGCCCGAACAGCGGCACATACATGTCGACCATGGTGGCGGCCATCAGCACGCCGAGGCTCAGGTAGATCCATTTGAGCGGACCCGGACCGAATGCGCTGGGCGGCAGGACCGATGCCCCGGCGCGACGGTCGACGAACAGGAACACGGCCACCAGCGCCACCCCGAGGGCGAGCAGTGCTGCGGTGGCCCGCCAATCATGGGGAATACCGGCAACGCTCACCGCCATGGCCGCCGCGCCCAGCACGGTCAGCGACCGCACCGGGATGCCGGGTGTAGGAGCCGATGCACCGCCAGTGCGGCCGGGCAGTGCGACCGGCACCAGCACGGCCATCGCGACCGTCAGCACAACGAGCACGCCGAAGGCCCACCGCCAGTGCCCGAACTGCGCGAACAGCCCACCCGCCGCCGGGCCGATCACGGTGCCGACCCCCCACATCGCCGACACCAGCGCAGAGGCCTTGGTCCACAACGTATTCGGCAGCGCGGTGTTGATCACCGCGTACCCGAGCCCGGCAAGCAGTCCGCCGGCGAAGCCCTGCACGGTACGCCCGGCGAGCAGCACCTCCATGCTCGGCGCCAGCGCGCAGCCCAGGCTTCCGGCACCGAACACCGTGAGCCCCAACAGATATGCCCGCCGCGGGCCCAACCGCATCAGCGTCGAATGGACCGTGGTGGCAGCGATCACCGAGGCAACCAGGTACACCGTCGTCACCCAGGCGTAGAACCGCTGCCCGCCGATGTCGACCACCGCACTGGGAAGCAGGCTGATGGTGAGGAACTCGTTGGTGGCATACAGCAGTACGCCGCCGGCCAAAACGGTGGACGCGCCCAGATGCCTGGCGCCCAACAACTGCCGCCAGGTGCCAATGTCGGGCGTCACGGTATCGGTCACATCGATGACGCTAGAAGCTGAACCGCCGTTGAGGTCAACACCGGCTCATTTCAGGCCGGCCGCGTCCATCCCCCGCAACTCCTTCTTCAGGTCCTGGATCTCGTCCCGGATCCGCGCCGCGAGCTCGAATTGCAGATCCCGTGCGGCGGTCATCATCTGCTCGGTCAGATCCTTGATCAGATCGGCCAATTCGGCGCGCGGCATGTTGGTGGTGTCGCGGCCCTCCACGATGCCGGCACTGACCGACCGCCCGGGTTCGCCCTGGGCACGCCGGCCCCGCGAGGCGTTGCGTCCCGAGCCACCGATCTCGACCGACTCTGTATCGTCGGCCTCGCGGTACACCTGATCGAGGATGTCGGCGATCTTCTTGCGCAGCGGCTGCGGGTCGATCCCGTTGGCCTCGTTGTAGGCGACCTGCTTGGCGCGGCGGCGTTCGGTCTCGTCGATCGCCTCCCGCATCGAGTCGGTGATCTTGTCGGCGTACATGTGTACTTCGCCGGACACGTTGCGCGCCGCACGACCGATGGTCTGGATCAGGCTGCGCGTGGAACGCAGGAAGCCCTCCTTGTCGGCGTCGAGAATCGCCACCAACGACACCTCGGGAAGATCCAGACCCTCACGCAGCAGGTTGATGCCGACCAGCACGTCGTACTCGCCGAGGCGCAGCTGCCGCAGCAGCTCGACCCGCCGCAGGGTGTCGACCTCGGAGTGCAGGTACCGGACCTTGATGCCGAGCTCCAGCAGGTAGTCGGTGAGGTCCTCGGCCATCTTCTTGGTGAGCGTGGTGACCAGTACGCGCTCGTCGCGCTCGGTGCGGGCCCGGATCTCGCCGATCAGATCGTCGATCTGGCCCTTCGTCGGCTTCACCACCACCTGGGGGTCGACCAGACCGGTCGGGCGGATCACCTGTTCGACGAACTCGCCGCCGGCCTGGCTGATCTCGTACGCGCCCGGAGTCGCCGACAGGTACACCGTCTGGCCGATCCGGTCGGCGAACTCCTCCCAGGTCAGCGGCCGGTTGTCGACCGCCGAGGGCAGCCGGAAACCGAAGTCCACCAGGTTGCGCTTGCGCGACATGTCCCCCTCGTACATGCCGCCGATCTGCGGCACCGTGACGTGGGATTCGTCGATGACGAGCAGGAAGTCCTCGGGGAAATAGTCCAGCAGCGTGGCGGGGGCCGAACCGGCCGGACGACCGTCGATGTGGCGCGAGTAGTTCTCGATGCCCGAGCAGAACCCGACCTGCTTCATCATCTCGACGTCGTAATTGGTGCGCATCCGCAGCCGCTGAGCCTCCAGCAACTTGCCCTGCCCCTCCAACTCGGCGAGCCGCGCCTCGAGCTCGGCCTCGATGGTCGAGATCGCGTGCTCCATCCGCTCCGGCCCCGCCACATAGTGGGTGGCCGGGAAGATCCGCAGCGAGTCGACCTGACGGACGATGTCACCGGTCAGCGGGTGCAGGTAGTACAGCGCCTCGATCTCGTCGCCGAAGAACTCGATGCGCACCGCCAGTTCCTCGTAGGACGGGATGATCTCGACGGTGTCGCCGCGGACCCGGAACGTGCCCCGCGTGAACGCCATGTCGTTGCGGTTGTACTGGACATCCACCAACAACCGCAGCAGCCCGTCGCGCGGCACCTCCTGACCGACCTCCAGCTCCACCGAACGGTCGAGGTAGGACTGCGGCGTGCCCAGGCCATAGATGCACGACACCGATGCCACCACCACCACATCGCGCCGCGACAGCAGGCTCGAGGTCGCCGAGTGCCGCAACCGCTCGACATCGTCGTTGATCGAGCTGTCCTTCTCGATGTAGGTGTCGGTCTGGGCGATGTACGCCTCGGGCTGGTAGTAGTCGTAGTACGAGACGAAGTACTCGACAGCGTTGTGCGGCAACATCTCCCGCAGTTCATTGGCCAGCTGCGCAGCCAGCGTCTTGTTCGGCGCCATCACCAGGGTGGGCCGCTGCAGCCGCTCGATCAGCCACGCCGTGGTGGCCGACTTTCCGGTACCCGTCGCACCGAGCAGCACGACGTCACGCTCGCCCGCCTTGATCCGGCGCTCCAGCTCGTCGATGGCGGCCGGCTGGTCACCGGCAGGGTCGTACTCACTGACCACCTCGAACCGGGCACCGGTGCGGACGATCTCATCGACAGCCCGGTACTCCGAATGCGCGAGCACGGGGTGTTCGGTCGCAAAGGCCATGCTCACCAGCGTAGAACTGTGCACCGACAACTTCCGCCTGCGTTCGCTCCCCGCGTAGGCTTGGCCCATCCACCCGCCCAAGCACGAGACATTCGACCTGGTGGCCCGCACGAACACCGACCCAAAGGGCATCGTGCGGGCCGTCGACGTCTACACGGTCGAGCCGTGGGGCCTCTACATGGCCCGCCCGACGCCCGGCCGCGCCCAGTTCCATTACCTGGAATCGTGGCTGCTCCCGTCGCTCGGACTGCGGGCCAGCGTGTTCCATTTCAGCCCCGGCCACGAGCGGGACCAGGACTTCTACCTCGACGTCGGCAGCTATACCGCCGGCCCGACCGCCTGGCATTCCGAGGACCATTACCTCGATCTGGTGATCCGCTCCGGGCGCGGCGTCGAACTGTGCGATGTCGACGAGTTGCTGACCGCTGTTCGGCACGGTCTACTGAGCCCAGAGGTAGGCGAGCAGGCGGTGCAAACCGCGGCCACCGCCATCGAGGGCCTGGCGAGCTGCGGCTATCAGCTTGATCAGTGGCTGTCCGGCAACGGAATGGCCCTGACGTGGCGGGGAGCGTAAGGTCGGGATTCATGAGCTCAGCTAAGTACGCCTGGGGAGTCCTCCCCGCGCTGGCAGGACTCCTCACCGGCGCGCTGTTGATCCCCGCTGCGGCACAGGCCGACCCAGAAGCGCCGCCTCAGGTGGAACCGCTGCCCGACCAGCAGCTACACAACGTCACCTACCGCGCCAGGATCGACGGGGTGTCGCGCAACGCGACCATCGCCTACAAGATCGACGACGCCAACATCAACACCGCCGACCCGTCCATGCTGCCGGGCCGGGTCTTCGAAGCCACCGGTGTGGTGACCAATCCGGAGACCGCCGGGATGGCGGTGCGCATCGACTGGCCGTACTCGGCGAACCTGCACTGCGAGATCCTGGTGGACGACCAGGTCGTCGCCCAGGCCGACACCTTTGTCGGCCCCCGGCTGACCCGGCCCAAGGATGATCCGAACTACGGCAGCCTGCCTTGTGGCGCCCCGCTGAACAACGCGGTGCCGGGCAATGTCATCGACACTGCCCCGGCCGGAACCGATGCCGCGATGCCGCCGGCGGCCGACCCGGCAGTCCCGCCACCCGCGGCACCCGCGCCACCGGCCACCTAGAAGACCGACCAGCCCGCGCGGCGGGCGAATTCCTCGATCGCGGCGACCCCGCCCGCCGAGTTTCCGGCGCTGTCCAGCGGTGGGCTCCACACGCATACCGTGCCACGGCCAGGCATGACGGCCAGCACCCCGCCGCCGATGCCGCTCTTGGCCGGCAGTCCGATTCGGTAGGCGATATCTCCTGCCGCCCCATACATCCCGGACATCAGCAGCACCGCGTTCACGCGACGAACAGTCTCCGGATCCAGCACCGCCCGGTCTCCGTCCTTGTCGGCGAGGAACAGTGCGGCACGGGCCAGCGTCCGCACCGACGCGGTGATCGCGCATTGTGCGAAATACTGCGGCAGCAACACGTCGATCGGGTTGATCAATCGGCCGTGCTCGGCCAGGACATGGGCGATCGCCGAATTTCGGTGGTCGGTCGCGGTCTCGGACTGCGCGACCCGGGCGTCCGACGCCGCAACAGTTCGACCGCCCAGCAGCTCAACCGTCGCGGCGACCGTGTCGCCGCTGTGCATCAGCAGCCGGTCGGTGACCACCAGCGCCCCGGAGTTCACGAAAGGGTTTCGCGGCCGCCACTGGTTGTGCTCGAGATCGGCCACCGAGCCGTAGCCCGCATCCGACGGACCCCAACCCACCGCCGACCAGGCGTCCGGTTCATGCCGCAGCAGTGCGCACAAAGCGAACAGCTTGGACAGGCTCTGAATGGAGAACCGGGCATCGGATTCGCCGATATGGGCCTCGGCACCATCGACGGTGGCGACGGCCATCGCGAACCTCGTCGGGTCAACCTCGGCCAGGGCCGGCACCTGAGCGCTGACCTTTCCGGCCGCCGCGGCGCGACACGCCCGCACCTGGGCCGCACGCAGGTACTCACGCAACGACTGTTCTGAAGTCTGGAACAAACGCGTCGCGGGCATCTACCACCTCCTGTCCCGGACCTGCCGGATGACGATCAGTTAAATCACTACTTTTTAGACCAAAACGGCCCGCGCCGAAATATGCTCGCGTAAACGTTATGTCACGCGTCAACACTTTAGGTCTATGGGTCTTGTCTTTAGACCTTTACGCTCATAGGCTCCCGACAACCAATCGAAAGGCAGGTGGTGATGGCAGTCAGCTACGACCAGGGAACCGGAGCATCAGATTCGGCGCCCGGGCAAGGGCCGGCCACGCTGAAACGTGGAGCGATCGGACTGGCCGGTGTGGTGTTCATGGTGGTCGCATTCTCGGCACCGATCACCGCGATGACCGGAAACCTTCCTGTCGCAGTGGGTTTCGGTAACGGACTGGGCGCACCGGGCGGGTTTGTCATCGCTACGATCGTCCTGTCGATCTTCAGCGTCGGGTTCGTCGCCCTGGCCCGCCACATCACCGCGGCCGGCGCGTTCTATACCTTTGTGTCCAGGGCCTGGTCCAAGGTTCCCGGGCTCGCCGCCGGCGTCATGCCGATGGTCACCTACATGACGATGGAAGCCGGGCTGGTCGGAATCTTCTCGGCTTTCGCCGATCAGGCCTTCACCACCCAGTTCGGACTCGACCTGCCGTGGGAGATCTACGCCGTAGTCGGCCTGGTCGCCATCGCAGCCCTGTCACATTTTGACATCTCAGTAGCCGCAAAGGTTCTCGGCGTCGTGCTGGTGTGCGAGATCGGCATGCTGAGCCTCACCGCGGTCGCCGGCCTGGCCCACCATCCCGACGGCATGAGCTTCACCTCGCTCAGCCCGCTGACCGCGCTGAATACCAACGGAGTGGCCGGCGGTGTGGTCGGGCTCGGTCTGCTGATGGCATTCTGGTCGTGGGTCGGATTCGAATCGACCGCGATCTACGGAGAAGAGTCCAAGGACCCGAAGCGCATCGTCCCGAGGGCCACCATGATCGCCGTGATCGGTATCGGGGTGTTCTACACGTTCATCTCCTGGGGCGTCGTGGTCGGCAACGGCCCGGCCAAAGCGGTCGAACTCGCATCCGGGCCAACCCCGTTCGATCTTCTCTACGTACCCACCGCCCAGTACCTCGGCCCTTGGGCGGTAACGGTCTTCGAATGGCTCGTGGTGGGCGGATCGTTCGCCTGCGCCTTGGCTATCCACAACTCCGCCGCCCGCTACCTGTTCGCATTCGGTCGCGACGGCCTGTTCTGGCGTCGGCTCGGCGAGGCGCATCCCAAACATGCCTCCCCGTGGGTGGCCTCGCTGACCCAGAGCGTATTCGCCGCGGCGCTGGTCGCCATCTGTTCGCTCACCGGATCAGACCCCTATGCGGACCTTTTCGTACTGGTGGCGATCCTGGCCACGTTGCTGCTCCTGATTGTGCAGACCATGTGCTCCGTGGCGACCGTGATCTACTTCCACGTCAAGAAGCAGCACCCCGAGACCGCGAGCTGGTGGCGGACGCTGCTGGCCCCGATCATCGGCGGCCTCGGCATGGTCTACGTGATCTACCTGATGGCGTCGAACATGCAAGCCGCTGCGGGCGCGGCCTCGGATACCTTGTTCTTCAAGGCCATTCCGTATCTCGTGGTGGGGCTGTTCGCCGGGTCGATGACCGTGGCCCTGTACCTGCGCAAAGCCCGTCCAGAATTGTACGAGCGCATCGGCAGCACGATCTTCGATGATCACGAACCCGTCCCCGAACCGGAATCCCCCGCAGGCCGGTGAGGCGGACGAGCGCTCGGTGCGATCCCACCACCCCCACCGGGGTCGCACCGAGCGCACCCATTTCCTCAGGGGTGCGTCAGCGCTTGAGCCACGACTCGACGGTATGCCGGGTGTCGTTGATGTGGGCCTCCATCCGCGCGGCGGCCAACTCGGGGTCCCGGTTCTCGATCGCTTCGAGGATCGACTCGTGGTAGTCGTTGGCGTTGGGCTCCAGGCGTCCGAAGATCGCACCGACCGGCAGCCACATCCTCCGGCGAGCGTCCGCGACCGCGTCCAGCAGGCGGTCATTCTGCGCGGCCTGGGCGATACCGAGGTGAAACGCGGAGTCCAGGGTCTGAAAGTCGGTGGTGTGCTGAGCCGACTGGTCTTCCATAGCGGTCTGCAACGCGGTGTCCATACCGTTGAGCAGCTTGTGCAGGCCGGTCAGATCGATGGCACGGCGACGCTCGGCAGCCAGGCGGGTGGCACCCGTCTCGACGATGATGCGGTAGTCGAATGCGTCTCGGACCTCGCGTTTGTTGCGGCGCATCTCCCGGCGCATCTCGACCGGGTCGTACTCCGGCGCCTGGACGGTGAATCCACCGCCACGGCCGCGCCGCACCGCGATCAGCCCCTCCCGTTCCAGGAATCCGACGGCGGTGCGCACGGTGGTGCGAGACACGTCGAGCATGTCGGAGAGTTCGCGTTCGGTGGGCAACCTGTCGCCGGGACGGAACTGGCCGAGTTCCAGGGCCCTGCGCATCTGGTCAACGACCAGCTCATGGGCGGGAATCTGGCGGACCGGAACCAATGCCGGCTTGGCTGTCGACATACTACCCCCCTTCGGATGGCCCCAACGCTACCGCACCGCCTGGCAGAGGAATGCGTTTGCGTTGCCCAATCGGCCATAGAAGTTTAAAGTCCTAAAAACTTGACCTTTAGCCCTTATCGCACGAAACTTGGTGCAGTCCAGGGAAGCTGACCATTCGAAGGGATCGTGGATTGACTAACAAAGTGATCGTGACGGGCGGTGCCGGCGTGATCGGACAGGCCATCTGCCGCCGCCTGCTGCAGAGCGACTACGTACCTGTGGCAGCCGATCTCAAGCCTGCCGTCGACGAACTCGACCTGGAACGGGACGGCCTGCAGGGTGCGCTCACCGTGGCGATGGATGTCTCCGACCGCGGCAGCATCGCCGAGGCGGTGGGGTTGGCCGTCGCCGACGGCGAGACGGTAGCCGGTCTGGTGAATTGTGCTGGTGTCCTGCGTGATTCGTTCCTCGGTGAACTTGACGAGGCAAAGCTGGAGTTGATGTTCCAGGTGAACATCGCCGGTATGGCCCGGGTGACCGACGTGGTGGCCCCGCTGCTGACCCAGGGCAGCGCGATCGTCAACATCGGCAGCTTGACCGGCCATTTCGGCCGGTTCCGCGGCGCTTCGGTGTACGGCGCCACCAAAGCCGGTATCGCGTCCTATACCCGCTACCTGGCCGAGGAATTGGCGCCGAGAGGAATCCGGGTCAACAACATCGCGCCCGGGGTCATCCGCGCCCCCATGAGCCCGTCGATGGCCCGGGTGTCCGGCGGTGAAGAGGTCAGCGCCGGATACGCGATGCTCAAGCGCATCGGGGAACCTGAGGAGGTGGCAGAGGCGGTGGAGTTCATGCTGTCCCCGCGAGCTTCCTTCATCACCGCACAGACCCTGCTGGTCGACGGCGGCGTGGTGGCCTGGTGAGCACCCAGATCAGCACCGACACCGATGCGGCCACGATCGATATCGACGCGGCCAATGCCGAGGCCTTCGCCCGTCTGGATGCTGCCGATCCCTGGGTGATAGACGTGGCGCCCGCGCGCGAGGTACTGCCCGGCTTCCGTGACAACCTGGTGCTGACCTCGGGTGCACCCATGCCCTGGCCGGCATACAGCGGCGGTCAGCGTGAAGCCCTCATCGGTGGCGCCCTGTTCGAAGGGCTGGCCACCGACCGCGACGACGCCATCGCCAAGTTCGACAGCGGCGTGATCGAGGTGGGCGGCTGCCACGACTACGCCGCGGTGGGCTCGCTGGCCGGCATCTACACCGCATCCATGCCGGTGTTCGTCGTGGTGAACCGGGCCCACGGCAATCTCGGATTCTGCAACTTCTACGAGGGCAAGGAGCCGAGACGGCTCAACTACGGCTGCTACGACGACGGAGTGCGCGACCGACTGCGTCATGTCAACGAGGTGCTGGCCCCCGTGGTCGGTGACGCGATCCGCCGCCAGGGCGGCGTCGCTCTCAAGCCACTGATCGCCCGCGCATTGCGGATGGGCGATGAGGTGCACAGCCGCAATGCGGCCGCCTCGATCCTGTTCAACCGGGAAATCCTGCCCGCGGTGCTGGACATGGCCGGCCAGAACATCGCCGGGGTGCGCGAGACCATGCTGCACCTGGCCGAGAACGACTACTTCTTCCTGCGGTTGTCCATGGCGGCAGCCAAGGCTTCCGCCGACGCCATGACCGTTGCCGGCTCCACCCTGGTCTCGGCGATGGCCTTTTCCTGCCGCGGTTTCGCGATCAAGCTGGCCGGGCTGGGCGACACCTGGTTCGAGGGCCCGCCGCCGATCCACCAGGGCAAGTTGTTCGACGGCCACACCGAAGACGAGATCACCTGGATGGGCGGGGAATCACCGATCACCGAGACCGTCGGACTCGGCGGCTTCGCCCAGGCCTGTGCACTGTCACTGCAGGAGTACCAGGGCGGCGCACCCGAGGTGATGATCGAGCGCAACCAAGAGATGTACGCCATCACCCACGGCGAGAACAGCACCTACCGGATACCGCTCTTCTCCTTCCGGGGCACCCCGACCGGGATCGACGCGCGCAAGGTGCTCGATACCGGGGTACTGCCGGTCATGGACGTCGGGCTGGCCGGGCGCGACGGCGGCCAGATCGGCGCCGGGGTGATCCGGGCACCACGGGAGTGCTTCGCCAACGCCATGGCCGAGCACACACGTAGGTTCGGCGACCGGTGACGGCCGGAAGATCTTTCGCGCTGTCGTTCAGCGGCGGTGACGCGGTGGTGACGGGTGCCGCATCAGGCATCGGCGCCGCCACCGCGGCCACCCTCATGTCCGCCGGGATCCGGACCATCCGGCTGGACATCCGCCAACCCGACCCGGATCCGAACTATGGACCCGAGCTACAGGTGTGCTGTGCGGCCGACGTCCGCGATACCAACCTGGTGGCGGTGCTGCAGGCGCACGGGGCGAACGTCGGCACCATCAGCTACCTGGTCAACTGCGCGGGCATCATCGACAACACCGGCTTCGCCGGGGTGAGCCGCGAGCAGTGGGCCCGCTGCCTGGAGATCAACCTGATCGGTGCCTACAACCTGATCGACGCCCTGACCCCGTCACTGCGGGCCGCGAAGGCCGGTGCCATCGTCAACATCACCTCGATCGAAGCACACCGGGTAATCGCGCTGTCCGATCCGGACCCCACCCCGCAGTACGCCGCGTCCAAGGCCGGATTGCGCATGCTCACCCAGACCAGTGCCCGCGCCCTGGCCGCCGACGGAGTCCGGGTCAACAGCATCTCCCCCGGTTTCGTGGCGACGCCGATGGCCGCCACCCACGGCGACACGAACAGCCTGCCGCCCACACTGGCACCACGGGTACCGGCCGGCCGATTCGCGAGGCCGGACGAGATCGCCTCGGCCGCAGCGTTTCTGCTCAGCGACCAGGCCGCCTACATCACCGGGTCCGACCTGCGGGTCGACGGCGGATTCGAACTGACATGAGCGCCCCATCCCCGAAACCGGCGGTCGTAGTCTACGAACCCTCCCTTCATCGCAATGCGCGCGCCGGAAGCTGGGCCGAATTGGCCCGCTGCACCTTCCGCACCGCGATCGAGCATGTGCGGCGCCGGGATTGGGAGGCCGCAGCGCAACTCGTCGAGATATCGGTTACCGAAGCCGACGAACTGCGCGACGTCTACGACCGGTGGCCCGAAGCCACGTCGCGGTGGATCCTCGACCACCAGGTCGCCGAGGCCGATCTCGACGCCGCGGTGGCCCGGCTCACCGGGCTGGTCGGCGGTCGGGCAATGGCCGGGATCGGGGCCGAGTGGCCGGACTACACCGACGCAGTCGCCCAGGCCGCGCGCGGCTGCCGGGATCAGGATCCCGCGGCGGCCGAACTGATCGAGTCCGCGCGACAGGTATGGCAGCAGATCCACGACCGAGCGGTCGACCGGGTGGCCGGCATGGTCGACATCGCGGTCAAGCTGGTGGGTGAATCCTCGCTCGGCGAGCTGTGGGACTTCCTGATGAGCGACTGGTACGAAATCCACACCCGCCGTTACTCATTGGACAATCAGCCGTGGACCGAATCGGCCCACCAGCTGATGGTGGCGATCGTCGACGGGTTCCACGCGCACCTGACCGGAATCGGCCGTCAAGGGGACATCGAGCTGATCGAGGAACCCGGCCGGACCGGTTTCCGCTTCGCCCCCTGCGGATCGGGAGGCCGGTCCCTGGACGCCCGGGTCACCGACGACGCCCCGCGGTCCGGCGCCCCGTTCGAGTTCGCTGTCACCACCGAGGCGCACGACTGGGCCTGGAACACGGTCGGCATCTGCTCGTACTGCGTGCACTGCTGCCAGCTCAACGAGGTCATGCCGATCGACCGGCTGGGCTATCCGACCCGGGTGATCGACCCGCCCACCTGGACGCCCGACAGCCCGGCGACCTCGTGCACGTGGTGGGTCTACCACGACCCCGCCGACGTACCCGACCACGTCTACCGCCGGGTCGGCCGCGACCCGGCGGTGCGACCGAGCCCGACAACGAGTATCAGGAGTACGCAGCATGACTGACACCGTGGCAACGACGCAGCTCGAGGTCGCCGACTACGACCTGGGCCTACGCGGCAAGCTGATCCGCTCGAGCAAGACCCACGGGTCGTCGGACCTGGCGTTCTGCACCATCGTCTACGGTCTGTCCCTCACCGACGACGTCACCGACACTCCGTTCAGCAGCGCGGCCAACGGCTACCCAGATGCCCTGCTGATTCCTGATGAATCCACCCGCATCGCACTGCCCTGGCGGCCCGGGACCGACGCCGTCATCGCCGAGCTGGTCGATGCCGACCGAAAACCGCTGGAACTGTCGCCACGAGCCGTGCTGGGTGGTCTCGTCGACCGGTACGGCGACCTGGACCTGGACCCGGTGCTGGGCTTCGAGTATGAGATGTGGATCTTCGAGGCCGGCGCCTCCCCGGCGGCAGTGCTGCCCGGGTTCACGCCCCGGGGCCGTACCGAGAACGCCTACAGCCTCACCCGAGGTGCCGAGATACACAGCCTGGCAACCGAGTTCATCAATCGGATGGACCAGGTCGGCATCGAGGTCGAGATGTTCCACACCGAACTCGGTCCCGGGTTCTTCGAGTTCACCCTGGCCCCGGCGCCCGCCGTCCGGGCCGCCGACAACGCGGTCCGGGCCCGGCAGTATCTCCGTGACCTGTGCGCAGAGCGGGGCATGCACGCGAGCTTCATGGCCAAGCCCTTCGCCGACAAGTCAGGGGCCGGCGGACACGTGCATTCCAGCCTGAACCGGGACGGGGTCAACGTCTTCGCCGACGCGTCGGGGGCGCTGTCCACCGAAGGCAGCCACTACCTCGCCGGGCTGCTGGACGGAATGGCCGACACCGTGCTGATGCTCAACCCGAACATCAACTCCTACAAGCGCATCGACCCGGAGATGTTCACCCCCACCGCCGCGACCTGGGGCTACGACGACCGCAGCACCGCGGCCCGCGTTCTGCTGCCCAACCGAAGATCGGCCCGGGTCGAGCATCGCAGACCCGGAGCCGACGCCAACCCCTACATCGTCGGGGCGGCCCTGCTGGCCGCCGGTCTGCACGGCCTGCTCGATGAGCTCCCGGTGCCGGCCCGCGACGCAGAACCCGCCGAGCTGCCGGGCGACCTCGGTAGCGCACTGGCGCGGTTCGAGAACTCGGCCTGGACCGCCGACCTGCTGGGCAAGACCTTCTGCACCTCCTTCGCCGCCACCCGGCGAGCCGAAATGGAACGCTATGACCAGTGGTTGCGCACCACGATCACCACCTGGGAACTGCATCGACACCTGGAGCACCAATGAGCACCACGCCACCTGTGCTGAACCTCGACCGATTCGAGGAGCTGGCCGCCGCGGGCGAGATCACCACCGTGATCTGCGCCGCGCCCGATCCCTACGGGCGCCTGGTCGGTAAACGGTTGACGATTCCGGCCTTCCGCAGCCTGGGCCTGCAGGGCTCCGGGGTCAATGCCAGCAGCTTCATCTTCGGGGTCGATCTGGAGATGAATCCGCTGGACCTCCCGGTGTCCAATGCCGACAACGGCTGGGTGGACATCCGGCTCGTTCCGGATCTGGCGACGCTGCGCAGAGTTCCGTGGGAGCCGTCGGCCGCACTGGTGATCTGCGACGCCTATCCCATGGACTCCGACGAGCTGCTGGCCGTGGCGCCCCGCACCATCCTGCGCACCCAATTGGCCCGGGCCCGGGAACGGGGACTGTCGTTCAAGTTCGCCTCCGAGCTCGAGTTCTATCTGGCCGCGACACCACCACGGCAGGCCTGGGAACTGGGCTACCAGAACCTGAAGATGATGTCGGACTACCGCTCGGACTATCAGATGATCCAGTCCGCGCGCGACGACTGGTTCATCGAGCGGATCCGCAACCAGATGCCCGAATTCGGTGTGTCCGTGGAGTCCTCGAAACCCGAGTGGGGTTTGGGTCAGCAGGAGGTCACCCTGGACTACTGCGATTCGTTGGCGATGGCCGATCGCCACGTGCTGTTCAAGTACGGCGTCAAGCAACTGGCCCACGCGGCGGATCTGACGGTCACCTTCATGGCCAAGCCCAAGATCGACGAGGTCGGATCGTCGTGTCACCTGCACGTCAGCCTGTGGTCGGCCGACGGTGCAGAGCCGCTGTGCTGGGCCGACGACCGGCACGGGATGTCTCGACGGTTCGGCTCGTTCGTCGCGGGCCAGTTGCATCACGCCGCCGAGATCAGTTTGATGTTCGCGCCGACCATCAACTCCTACAAGCGATTCCAGCCCGACCAGTTCGCCGGCACCGCCATCGCCCTCGGCGAAGACAATCGTTCGTGCGCGTTCCGGTTGGTCGGCTCCGGTCCGTCGTACCGGGTGGAGAACCGGATCCCCGGCGCCGACGTCAACCCCTACTACGCCTACGCCGCCACCATCGCGGCGGGCCTCGACGGGCTGGATCACGAGATGGCGATCCCCGAGATCTTCAGCGGGAATGCCTGGACCGGCGATGACATCACCACCGTGCCCACGTCGTTGCACCGCTCCATCGACCTGTTCGCCGAGAGCAAGATGGCCCGCGCGGCCTTCGGCGACGAGGTCTTCGACCACCTCTTGGCCTCCGCCCAAAGCGAATTGGAGGCCTTCGACTCCCACACCGTGACCGACTGGGAGTCCCGCCGCTACTACGAACGCGTCTAGCACGCCAACCCACCGACACACAGGAGAACCATGCCGATCGACCCCATCGCCAAGAAGATGCTCGACGACTCCAAGGCTTCGGACCGTCCCAACGCCCACCTGCTGCCGGTGCCCACCGCCCGGGAAAACTTCGAGAACACCTTCGCCGCACTGGCCAAACCCGCGGTGCACCGCGTCGTGGATCTCACCATCGGGACCCGTGACGGCGAAGGCATCCCCGGCCGGCTCTACCTGCCCACAGATGCCGCCGACCTGCCCCTGACGGTGTACTACCACGGCGGCGGCTGGCTGCTGGGCAGCGTTGACTCCCACGATGCCGCCACCCGGCTGCTGGCCAACGCGTCGGGCAGTGCCGTGCTCTCCGTCGGATACCGCCGCGGCCCCGAAGCCCGCTTCCCCACCGCCGTCAACGACGCGATCGACGCCGTCGAGTGGGCCCGCAACCCGCAATCCGGACTCGGCGTCGATGCCCGCCGGATCGCGGTGGCCGGCGACAGCGCCGGTGGCAATCTCGCGGCGGCCGTCGCGCTGCACTACCGCGACGCTGGGGACCCGGTGCTGCGCCATCAACTGCTGGTCTACCCCGTCACCACCACCGACCTGGTCCGCGGCATGGACTCCGAGTACGACGGCGTGATGCTGGAACGCGATGAGCTGCAATGGCATCAGGACAACTACCTGCCCGGCCCCGACGTCGCGTCGGACCCGAGGGTCAACGTCCTCGACGCCAACCTGGCCGGGCTGCCGGAGGCGACGATCATCCTGGCCGAATGCGATCCGATCCGCCCGCAGGGTGAGCTCTACGAGACTGCGCTGCGCGCGGCCGGTGTCACGGTGCGCAGCCACCAGACCCCGGGCATGGTGCACGGGTTCTTCGGCCTCGACGAGGTGTTCCCCACCGCCACTGACGCCATGACCTTCGCCGGCCGGCGGCTGGCCGATGCCCTGGCACTGACCGAGCAGCCGGCCCGATGACACGCACCGCACTGGTCACCGGCGCCGGTGGCGGCATCGGCTCGGCCACGGTGGCCCGCCTGGTCGCCGACGGTGTCCACGTCATCGCCACCGATCTCGGTGAGCGGGCGGCTGCGCTGCCGCCCGAGGCCGACTACGTCGCGTTCGACCTACGGGGCGGCGATCCGGCCGAGCTGTTCGATCGGCTGGGCGGCAAGGGGCTGGACTATCTGGTGAATGCCGCCGGAGTGGCCTTGTTCGACCGGGACGGCTCCACACTCGACATCGACGAGTCCGTCTGGGACGTCACGCTCGGGGTGAATCTGCACGGTCTGCGCAAGGTCACCACGGCCGCCGTCGAGCATCTGCGACGCGGCTCCGGCAAGAGCATCGTCAACGTCGCGAGTACCGCCGGTATCCGGGGGATGGACTCCCCGCTGGATGCCTATCAGGTGAGCAAAGCGGCGGTGGTCTCGCTGACCAGAGCCCTGGCGCTGCAGCTCGCCCCGGAAGGGATCCGGGCCAACACCGTGTGCCCCGGCGCGATCCTCACCCCGATGATCGACTACCTCTACGTCGACAATCCCGGCCGCCGTGCCGACATGGAGAGCCGGACACCGTTGGGACGGCTCGGCATGCCTGCCGAAATCGCCGGCGCCATAGCATTTCTGCTGTCCGAGGACGCATCGTTCGTCACTGCCACCGACCTCGTCGTCGACGGCGGATGGACCGCACAGATCAAGTAACCAAACCCACTTCCCCAACTGACCTTGGGGGATTGACATCCTCATTAATGGTCTAAATACTGGACCTATAGTTCTTTAGACGGGAGACACGATGGGCCGGCCAGCAAAACCGCGCGTCGCAATAATCGGATCCGGCTTCAGCGGCATCGCCGCGGCGATCGCCTTGCGCAAGAAGGGCATCGAGGATTTCGTCATCTTCGAGCAGGCCCCGGCGCTCGGCGGTACCTGGTTCCACAACCGCTACCCCGGCGCCGAGGTCGATCTGGAATCCCACATCTACTCGTTCTCCTACGAACGCTACGACTGGACCCGAACGCACGCGGGCTGGCGTGAACTCGGCGCCTACCTCGACCACGTCGCCACCAAGTGGGACCTGCCCCGCCGCATCCGGTTCAACGAGAAGGTCAACGACGTCACCTGGTCCGATACCGACCACACCTACACGATCAGCACCGACTCCGGCACGGACCACGGCATATTCACCGCGGTGATCAGCGCCGTCGGCTTCCTCAACATCCCCCTGATCCCGCCGTTCGCCCGCGAACAAGGCGATTTCGACGGTGCGATCTGCCACACGTCGCGCTGGATCGACGGCTTGGACATGACGGGCAAGGCGATCGGCGTCGTCGGCACCGGATCGTCGGCGGTGCAGGTCGTCACCGAGGCGGAACGGGTCGGAACCGAGGTCAAGATCTTCCAGATCGAGCCGAACTGGCTGCTGCCGAAGAACAGCCACGACTTCACCCCGCTGCAGCGCCAACTCAACCGGTTGGCGCCGGTCTACGCCTGGCGGCGGCTGAAGCTGTACCTCGGCTACGACGTCCGGCAATACGGCTCCAGCCATGCCAAGTCCACCGGCCGCACCAACCGCCGCAAACACAAGGCCGCGGTGGAGTTCCTCAACAGAGAGCTCGGCGACCGACGGGACCTACTCGAGCTGGCCACCCCGAAGTTCCCGTTCGAGGGCCGGCGCACCGTCGTCAGCGACACCTACTACGCGTCGCTGCGCAACCCGAAAGTCACCCTCGTCCCGCATGCCGTCAAAGGACTCACCAAGACCGGAGCGGTCGACGCCAACGGCGACGAGCACGACCTCGACATCATCGTGCTGGCAACGGGATTCGATGCCGCGAACTACCTCGGCAACTACCGTGTCCACGGCCGCGGCGGTGCGGAGCTGCACGAACAGTGGCAAGGTGAGCCCGAGGCCTTCCTCGGCATGATGGTGCCGAAGTTCCCCAACTTCTTCATCATGTACGGACCCAACACCAACTCGATCCCTCTGGTGTCCTTCTACGAGGCGCAGGCCGCCTTCACCGCCAGCCTGATCGCACGGGCAGCCAGCACCGGCGCCAGCACCATCGAGGTCCGCCGCTCCGCATTCGCCCTCTACAACGAGTGGATCCAGGACCGGCTGTCGAAAACGGTGTGGGCGCAGGTGAACAACTACTTCCAGGCCGGCAGCGGACGGATCGTCTCGCAATGGCCGTTCGGGGCCACCGCATACATCATGGCCACCAAACTGCTACGCCGCATCGCGGTCCGGCTGTCCTGACCAGCGGACGCGACGGACTGGCCGAGCTAGGGCCGCCAGTCCGTCGCGTCCGCCCACTTCCAGGCGCGGTGGTAGGCATCGAGGAACCACGGCTCCTTGGCCGCGACGTAGTCGGGTGCGGTCAGTGCGGCACGCTTGGCGGCCAGATAGTCGGCCTGCACGTTCGGGTTGGCCCGCAGCCAGTCGACAAACATCAGGGCGAACCGCTGGTTGGGCCTGCCGTCCACCCGGATGTGCACGTTGGTCGGCCGGCCCGGGTCCGCCGAGGCGTGGAAACGCTTGCGCCACAACGCCGGATCATCATCGTGCGGAGTATCGGCGGTGACACCCGGCACCACCGGATAACCTGCCGTCAACAGCGCGTCGGCCAATTCGTCGGCGACTGCGAGGGACTTGACCGTCACCTGCACATCGATGACGTCCTTGGCATCCATCCCCGGCACCGCGGTCGAACCGATGTGGTCGATGCGCACGGCGCGGTGTCCGCATGCGGTGTTCAGCCGGGCCACGATCCGGCGGGCCTGATCCGGCCAGGTCGGGTCATAGGGCACCACCGCGGCGTCGCGACGGGCCGGCTGCTCGATCTTCAGGTTGTGCGCGAAAGGCAGGATCCGCTCGTGCCATAGGGTGCGGGCCTGTTCGACGACGGCGCCGGGGCTGCCCGAGTTGTCCAGCCAGACATCGGCGACGGCGCGGCGCTGCTCCTCGGTGGCCTGCGCCGCGATGCGGGCGCGGGCGTCCTCCTCGGTGAATCCGCGGTACTCGATCAGCCGCTTGACGCGTAGTTCCGGGTCGGCGTTGACCACGATGACCAACGGGAACATCGGCGCCATCTGGGATTCCACCAACAGCGGGATGTCCTCGACGATCACCGCATCTTCGTGGGCCGCGGCGATGAGCTCCGATCGGCGGTGCGCCACCAGCGGATGCACGATGCCGTTCAGGGTGGCACGCTTCTCGTCGTCGCTGAAGGCGACAGCCGCCAAGGCTGGACGGTTCAGCGCGCCCTCGGGCAGCAGGATCCCGTCCCCGAACGCCTCGACCAGCTTGGCCAGCCCCTCGGTACCCGGCTCGACCACCTCACGTGCGATGACATCACCGTCGACGATGATGCCGCCCAGATCACTGAATGTGGCCGACACTGTTGACTTCCCGGCGCCGATACCGCCGGTTAACCCGATGCGAAGCACGCCCAACAGTCTGTCAGGCCCCCGGAACGACGAACGCCCCGACCCAATGGGCCGGGGCGTTCGTTGTCTTACTTCTTAGGCGTTGCCTGCGAGCTTCTCGCGCAGAGCAGCCAGCTGTGCGTCGCTGGCCAGCGTGCCACCAGTGGACTCCTCCGACCGCGAGGACCCGTTGGACACCGGACGGGCAGCTTCCTCGGCCTCGGCCGCGGCGAACTTCTCCATCTGGGTGGTGTGCATCTTGTGCCGGCGCTCGGCCTCGGCGTAGCGAGCCTCCCACTCCTCCCGCTGCTTGTCGAAGCCTTCGAGCCATTCGTTGGTCTCGGCGTCGAAGCCCTCGGGGAAGATGTAGTTGCCCTGCTCGTCGTAGCTGTCGGCCATGCCGTACTTCGACGGGTCGAACTCCTCGGTGTAGTCCTCGTTGGCCTGCTTGAGGCTCAGCGAGATCCGGCGACGCTCCAGGTCGATGTCGATGACCTTGACCATCGCGTCGTCGCCGACCTGGACCACCTGGTCCGGGACCTCGACGTGGCGCTCGGACAGCTCCGAGATGTGCACCAGGCCCTCGATGCCCTCCTCGACGCGGACGAACGCGCCGAACGGCACCAGCTTGGTGACCTTGCCCGGCACGATCTGACCGATCGCGTGGGTGCGGGCGAAGTGACGCCACGGGTCTTCCTGAGTCGCCTTGAGCGACAGCGAAACCCGCTCGCGATCCATGTCGACGTCGAGCACCTCGACGGTGACCTCGTCGCCCACCTGAACCACCTCGGACGGGTGATCGATGTGCTTCCAGGACAGCTCGGAGACGTGCACCAGGCCGTCGACGCCGCCGAGATCGACGAAGGCGCCGAAGTTGACGATCGACGAGACGACACCCTTGCGGATGGCGCCCTTCTGCAGCTGGTTGAGGAACTCGCTGCGCACCTCGGACTGGGTCTGCTCCAGCCAGGCGCGGCGGCTCAGCACCACGTTGTTGCGGTTCTTGTCCAGCTCGATGATCTTGGCCTCGATCTCCTTGCCGATGTACGGCTGCAGATCGCGGACACGACGCATCTCGACCAGCGATGCGGGCAGGAAGCCACGCAGACCGATGTCGAGGATCAGGCCGCCCTTGACGACCTCGATGACGGTGCCCTTGACGGCCTCGTCCTTCTCCTTGAGCTCCTCGATGGTGCCCCAAGCACGCTCGTACTGAGCGCGCTTCTTGGACAGGATCAGGCGGCCTTCCTTGTCCTCCTTGGTGAGAACGAGGGCCTCGACCTCGTCGCCCACGGAAACGACCTCGTTGGGGTCGACATCGTGCTTGATCGAGAGTTCGCGGGAAGGAATGACACCTTCGGTCTTGTAACCGATGTCGAGCAGGACCTCGTCACGGTCAACCTTGACGATGGTTCCCTCGACGATGTCGCCATCGTTGAAGTATTTGATGGTTTTGTCGATGGCGGCGAGAAAGTCCTCAGCCGAGCCGATGTCGTTGACGGCTACTTGCGGCGAGGTGACGGAGGGACTTGGCATGTGGTGGGTTGCTCCGGACAGGTTTACTAGTAGGGACAGTGGTATTGCTGTAATGCGTTCGTATTGATCCGTGGCAGTGACCAGACGGTGTCAAGCTGTGCACACAGATACGTAACGAGGGTACTCGACCAGGCACACGCAGGACAAACCGCCCCCGCGACGGGGGTGTCAGCAGCGCGCCGGACCGTCGTCCGAATTTGTGCCGGGCACGCAGCCTACCCACGGCTACGCTTCTGCGGGTGGCGTACTCCCCGACCCCCGGCCCGGTCCATCGGCCATGGTTTCCGATCACCCCGCCGATGCCCAGACCGGTCCGCAAAGTCGGCGCCCCGCTGGCGGCGATCATCGCCTGCGGCGTCGTCATCGGTGCGCTGGTGCTGCTGTTCACCGCGCTCAACCCGGCCGGCGCGATCATCGGGTTCACGCTGTCCAGCATCGTGATGACCGGGGCGGTGTTCGCCTACCTGTGGCTGGACCGCTGGGAACCGGAACCGCCCAGGCTGCTGCTGCTGGCCTTCGGCTGGGGCGCCGCAGTCGCCATCGTGTTGTCCCTGGTGCTGAGCCTGTTCACCGACGCGCTGCTGGCACCCGGTGTCGACTCGGCCGAATCGGCGCACAGTTTCGCCTCGGTGGCGATCCGCGCGCCGTTCATCGAAGAGGCCGCCAAGGGCCTGTTCCTGCTGATCATGATGACCGGGCGGCGCCGCAACGAGCTCAACTCCCTGACCGACTGCCTGGTGTACGCCGGCCTCGTCGGTCTCGGTTTCGCCTGGCTCGAAGACATCATGTACATCTCCAGCGCCGATTCGCTGGCCGGATCGCTGCTGACGGCGGCGATGCGCCTGATCATGGCGCCGTTCGCCCACTCGCTGTTCACCACGATGACCGCGATCGGGGTGTACTTCGCGCTGCAACGGCGCAGCACCGGCGCCAAAGTGCTCTGCGTCCTGGCCGGCTACCTGGGTGCGGTGTTCATGCACGGACTGTGGAACGGTTCGTCGCTGGTGGGCGCCGGGACCTACTTCATCGTGTACGCGGTCTGGATGGTGCCGATCTTCGTCACGATGATCGTGGTGGCGGTCATCAGCCGTCGCCGCGAGCAGCATGTGGTGGCCGCCAAACTGCCGGGCATGGTCGCCGCCGGGTTGATCACCCCCAACGAAGCCACCTGGCTCGGGTCGTTGAAGAGCCGCCACGGCGCGATCAAGCAGGCCACGCTGGCCGGCGGTCGTCCCGCGGGCAAGGCCGTCGCGGCCTTCGCCGCCGCCGTTGTCGAGCTGGCCTTCGTCCGGGACCGCATCGACCGTGGCTTCGGCAACGCGCAGGTGTACGCGTTGCAGCAGGAAGAGGTGTACGCGGTGACCGCCGCGCGGTCAGCCGCTCCGATCCTGCACTGGATGGCGCACTACCGGGCGCCCGTCCACTGGTGAGCGGGCGCTGCCAGACGCGCCGCTAATGCGCGGCGGCGTCCCAGCTGCGGCCGTACCCGACCGACACCTCCAACGGCACATCCAACGGGTAGGCGTTGCCCATGTGCTCGCGCACCAAAGCCTCCAAGGCCTCCCGCTCGCCGTCTGCCACCTCGAACAACAGCTCGTCGTGCACCTGCAGGATCATCCGTGACTTCAGCCCGGCTTCCTTGATCGCCTCGTCGACGTTGATCATCGCCACCTTGATGATGTCGGCGGCACTGCCCTGGATCGGCGCGTTGAGAGCGGCCCGCTCGGCCGCCTCGCGCACATTGCGGTTGCTGCTGTCGAGTTCCGGCAGGTAGCGACGACGGCCCAGCACTGTTGAGGTGAACCCGTCCTTGCGCGCCTGGTCGACCACGTCACGCAGATAGTCACGCACTCCGCCGAACCGGTCGAAGTACTGCTCCATCTGCACCTTGGCCTCTTCTGTGGAGATCTTGAGCTGGCTGGCCAACCCATAGGCGCTCAGCCCGTAGGCCAGGCCGTACGACATCGCCTTGACCCGTCGGCGCAGCTCCGGGGTCACCTCGTCGATCGGCACCGAGAACGCCCGCGACGCCACGAACGAGTGCAGGTCCTCACCGGTGTTGAAGGCCTCGATCAGGCCCTCATCTCGCGACAGGTGCGCCATGATCCGCATCTCGATCTGGCTGTAGTCGGCGGTCATCAGCTCGGCATACGGCCCGTCCGAGCCCGCACCGCCGCCGGAGCCCGGAGGGCGACCTCCAACCACGAACGCGTCGCGGATGCGTCGGCCCGCCTCGGTGCGGATCGGGATGTTCTGCAGGTTCGGCTCGGTCGACGAAAGCCGGCCGGTCGCCGCGATGGTCTGGTTGAACGTGGTGTGAATCCGCCCGTCGGAGGCCACCGCGTTGAGCAAGCCGTCGACGGTGACCTTGAGCCGCGTCGCGTCCCGATGTGCCAGCAGATGCTGCAGGAACGGATGACCGGTCTTGTCGAACAGTGACTGCAGCGCATCGGCATCGGTGGTGTAGCCGGTCTTGGTGCGCTTGGTCTTGGGCATCTCGAGCTCGTCGAACAACACAGCCTGCAACTGCTTGGGCGACCCGAGGTTGATCTGCTTGCCGATCACCGCGTACGCGGCCTCGGCGGCGTCACGGATCTGGTCGGCGAACTCGCTCTGCAGTTCCTGCAGTTTGCCCAGGTCGACGGCGATGCCGATCGACTCCATCTCGGCCAGCGCCCGCTGCACCGGCAGCTCCATCCGGCCCAGCAGGGACGACGAGTCGATCCGGGCCAGTTCCTCGTCCAGCGCATCGGCGAGGTCCAGGACCGCGCAAGCCCGCAGGATCAGCGTCTGCACCGCCTGCTCGTCGACTCCCTCCGAGTCATCCAGCAGTGAAAGCTGTTGCTGCTCAGGCGTTTCGGCGCGCAGCTCGCGACGCAGGTAGCGCACCGCCAGATCGTCGAGGGCGAAGCTGCGCTGCCCCGGCCGCACCAGGTAGGCGGCGAGCGCGGTGTCGGAGGTGACCCCGCGCAATGTCCAGCCGCGCCCGGCCAGGTCATGCATGGCCAGCTTGGCCTCGTGCAGTGCCTTGGGCGGACCGGGATCGCCCAGCCAGCGCGCCAGCGCTTCCTCGTCCTCGGGTGTCAGCGTGGCGGTGTCGATGTAGCGCCCGTCGCCGTCGGCCGCCACGATGGCCAGTGCGGTGGCGTCGGCGTCGTAGGCCAGATGCGTGCCGACCACGGCCAGTCCGAACCGGTTACCCAGGCTGTGCTCGGCGAGCCAGGCGGCCAGCTCACCGGGCTCCAATGCCCGGCCACGCACGTCGAACCCGTGCTCGACCTCGGGCTCGGAGGCGACCAGCGTCTCGAACAGCCGGTCGCGCAGCACCCGGAATTCCAGGTCGTCGAACAGCCGGTGGATCTGGTCGCGGTTCCAGGGTTGCATCCGCAGCGTGTCCGGCGTCTGGGCCAGCGGCACATCGCGCACCAGGTCGGTGAGCTCACGGTTGAGGATCACGCTGGACAGGTTGGCCCGCAGCGAGTCCCCCACCTTCCCCTTGACCCTCTCGACGTTGTCGACCAGCGACTGCAGTGAGCCGTACTCGACGATCCACTTGGTCGCGGTCTTCTCTCCCACCCCGGGAATGCCGGGCAGGTTGTCACTCGGGTCCCCGCGCAGGGCCGCGAAATCCGGATACTGCGTCGGCGTCAGCCCGTACTTCTCCACCACCGCGTCCGGCGTGAAGCGGGTCAGCTCGCTGACCCCCTTGCGCGGGTAGAGCACGGTGACGTTGTCGGTGACCAACTGCAGCGAGTCACGGTCGCCGGTGACAACCAGAACCCGGTAGCCCTCCTGCTCGGCCTGGGTGGCCAGGGTGGCGATGATGTCGTCGGCCTCGAAGCCGGGTTCGGCCATCGCGGTGATGCCCAGTGCGCCGAGCACCTCTTTGGTGATGTCGATCTGGCCGCGGAACTCGTCGGGCGTCGCGGAGCGGCCCTCTTTGTATTCCGGGTACTTGTCCTTGCGGAACGTCTGTCGCGATACGTCGAACGCGGCGGCCACGTGGCTGGGCTGCTCGTCACGCAGCAGGTTGATCAGCATCGAGGTGAACCCGTAGACCGCGTTGGTGGTCAGCCCGCCCTGAGTCTTGAAATTCTCGGCCGGCAACGCGTAAAACGCCCGGAAAGCCAGCGAATTGCCGTCGAGCAGCATCAGTGTGGGCTTGTCGTCAGCGGTCGGGTTCGGTGCGTTCTTCGTCTCGGTCTTCGCGGGGCTCACGGCCCTCACTCTATGCGGGGCCACCGACGCGCAGACGGCGACGAGTCATCTCGATCAGGACTCTGGCGGCCGGACTCATCGGTCCCCGCGCCCGCCACGCGAACACCAACCGGCCGCGCAACTCGGGTGTGATGGGCAGGGGGTGCAGGGCGGTCCGGGCGACGGCCACCGATTCCGGCAACACCGCGACTCCGAGCCCGCGCTCGGCAAGCTCGGCCAGCGCGTGCGGGGTGCTCGCCTCGAACGCGACCCGTGCGGCCACCCCGGCCCCGCGGCAGGCCTGGTCGAACTGGTGGCGGATACCGGCGCCGGTCGGCAACGCGATGACCGGGTGGTCTGCGAGATCGCGCAGCGCGACCGTGCGTCGCCGGTGCCACGGATGGTCACCCGCCACCGCTGCGACGATGCGCTGATCGGTCACCACCTCGGCGGCCAACCCGGCGGGCAGTTCGGCACCGACCGACACGATGGCCGCATCGAGGCGCCCCGAGTGCAAGCCGTCCAGCAGGGCGTCGGACTCGTCCGTGGTCAGCGTGATGTCGACCAGTGGGTGTGCCGCGTGGAACTGAGCGAGCAGTCCCGCCATGTCGAAGTCGTGGGCCGTCACGGTGCCCACCACCACCGAGCCCCGCACCAACTCGCCGAGTTCCTCGACCGCGGTACGGGCGGCGGTGACGGCGGCCAGCGCCGCCCGGGCGTGTGGCAACACGGCTTCGCCGGCGGCGGTCAGCCGGACCGTACGCCGGCTGCGATCGAACAGTTGCTGACCGAGTTCGCGCTCGAGGTGCCGGATCTGGGCGCTGACCGCCGGTTGCGCGACATGCACCCGCTCGGCGGCGCGGGTGAAGTTGGCTTCTTCGGCCACCGCCACGAAGTATTCGAGCTGCCGCAATTCCATAAGTAATCACAATAGTTTATGGATAGACTATGTATTGGACTTATCATTCGGCGCTGACGAGGCTGGAGCCATGTCCACACGACAGATCGTCATCGCCGGAGCCGGTATCGGTGGCCTCACCACCGCACTCACCCTGCACGCCAGAGGTTTTCACGTCACGATCCTGGAGAGCGCCCACGAGCTCCGCGCCCTCGGCGTGGGCATCAACCTGCTGCCGCACGCGGTACGCGAACTGACCGACCTCGGTCTCGGCGAGGCCCTGCTGGCCATCTCGGCGACCCCGGCCGTCATCGATTTCTACCGCTCCGACGGCGCGCTGCTGTTCCGTGAGCCCCGCGGAATCGAAGGCGGATACGGGTACCCGCAGTGTTCCGTGCACCGCGGCCGGCTGCAGATGCTGTTGCTCGACGCGGTCCGGTCCCGGCTGGGTACCGACGCGGTGCGCACAGGCGCAGCCGTCACCGGTTTCGAGGAATCCGACGATCATGTACGCGTGGCCAGCCGCGTCGGCGAGTTCACCGCAGACGTGTTCGTCGGCGCCGACGGGGTGCACTCGGAAGTACGCAGGCAGTTGCATCGCGGCGTCGACCCACTGGTCTGGTCGGGGGTTCGGATGTTCCGCGGCGCCAGCCATGTTCGGCCGTTTCTGGACGGCCGCACGATGGCCATCGTCAAGGGTGAGGACGGGGTCGAGCTGGTCACGTACCCGATCGGCGGCGATCAGGTGAACTGGGTGCTGCAGGTCGCCGAGGCCGCGCCCGGTCCGCTTCCCGGGGACGCGAACTGGAACGCCCAGGTCGATCCCGCGGAGGTCATGGCCCGCATGTCGGGCTGGCACCTGGACTGGCTGGACCCGGCCGAGCTGGTGGGCAGATCCGATGCGGTGTTCGAGTATCCGATGGTCGACCGGGAGCCGTTGTCCCACTGGGGTACTCAACGCGTCACACTACTGGGTGACGCCGCGCATCCGATGTATCCCGTCGGCGCCAACGGCGGTTCACAGGCCGTCCTCGACGCCCGCGCCCTTGCCGACGAGCTGGCCGCCGGCCGCGGCGTCGCCGGCTACGAGGCCCGCCGCGTCCCGGAGACCACGGCAGTGGTGCACGCCAATCGCACGATGCATGCCGGCGACCCCAAGGAGCTGGCCCGGGTCACCGCGGACTATCGACGAAACACACTCGCAGACAGGAGTTCCCGATGACCACATACGTTCTGATACCGGGTGCGTGCCACGGCGGCTGGTGCTTCGACGATCTCGCCGCCGCACTGCGCGCCGAGGGCCACCGGGTGTTGACACCAACCCTCACCGGGGTGGCCGAGCGCGCGCACCTGGCCCACGCCGGGGTCAACCTGGAAACCCATATCGCCGACGTGATCGCGGAAATGCAGGCCCAGCACGTGACCGATGCGGTACTGGCCGGGCACAGCTACGGCGGCATGGTGATCACCGCCGTCGCGGATCGCATTCCACTGCAGGTCGATTCGCTGGTGTACCTGGACGCGTTCGTGCCGCGAGACGGCGACTCGGTGTGGACTCTGACCGACGACGGACAACACACGTGGTACGCCGGCGTCGATGCCACGGGCTACGGCGTACCGCCACTGCCGTTCTTCGACGACCGCGCCACGGCGCATCCACTCGCGTCGTTGATGCAGCCGATCCGGCTGCGCGACGACCTGTCCCGCTTCCGGCTCGACTATGTCTACGCCACCAAGTGGGAGGGTGAATCGCCCTTCACCGCGACCTTCGAGCGGGTTCGCACCGACCCCGCCTGGCGCACACACGTGCTCGACGGGGCACACAACCTCATGCGCGACAACCACAGTGATCTGGTCCGCATCCTGCTGGGCGCCGCCGGCGGGTAGCCCGTCGACGTCGCGGTGGTCGCGCTAACCTTCCCTCGTGCCGTCGCCAAGCCCGATCGTGATCGGCCAGGTGACATCGCTGACCGGCTCTAATTACATGGGCCTGGAGAACCGGGACGGCGCAGAGCTCGCCGTACAGCAGCTCAACGACGCGGGTGGTGTGCTCGGACGCCCGGTGGAGCTGGCGGTCGAGGACGACGAGAGTCTCCCCCAGGGTGCGGTGGCCGCCTACCACCGGATGGCCGACCGGGGCGTCGTTGCCGTCGTCGGAACATCATTCTCCAACGCAAGTCTGGCGGTCCTGTCGCATACCGATGAACGCCGAGTTGTGTACGTGTCGACGGGAGCCGCGCACACCCAGGTCGATCCCGTCCGTCCGTACGTGTTCATGACGCCGCCGACGGGGCGTGTGGTCGCCGCGCAGCTGCTCAGATACTTCCGCCATCGCGGCTTGACCAGAATTGCGGTGGCCCTCGATTCCGACAGCGTGTTCAACCGTGAGGCGTGGACGACGCAGGAAACCATGCTGAGCCAGTTCGGAATCGAGGCGGTCACGGTCGTTTCGGTCAAGGTCGACACCGAGGATTTCGGACCCGCAGTGGCTGAGGCCGCCGCGAGCGGCGCGCAAGCCTTGATGGCGTGGGTCACCGGGCCACCGGCGACCGGGTTGGCATTGGCATTCAGGTCAGCCGGTCTGAACATTCCGATGGTCGTGGGACTCGGCGCCGCGAGTCCCACGTTCGTGGACGAGGTCGGCCCGGGCGCCGACGGCATCATCGTCGCGACGTCCCTGGTAGCCGTGGAAGCAGACCTGCCACCTTCAGCGACCCGGAGCGCCATCGCCGCGCTGACCGAACCCTTCGAGCGTCGGCACGGTGTACCGCCGTCTCAATTCGCGGTGGATGGATACACCGCCGCGAAGCTGATTGCGGCAGCCGTCGACGCGGCCGGCGACGACGCTCCTCAAGCGGTCCGGCAAGCGATGGATTCACTGACATGTCTCACGCCTGAAGGCGAGTACCGCTTCTCCTCCACCGATCATTCCGGGCTCGATGTGAACGACGTGGCCGTCGCGGTCATCCGGGACGGCCGGTTTCGCCTGACACCGTGGTCCCGCGACGAGTTGCTCCGGCACTTGACGTAGCGGCTGGGGCCTCCTCCCCCGCTTGCCGCAGTTGGTCGCGGATGACTTCGGGCCGGGTGCTGATCGCGCCGACATAACCGTCGGGCCGGACCAGGACGTAGGAGCCGACAGATACGTCGTAGCCGTCGCCGGGGGCGAGTCGCACCTGCGGGATCCCGAAATCGACTGGCTCGGCACCGAATTGCAGCACAGTCCAGTGGGGGCCGCGGAACACGTCGAACAGTCTGCGGCCGTCTGGCAGCAGTCCGTCGGGTGCCCGGTCGCCGGCCCGTAGCGCACCGGTCGGATCGGTGTCGACGGCGAGCGGGCTTCCCCGGTAGTTGATGTCCAACTGGTGGATGGCCGCGGGCGCAGGCCCCGTCGCACCGAACCCCTGGCGGTGCAACAGGCCGCTGAGGTGCAGCACCTCGGCGGCGACGGGCAGACGCTCCGCCTCATAGCTGTCCAACAGGGCGTCAGGCGCTCCGGCCGACACAGCGGCCAGTTTCCAGCCGAGGTTGTAGGCATCCTGCACCCCGGTGTTGACGCCTTGCCCTCCGGCGGGCGAATGGACGTGGGCGGCGTCTCCGGCCAGGAACACCCGGCCCATCCGGAAGTTTTGCGCCATCAGCAGATTCACCCGGTACAGCGAGATCCACCGCAGATCCGAGAGTGTCACGTCCCGGCGGCCCGACCGGTGCTGCAGCACTTCCTGCATGCCCTCGAGGGTCAGCGCGGGAACTTCGACGCCGGGCGCCATCGTCACCACCAGTTGGTAGTGCTCACTATCCGGCAGGTTCCACAGCGAGAACCGTGTGGACTGGTCGCCGTCCCGGGTCAGGAGGTGACAGCACCGGCCGTCGAGGCCGCGGGCCCGCACGTCGCCGACGATGATCTGTTCCTCGGTGAGCGCACCGCCGAGGAAGTCGACCCCGGACGCCTTGCGGACGGCGCTGCGGCCACCGTCGGCGCCGACCAGGTAGTCGGCGTGGATCGATCCTCGCCGGGTATGCACCGTGACACCGTCGTCGCCCTGCGTGAAACCCGTTACCTCGGTGTCGAACTCGATGGTGCCGCCGAGTTCGGCAAATCGCGCCGCCAGGATCTGGTCGGTGCGCCACTGCGGGATCAGCCACGTGTACGGGTACGGCACCGCCGGGGTGGGTTCCAGCTCGGGCAGCCCCAGCAGGTCGTAGATCGGCTTCTCCCAGACCACGTCCTCGCCGCGGTAGAGCCGCATGGGCGGAAAGGATTCCCCGGCGGCCAGCACGGCGCCGATCACGCCGAGGTCGTCGAAGACCTCCAGGGTGCGCGGCTGCAGCCCTTTGCCGCGGGAGCCGGGGAACAACGCCGCGGCTTTGTCCAGCACCCGGCAGGGCACGCCGCGCCGGGCCAGCTCGATGGCCAGGGTCAGTCCGGTGGGCCCGGCGCCCGCGATCACGACAGTCATCCGCGGGCACCTCCGAGCAGGACCAACAGGACGTCGTCGATCAGCCGCGCGCTGAACGCCGCGTCGACCGGTAGGTCGAGGTGGACCTGGCGGAGGATCATCGCCTCGGCCACGTCATGGATGAGTTCGACATGGGTGTCTGCGGCGATATCGCCGCGGGCGATGGCCCGCTGCAGCGCATCGTGGAACGGCGAGAGCTCCTCTTTGGCGAGATGTTCGCGGATGGCCTCGGCCAGCTGCGCGTCGTGGCGCATGAGGGTTGCGAGTTCCGCGGTGACCCGGGTCAACGGGTCGGCCACGTTCGCCGCGACGGCGTCCATCACGGCGAACAGATCACTGCGCAGCTCCCCGGTGTCGGGTACCGACGCATTGCGTGCGACATCCGCGGCGTCCAGGGTCGCGCGGACAAGCTGGGCCTTGTTCGGCCACCGGCGGTAGATGGTGGCCTTGCTGGCGCCGGCCCGGGCGGCCACCGCGTCGGTCGTCAGTGCCTGGTATCCCCGTTCCACCAGCAGCTCGGCCGTCGCGGCCAGCACGGCCTGCTCACGCTCCATACCTCGAACCATGTTTGAAGAGTACGAAACAGTTTCGTACTCTTCAAGCCATTATCTTGGTTCGCGGGGCAAAACTGCAACACGTTTCAGTTCTGCGGTCTTGATCGTTTAGGCTGGCCGCGTGCCAGCAGCATCTTCGCAACCCGCGATCGAAGGGTGGTTCGCCACCGACGACGCCGGTGCCACTCACCTGATCGGCGGCAAGTGCACTCAGTGCGCCACTTTCGTGTTCCCGCCGCGCGAGAACAACTGCCCCAACCCGGCCTGCGACAGCGACACCCTTGACCTGGTTCCGCTGTCCCGCCGCGGGAAGGTGTGGAGCTACACCGAGAACCGGTATCTCCCGCCCGCACCGTATCCGAAGACCGACCCGTTCGAACCCTTCGCGATCGCCGCGGTGGAGTTGGCCGACGAAGGTCTGATCGTGCTCGGCAAGGTCGTCGAAGGCACCCTCGCCGCCGACCTCAAGGTCGGCATGGAGATGGAGCTGACCACCATGACGCTCTACACCGACGACGAGGGCATCGAGCGCACCACCCACGCCTGGAGGATCCCGTGAGCACTCCCGAACCGCTGTACATCCTCGGCGCGGGCATGCACCCGTGGGGCAAGTGGGGCCGCGACTTCACCGAGTACGGCGTCGTCGCCGCCCGCGCCGCGCTGGCCGAGGCCGGCCTGGACTGGCGCCAGATCCAGCTGGTCGCCGGGGCCGACACCATCCGCAACGGCTACCCGGGCTTCATCGCCGGATCGACCTTCGCCCAGAAGCTGGGCTGGAACGGTGTGCCGGTGTCGTCGAGCTACGCGGCCTGCGCGTCGGGCTCGCAGGCACTGCAGAGCGCCCGCGCTCAGATCCTGGCCGGGTTCTGCGATGTCGCGTTGGTGATCGGCGCCGACACCACACCCAAGGGCGCCTTCGCGCCCGTCGGCGGCGAGCGCAAGAACGATCCGGACTGGCAGCGCTTCCACCTGCTCGGCGCGATGAACCCGGTGTACTTCGCCCTGCTGGCCCGGCGCCGGATGGACCTCTACGGGGCCACCTCCGAGGACTTCGCCCAGGTCAAGGTGAAGAACTCCCGCCACGGCCTGCAGAACCCGAATGCCCGCTACCACAAGGAATCCTCGATCGAGGACGTGCTGGCCAGCCCGGTGGTGTCCGACCCACTGCGCCAGCTCGACATCTGCGCCACCTCCGATGGTGCCGCCGCGCTGATCGTGGCGAGCAAATCGTTCGCCGAGAAACACCTGGGCTCCCTGGAGGGCGTCCCGTCGGTGCGCGCGATCTCGACGGTGACCCCGCAATACCCGCAGCACCTGCCCGAATTGCCGGACATCGCAACGGATTCCACCGCCGTGGTGCCGGCACCGGAGCGCGTGTTCAAGGATCAGATCCTCGACGCCGCATACGCCGAGGCCGGGATCGGCCCCGAGGACGTCAGCCTGGCAGAGGTCTACGACCTGTCCACCGCACTCGAGCTGGACTGGTACGAGCACCTGGGCCTGTGCGCCAAGGGTGAGGGTGAGCAGCTGCTGCGTTCCGGCGCGACGACCATCGGTGGCCGTGTCCCGGTCAACCCGTCCGGCGGCCTGGCGTGCTTCGGCGAGGCGATCCCGGCGCAGGCCATCGCGCAGGTGTGCGAGCTGACCTGGCAGCTCAAGGGCCAGGCCATCGGCCGGCAGGTCGAGGGCGCCAAGGTCGGCGTGACCGCCAACCAGGGCCTGTTCGGCCACGGCTCATCGGTGATCGTCGCGCGGTAGAAAATGACGGTGTGAGCGAAACCGTCGTCGTCCGCGTCAAGCCCGGCAGCCGCAAAGGCCCGCTGGTCGAGGTCGCTGACGACGGCGCGCTCACCATCTACGTTCAGGAACGTGCCGTCGACGGCAAGGCCAACGACGCCGTCACCAAGCTGCTTGCCCAGCATCTGGGTGTGCCGCGCAGCCGCGTGGAGTTGATCTCCGGAGCGACTGCGCGGCTCAAGCGTTTTCGGGTGAGCTGACGTTGCGGTTCCACTCCAGCCAGCCGATCCCGCTGCGTCCGTCGGCGGTGCGCACCTTGGCCCAGGCGCGGGGGAACTGACTGACCCGGCCGGCACCGTCGTCTCCCGGAGCCACCAGCAGCACCGGCGCGTGGCCCTGGATGTCGACGGTGACCTCGATGTCGCCGGGTTGCAGGTTCAGCGTCGTCGACACCGGCAGATCATCGGCACCGAGCGCGTATTGCGCTGTCACCGACTGCAATTCGACGAGCGGCTCACCCGCGCGCTGCGAATAGCCGATCCCGATCGGCGGCATCCCGGGGATCCGGATGTCCACGCCGTGCAGATGGGTGCCGTCGTCGAGATGGATCGCACTCCACACCCAGTTCATCGACCACCAATCGCGCACGCCCCACGAATGGTCACGCTGGCCCGCGACGGCGTTGACGTCGAAGGTCTGCTCCCCGACGGTCACCGTGCCCGAGACCGTGCACGGAATCTCGTAGCGCGGCGTGATCCGGTACTGGTACGGGGTTCCCACCGTGGTCCAGGTCAGGTCCATGGTCACCGGAACCGGCCGGCCCGTTTCACCACGCAGCAGCGCGGCCGGATCGTCATGGGCCTGCCCGGTACCCGCTGCGGTGACCCGGTAGGTCTTGAGCGGCTCGCCCGGCTGCAGGCTCAGCTCGACACCCTCACCCGTGATCAGTGCCGGTTCGGCCGGTGCGGCGTGAAAGTCGTTGAGCGCCACGGTCGGCATCCCCGGACCGCAGAACAGCACATTCACCCACGCGGTGTCCTGGTTGGGTACCAGCCCCAGGCGGACCCAACCGCCGAAACCCGCGTCAGCATCGGCGAAGTCGAGATACCAGCTCTCGTTCCACAATTCCTCGCCGGTCGGCGGATGCGCAAACTCATCCTCGTCCGTGGGGACCAGCGGTTCCGGGATCGCCGGTGGCGCAAGGATATCCAGGGCCTCGGTGTCCAGCACATGGCTGCAGTGCCGGTCGAGCATCGTCATGAACATCTGGTCACCGCGTTCGGTGCGCTCCACCAGCATCGAGGAGATGATGGCCATCATCACGCCGAAGAAGCTCTGCCGGCGCACACCGTCGCGCACCTGATCGAGCGTCAGCGCGGAGTCCGGTCCGAGCGCCCGGTGATACGCCGTCAGTAACTCGTCGTAGTGCGCGCGGCGCTGCTCGACGGGCAGGGCGCAGCCGATGAAATACGCGACGTCGGTGAACGCAGGCCCCTTGGTGACGGTCTGCCAGTCGACCACGGTCAGGGCCCGGTCGGCACCGGAGTCGCCGAACAGCATGTTGTCGAGCCGGTAGTCACCGTGTACCAGACCCTGAGGCCGCTCGGACGCTCCTTCGGCTGCCAGGTAGGCGTCGAAACTCTCGACGAGCCGCTCGCACACGTGGCGCTGCTCGGGCGTGATCAGGCCCGCGTACCGGTCGACGAAGGCCGCATACAGGCCGGCGATCAACCCCTGGTTGACCGGCGCCTCACGGTTGAGCCATTCAGCCTGGTTCAGCGCCTCGGCGCCGGGCTTCGACCCGTGCATGCGGCCCAGCTCGGTGAGCGCCGCAGAGGCCTGTTCGGCTGTGGCGCCGCGGATCTCGTCGCCCACCAGGGCGGGGACGGCATCGCCGAGCAACAGGTCGAACGCACCGGTCTGAGTGTCGATCGCGGCGTGGTAGCACGGCGCCACGGGCCCGGGCACCAGGGCGGGCGCGATGTCGGTATAGAACCGCACCTCGCGTTCGTAGAGCCCGAGCGCCAGTCCGGTCTGGCGACTGCTGGGGTCGGTCGCGGCGACCTTCAGCACGACCGAGGCCGGCCCGCCCTCCTCTGCGGCATAGCTCAGCGATACGCGATAGCACTCGCTCATCTGGCCCGTTCCGATCCGCTCGAAACTGAACCCATCGACCTGTCCGGCGCCGAGTGCGGCGGTCAGCCAGTCGCAGGTCAGGTCTTCGGGGCGGTCGAGTACGGCTGTCTGAGTCGGTTGCACACAGGCAACCTAGCAGTGTTCCGCGTCACATATGACAGGTGTCAACTAATGATGTGCCGCCTTGGCATGGCCGTGGGCGCAGGCGTCCGGCGGGGTGGGTGCCACGTCCAACGCCGGGTTGCGGTCGAAGAACCCGAAAGGCTTGAGCCAGAACGACACCACGTCCACCGGCATCACGGGCCAGTCCTCCGGACGGGTGATGTGGTGGATGCCGAAGACGTACCAGAGCACCACGTCGGTGTTGTCGATCGACCGGTCGGCCTTCGTCCATTCACCCAGCCCGGTATCGGCCACCGACTGGTTGACGAACTCCCCCGCGGGCCAGCGTTCGTCCGGCCGGTTCGGAGTCACCCACAGCGTGTGGGTGATGACGTTGGCGCGCTGCGCCACCGGTGACGAGGGATCGAACATCGCGGGGATCGCCCCGGTGGGCACCAGCTTGTAGGACGGGTGCGTGCCGAGGCCGTTGACGACGTTGGTGTTGACCACCTTCCACGCCCGCTGAGTGGCGAAGCTGACGTCCTGTTTGCCCTCCTGCTCGGTGCGCAGCGCCTGATTGCGCACCACCAGCGACAGACCGTACGGATTGTCGGGACTGATCGGTTCGGCGTACGACTCCGTCATGTAGACCGTGTTGTCGGGGCCGTCGACGTCCAGGTCCAACCGGGCGATCAGGAAATGCTGGTGGAACGGCGCATAGGTGCGCTCGTCGACCAGGGTGCCGTTGGGATGCGGCTGCCCCGCCGGAACGGGCGTGGTGACCATGATCCCGGTGGCGCGGACCTCGCACTCGATGTTGCCGTCCTGGTACAGCCGCCAGTAGACCAGGTACTCGTAGTTGGCGACGGTGACATGGAATGACAGTGTGAGCCTGCGCATCCGGCGCACCTCGGCACCGGCGTCGTGGTCGACGTGCTTCCACAGCACGGCGTTGTCTTCCTCGTGGATGCAGATCGCGTTCGTGATGGTGTACGGCTCGCCCGTGCTGTCGTGCAGAACCGCGTCCAGATAGCGGATCTCACCGAGGCAGTCGCAGCCGAGTTCCAGCGAGGTGGTCATGAATCCCAGGCCCCACTCGCCGATGTCGAACGCGGTCCGCCGGTAGTGGTCGACCGAGGAGTCCCGATACGGCACCACCATCTCGGCGAACGACATCCGGTGGGCCACCGAACGATCCACCTCGCCGTCGCGGTACCGCACGGTGTGCAGCGTCATCCCCTCACGGTGGTTGAAACCGACCCGCAACGACCAGTTCTGCCACTGCAGCAGGTTGCCGTCCAACGTGAACGACGGACCATCGGGCTGGGTGATGTTCAGCGGCTTCAGCGGCTCGCGGCGCGAGGCAGACCGGATCCGCTCGGGGATGTGGTGCGGTACGTATTCGCCCATCACATCGGGCTTTTCGGAACTGCCGTCATCCTCGACGCGCAGCACCTCCATGGTGTTGATGTCGATCACGCAGTGCAGACCACTGACCGGGTGGGCGTAGGGATTGGCACCGGGGGCGTGCTTGTACCAGGTGTCCGACCAGCCGATCCGACGGTCGCGGTACTCGGGCGGCGCGACCGCGTCACCGTAGGTCCAGGTGTCCATGAACACGTTGTCCAGATCGGTGATACCGCGTTTGGCGAGTGCGGCGATCACGTCAGGATGCCTGCGCAGCACCTCGTCGCATTCGATGAACTCGTCGACGGTGAAGTTGGCCTGGACGCCCGGCATGTGGTCGAAGTTCTCGACCCGGTCGTCGGTCAGCGACACCACGCCCTTGTAGGTGGCGTTCGCCGACCGGTCCAGGCAGATGACGGCCGCGCGGCGGGCCGGTGTCGCGCCGCCGCCATCGAAGGCGGCCAACTCGGCCTTGGACGGTTCGACGAGTTCCACCGAGGCGACCCGCCAGCCCTCCCCGACCCCGTGCTCACGCAATATCGCTGCCACCGCGCGAAACTCGTCGGCGGACAGCGGATCCAAGGGATAGTCCACACCAAATACGCAACCACACCGGAGGATTCCGTGCAGCAAATCGCTCAGAGTGAATCAGCCGTACTCCGGCGACTCAGTGCTCGGCGAGCGTGAACCCTTCCCAGGCCTGGCGCCGCACCGCCCGGGGGTCGTATTCGACGCGGGGCCGGCGGTCGAACACGAACACCGCGCGGTCGTCGCTGTCATAGGCCGGCCAGCCCGCGCCCGGCTCACCGGTCCGGCTGAACTCACGCCATCGCCGCTGCACGTCCCGGCTGACCCGCCGGGCCGACGCGCGATCGCCCACGGCCGTCAGCAGCGCGCCGTAACTCGTGTGGTAGGTGTCGAATACCGCGAGCAGTTCCATCGCGTGCGTCGCCCCCAGTCCCGCCCAGTGCAGGGTGCGCGGCGCGTAGTCGTAGCGGTACACATAGGTGGGCGCGTGCCGGCTGTGCGCCTCGGCGATCTGCCAGGTGGCCGAAGCGAACGCGAAATCGCCGCCCAGCCGCACGCAGGCCGCACTGCTCGGATAGTCCGGGTACGCCGCCACAATCCGGCGACGTTCCTCCGGATCGGTACGGGCGAACAACTTTTCGATCATCGGCTCATTGGTCGGCAACAGCGGCATGAAGCGGGTGAACAGCCTGCCCTCGTCGGCGTTGTTGCCGACGATCAACGGCACCCGGTGCGCGCTGCCCTCGGCCATCGCCGTCACCGGATCGACGGGCAGGTAGTCGGTGCCGAAAGTCGGACCGACCGGAAACGCGCCCGGCATATCCGTCTGCCCGCGCATGATGAGCTTTTCCAGCGCCCGGCCCAGCTCCGCCGGGCGAGCAGACATCAGCGCGGCAGCCGCCGATCCCCCACCGGGACCGACCAATTCGGCGAGCTGACCTGCGATACGCGCGGCGGCCTCCGCCGAGCTGACCATCCCGCTGGCCGGGCTCTCCGAGATCACCCGGGCGAACAGCCCTTCGGCGTCGGGCACCGCGAGCAGGGTCGCGACCGCGTGCGCACCCGCACTCTCGCCGAAGATCGTCACGTTGTCGGGGTCCCCGCCGAACACCGCTATGTTGTCGCGTACCCACCGCAGCGCCAACACCAGATCGCGCAGGAACAGGTTGTCCTCGATCGGATGCTCCGGTGTCGACAGCGACGACAGCTCGACACACCCGAGCATGCCGAGCCGGTAGTTGACCGAGACGAACACACAGCCGCGGCGGGCCAGCGCGGCACCGTCGTAGATGGGCGTGGCCGAGCTGCCCATGATGTAGCCGCCGCCGTGCACGAAGAACATCACCGGCAGCGGACCATCGGCGTCATCCTTCTCCGCGCCTCGCGTGCGCGGTGGTTTCTCCGGCGCCACCACGTTGAGCGTCAGGCAGTCCTCGCTCATCGGCTGATGCTTGCCCAGGCCGACGAGCGTGTAGCGATTTTGCTGGGGCGCGCAGTAACCGAACCCGTGGCAGTAGCGCACGCCGGGCCACGGCTCGGCCGGCTCGGGTGCCCGAAGACGCAGCCGGCCCACCGGCGGCTTGGCGTAAGGGATGGAGCGCCAACGATGTACGCCGTCGCGAGTGAACCCCTCGACGATGCCGGTACTGATCTTTGCCCGGACAGTCCGCTCGTGCATGAACCGACCGTATCGAACTACACCGGTGTAGGCGGACACGCGGTGGGCGTGACACGCGACCGCTAGCCTTGCGGGTATGCGCACCGTTGTGACTGTTGGGGCTGCTGTGCTTTCGGCGGCCCTCGTGGCGGCCTGCTCATCGGGAGGGGGACACGAGTCGCAGCCGAACTCGCAGCCCCGGATGTCGATGCCGGCCGGCGCCCCACACACCAAGACCACCACGCCCACCACGACGACGACCTCGCCGCTGCCCACCACGGCACCGGCCGCGGGGACCCCGATGAACCGCGTGATCAAGTGGGTCGAGGCGGGCACCCCGGTCGATCCGTCCGGCTTCCACACCGCCACGCGCGACGGCCAATCCACGAGCCTGGGCGACGATGTCGCGTTCGTCGCACCCTCGGGCACCGCCCGCTGTGCCACCGACAAGAACGTCGAGGGGCAGCTGGCCTGCCTGATCAAGGCCGACGATCTGCCGTCCAAGCCCGCCGACGTCGAGGGCCAGTGGATTCCCGGCTGGGTGGATTTCACCGGGGAAACCGTGGATATCGGCTCGCTGCACGGAGATCCGGGTCGATTCGGCTACGGCGACGGTGCCGAACTCACCGAGGGCAAGTCACTGGCGTTCGGTGACTACCGGTGCCGGGCCGATGACACCTCTTTGGTGTGCGTCAACTATGCGCACCAGTCCGCGGTGCTGCTGAACTCCTCCGGCGTCGAACCGCTGGGCTGCCTGAAGCCGGTTCCGCCGCCGGTGGGCATCGGCCGTCAGCTCAGCTGCCCGCCCGACTAGCGCCAGCCGTCGGCCGCCTTGGCCGCCTCCATCAGGGCCTCACACAACTGCCGCAGTTCGTCCGTCCCGGCACCCTCGTCGACCGCGATGGCCACATCCTCGGCCGCACACCTGACCTGGTACACCCGATCGGACAGCTGGGCCGCCTCGTCGGCGGTGAGCACCACCGAATCCGGGGCCAGCGACGTACCTTTCACCATGGCGCGTTGTTCGTAGGCCCGCTGCCGGCAGGACTGCCTGCAATACTGGCGACGGCGACCCATCTGCGCATCGGCGACCTCACGTCCGCACCACCGACACGGCTGCGGACGGTCGCGTCTGTGGTTACCGATCGCCATGGGTCACGACTGTAGACTGCCCGACGCCTCGACCCGCGTATCATCAATGGTCGAGTCGGGAACTTGGCAACGCCGTGCAGCGTTGATACATCCGGACTAAAACGCCAAATAAGGAGTGTTGACGATGGCTGATCGTGTCCTGAGAGGCAGTCGCCTCGGAGCCGTGAGCTACGAGACCGACCGCAACCATGACCTGGCGCCGCGTCAGGTGGCCCGGTACCGCACCGACAACGGGGAAGAGTTCGACGTCCCGTTCGCCGACGACGCCGAGATCCCCGGCACCTGGCTGTGCCGTAACGGGCTCGAGGGCACCCTGATCGAGGGTGACGTGCCGGAGCCCAAGAAGGTCAAGCCGCCGCGTACCCACTGGGACATGCTGCTGGAGCGTCGTTCCGTCGAGGAGCTCGAGGAACTGCTCAAGGAGCGCCTCGACCTGATCAAGACCAAGCGTCGCGGCAGCTGAACCGCGCAAAAAAACCGCGATATGCCCTTCGTGGGCATATCGCGGTTTTTTGTGTCCGGAGCGCTAGCGCACCACACCCCGGGCGCGGTCCAGGCGCCCACGGATGCCCCACTCCGCGACCTTGAACATCGCCTCGCGGATGTTGGAACCACTCATCTTGGAGACGCCGAGTTCACGTTCGGTGAACGTGATGGGCACCTCGACGACCTTGAACCCGTTGTTGATCGCACGCCAGGTCAGGTCGATCTGGAAGCAGTAACCCTTGGAATCGACCGCGGACAGGTCGATCTTCTCCAGCACCTCGCGCCGGTAGGCGCGGTACCCGGCGGTGATGTCGTGGATGCCGACGCCCAGCAGGAGCCGGGAGTAGGTGTTGGCGGTCTTCGACAGCACCAGGCGGCGCACCGGCCAGTTGCGCACCGTGCCGCCGGAGACGTACCGCGAACCGATGGCCAGATCCGCCCCGGCGTCGACCGCATCGAGGAGCCGGTTCAGCTCCTCCGGTGCGTGACTGCCGTCGGCGTCCATCTCGACCAGAACCGAGTACCCGCGGCCCAGGCCCCAGGCGAAGCCGGCCAGATAGGCGGCGCCGAGGCCCGCTTTGCTGGTCCGGTGCATCACGTGCACCCGGTCCGGGTCGGCCAGGGCCAGTTCATCGGCCAACTGGCCGGTGCCGTCGGGGCTGCCGTCGTCGACCACCAGGATGTGCACCTCGGGGCTGGCGTGGTGGACACGCCCGACGATCAGCGGCAGGTTCTCCCGCTCGTTGTAGGTCGGAATGATCACCAGGGTGCGCTGACTCGGGCGTTCACCGTCCTGGCGAGGGCTGGATTCCCCCTGCCGCTGCGCTCCGTCACCAGGGACTGTCATGTGGCTCCTTCATCGTCGCGGGCCTTCGCCGGTGCGACGCCTCAACATTCTTTGCACGAACCCTCCATTGTGCATTATTGCGGCAACCAGTGCCCCAATACCAAGCGTGACCAGCGCCACCTGCAGGGCCGGCCCCCATTGGGTGGCCGGTGTCAGGTCTGACTTCAACCTGATCTGACTGTCCAGATAGGCGGGCTGGAAGAAGTCGGTGCGGGCCAGCTCACGCCCGTCCGGGGCGATCACCGCGCTGATGCCGGTGGTCCCGGCGACCACGAGGTAACGGTCGTGCTCGACGGCCCGCAGTTTGCCGAACGCCAACTGCTGTGCGCTCATGTTCTCGTCGAAGGTCGCGTTGTTGGTGGGCACCGTCAGCACCTGGGCGCCGCTGAGCACCGATTCCCGCGCGGCCCGGTCGAAGATGACCTCCCAGCAGGTGGTCACCCCGATCGGCACGCCGGCCGCATGCACGACCCCGTTGCCCTCGCCCGGCACGAAGTAGCCGGCCCGGTCCGCGTACGACGACAGGTGCTTGAAGAATCCGCGCCACGGCAGGTACTCGCCGAACGGCTGCACGATCTTCTTGTCGTGTCGCTCCCCCGGCCCGTGTTCGGGATCCCAGACGATCACGGTGTTGGTGGCCACCGGATTGTCCGCGGTGTAACCGTCGGCCTTGGTGACGGTTCCCACCAGGATCGGTGCCCCGATGGCGTCGGCCGCCGCGGTGATCTGTGCGGCGGCGTCGGCGTTGGCCAACGGATCGATGTCGGAGGCGTTCTCGGGCCAGACCACGAACATGGGCTGCGGGGCCCGGCCGGCACGCACATCGTCGGCCAGGCGCTGCGTCTCTTTCACGTGGTTGTCGAGCACCGCGCGGCGCTGGGCGTTGAACTCCAGACCGAGCCTGGGCACATTGCCCTGCACGGCGGCCACGGTGACGGTCTGTTCGTCGCCCGCGCCGGTGCCGGAATGACGGACCTGTGGCCACAGCACCGCGGTGGACAGCAGCACCACCGTGATGCTCAGGCCCGGCAGCATGACCGCGGGTGCAGGGAAGCCCGGCTTGTGTCCGTGATGCCACCACTGAACGATCTCCAGGGTCAGCAGTGTGGCGCTGAAGCCGACCAGTGCCACCGCGAGCGACACCAGCGGAGCGCCACCCCACCGCGCAAGGGCCAGTAGCGGTCCGTTGGTCTGGCCGAATCCGAGGACACCCCAAGGGAATCCGCCGAAGGGGACAGTGGATTTCAGCCATTCCTGGGTGGTCCACAGCGCGGCGAACCACAGCGGCCACCCGGGCAATCGCCCGACCACGACCGCTGCGAGGCCGAAGAGCCCGCAGAACAGTGCTTCCATGGCGGCCAGGGCCAGCCACGGCACCGCCCCGACCAGACCGCTGATCCACGGCAGCAACGGAATATAGAACGCCAGACCGAACAGGAATCCGTAGCCGAAGCCGCCGGCACGGGTGGTGGAGCGCAGCGTCAGCACCCAGCCGATCAACGCCAACCCGACGAACGCCGCCCACCACCAGCCGGTCGGTGGATAGCTCAGGCACAACGCGAGCCCGCCGCCGACCGACGCGCTCAACTGCGCCCACCGCGCAGCGACAGCCCGGCCGAACCGCGACGCCCTGACCGCCACCACAGACCAGCGGTCGGGTGTGCCCGCCGCGGTCAGGCGATACCCACGCTCCTCGGGTTCCTCGTCGGGATCGATGTCGGCAACAGGATCGCCGGTGACGTCCTCATCCAGTTCCTCGAAGGCCTCATCGTCGAGTGCGTCGAGTTCAGCGAGCTCGTCTTCCACGATGGCGGGGATCACTTCGGTGGTCTCGTTCGGTGCCGGCCGCAGGCGGCCGAAACGATCTGCGCGCACCGGCCGCGGGCGGCCCGATTTGTCTCTGGGACGGTCACTGCCCATGGATGACGACACCCCGGTGAACGGTCTGACGACAACGCGGCAGCTCCGCATCAGCGGCCAGCCGCGGCAGCGCGGGCACCCGTGAGCGCGGGTCGGTGGACCATCGCTGGACGGCGTTGGCCGGCGCGCTGACCTCCAGGTCGTCGGCCTCCCACACCGCGTAGCTGGCCGGGGCCCCAGGAGTGAGCGTTCCGGTGACGCCGTCGCGCACCCCACCGGCGCGCCAGCCGCCGCGGGTGGCCGCAGCGAACGCGGCACGAGCCGAAATGGCACTGCCCGCACTCTGATGCGACACCGCGGCACGCACGGTTTGCCAGGGGTTCATGCTGGTGACCGGGGTGTCGGAGCCGAAGGCGAGGGGCACGCCTTCGGATGCTAACAGCGCGAACGGGTTGAGCCCGTGAACTCGATCAAGCCCGAGACGCTGGGCATACATGCCGTCCTCCCCGCCCCAGAGGGCGTCGAAGTTGGGCTGCATGCTGGCCATCACACCCCACGCCCCCAGTTGGGCGGCCTGCGCGGTGTCGACCATCTCCAGATGTTCCAGACGGTGGCCGCACCGGGCCACAGCCGGGCCGCTCAGTCGCTGGGCCACAGTGGCGAAGCCCTCGACGACGGCGGCGACGGCGGCGTCGCCGATCACATGGAACCCGGCCGGGATTCCGGCCTCGGTGCAGGCCTGAACGTGCCTGGTGATGGCCTCGACGTCGAGGTAGCAGTTGCCGCAGGTGTCGGGTGCGTCGTGGTACGGCGCGTGCAGCCACGCGGTGTGCGAGCCGAGGGCACCGTCGACGAACAGGTCTCCGGCCAGCCCCCGGGCCCCGGTCTCGGCGATCAGGTGTCGGGCATGCTCGGCGTCGCGGGCCGGCTCACCCCAGTAACCGACGACCTCCACGCCGTGCTCCAGAGCGCGCAGCTCCTGCCAGTCGAGCAGACCGCCGATCTGCGGGCCCGCGCACTCATGGACCGCGGCGATGCCCATCCCGGCGGCGTGATCGAGTGCCGCGACGCGGGCGGCGTGCCGTTGCTGCGGGGTCAGTTGCTCACGCGCGGCCGCGCGCACGAGGTGATGCGCCTCAGCGCTCAGCGGGCGCTGCGGGTCGAACCCCGCGGCCTCGGCCAGCCCGGGCACCGACCGGCGCAGTGCGGTGGTTGCGGAGGCCGAATGCACGTCCACCCGGGCCAGATAGGCGGGCCGATCCCCCAGCACCGCGTCGAGGTCCCCGGTGCTCGGGCCGCTGCGTTCCGGCCAGCCCGATTCGTCCCAGCCGTGTCCCCACACCGGGCCGTCCGGATGCCGGCGCGCGTACTCGTCCACCAGGCGCAGACAGTGCCGCAGCGAGGTGGCCCCGCGGAGGTCCAGGCCGTCCAGATTGAGCCCGGTGGCGGTCAGGTGGACGTGGCTGTCGACGAATGCGGGGGCGACGAAGCCGCCGTCGAGGTCGACGATCTCGGCTTCGGGAAACTGCGACCGGCCGACGTCGTCGGTACCCAGCCACGCCACTACGCCGTCGCGCACGGCGAATGCGGTCGCGTCGGGGTAGCTGGGGCTGTGGATGCGCCCGTTGATCAGAAGTGTCGTCAAGCTGTTTCGACTGGCTGTTAGGCCTTGGGAGGCAGGCGGTACGGATCGACGTCGTTGACGTCGATTACTTCGCCGTCAATGTAGTCGCCTGCCCCGTGTCGATAACCAGCGGTACCGGTGGGTGCACCGAAACCGGCTGGCGCCGCGACGATGAGCGGCATCCGACGGGCGACCAGCCCCGTGAGCACCGGCCGGGCCGCCGCCCGCGTGGGCGGCAGCAACAACAGCGCGCCGGCGATCGAGCTGGCCAATCCGGGAATCACCACCAGTACGGTGCCCAGCGCCACCAGCACGCTGTCGGAGACCGCGCTCTGCGGGTTGGCCAGGCCACCGGACAGGCCCGTGCGCAACCGGCGGATGTGCCGGTTGAGCTGCGAACCCGCCAGTGCCAGCCCGATCACGAACGAGGCCAACAGCAACAGCACGGTGTAGCCGAACCCGATGGTCGCCACCAGGGCGACCATCACCGCCATCTCTACGAGGAGATAGATCAGAAACAGCCGTTTAGCCATGCTGGGTCAACGGTTGGGCGGGCGGTTCGGTTCCTGACCGGCTGCCGGGGCGTCGACTGCACGCACCTCGATGGCGCTGTGCACCTTGTCGATGCCGCCACGCAGCAGGGCCCGCGGCACGAAGTACCAGACGTGGTTCCAGTACCGCTTGATGATGGCGCTGAACACCCGCCGGGTTTCGGACTTCGGCAGGTTGCGGGCCACCGCCTCCACCGGATCACCCTTCGGAGCCCCGAGCACACCGCATTTCTGGACGGTGACCCTTGGGGTGTTGTTGATGCGCTTGGTCTTCCACGATCCGTCGTCGGTGATGATGAGCAGCTTGTCACCGTCGGGTACTCCCCAGACCGCGGTCGGCTTGGGCTTGCCGTCCTTGGTGAAGGTGGTCAGCAGCAGGTACTTCTCGCGGTAAACGTCCTCGAAGGTAGGTGCCATGGGACTCAATTCACCGGTTTGATCAGGAGCGAAACATTGTTCTGCATTCCGCCGCGCAGCTTGGAGAACACGTTGAACGTCTTGCCCAGCAGGCCGTAGCGCTTGCCGATCGCGTCGTAGGTGGCACCGTTGGCCGACTTGGGCAGGATCTCGGCGACGGCCTCGACCGCCTCGCTCTTCGGATTGCCGCGCACGTCACACGCCGCCACCGTGACCCGTGGTGTGTTGCGGATCCGCTTGACCTTCCAGGACGACTCCTGGGTGATCACCACCAGCCCGTCGGGTGACGGAGCAGCCCAGATCGCGGTCGGCTTGGGCCTGCCGTCCTTGGTGAACGTGGTCAGCAGAACGTAGTTGGCCTTGGCGACATCGGCGAAGGTGAGAGCCATGGGTCAAATCTACTGTTTGACTACCCTTCCAGCTCACCTTCGGTTTCCAGCAGCACCTGCCGGAGCCCGTCGAGGGTGGCCTGCTCGGGCTCGGCCCACATACCGCGGCCCGCGGCCTCCAGCAGCCGCTCTGCCATCCCGTGCAGCGCCCACGGGTTGGATTCGGACATGAACTTGCGGTTCTCGTCGTCGAGCACGTACTCGGCCGAGAGCCGTTCGTACATCCAGTCGGCCATCACGTGTGCGGTGGCGTCGTAGCCGAACAGATAGTCGACGGTGGCCGCCATCTCGAATGCGCCCTTGTAGCCATGCCTGCGCATCGCGCTGATCCAGCGCGGGTTGACCACCCGGGCCCGGAAGACGCGATTGGTCTCCTCCGACAGAGTGCGGGTACGCACCGCGTCGGGGCGGGTGTTGTCACCGATGTAGGCGGCCGGGGCCTGCCCGGTCAACGCCCGCACGGTGGCGACCATGCCGCCGTGGTACTGGAAATAGTCGTCGGAGTCAGCGATGTCGTGTTCGCGGGTGTCGGTGTTCTTGGCCGCCACCGCGATTCGCCGGTAGGCCCGGTTCATGTCATCGGCAGCGGGCGCACCGTCAAGTCCGCGGCCGTAGGCGAATCCGCCCCATGCGGTGTACACCTCGGCCAGGTCGGCGTCGTCGCGCCAGTTGCGGCTGTCGATCAGCTGCAGCAGACCCGCTCCGTAGGTTCCCGGCTTGGAGCCGAAAATCCTAGTGGTGGCGCGTCTTTGATCGCCGTGTTCGGCCAGGTCGGCCTGGGAGTGAGCTCGCACATAGTTGTCCTCGGCCGACTCATCGAGGCCGGCCACCAATGCCACCGCATCGTCGAGCATGGTGACCACGTGCGGGAAGGCATCACGGAAGAACCCGGAGATGCGCACCGTGACGTCGATTCGCGGCCGGCCGAGTTCGGCGAGGTCGATCGGTTCCAGGTTCACCACCCGGCGCGAGGCGTCATCCCACACCGGCCGCACTCCCAGCAGGGCCAGCACTTCGGCGATGTCGTCACCGGCGGTGCGCATGGCCGAGGTGCCCCACACCGACAGACCCACCGACTGCGGCCAGCGGCCGTAATCGGTGCGGTAGCGGTCCAGCAGCGAATCGGCCATCGCCACACCGGTTTCCCAGGCCAGCCGGGACGGAACCGCCTTGGGGTCCACCGAGTAGAAGTTGCGCCCGGTGGGCAGCACGTTGACCAGGCCGCGCAGCGGTGATCCGGACGGTCCCGAGGCGATGAAGCCTCCGGCCAGGGCGCGCAGCACCTGGTCGATCTCGGCTGAGGTGCCCGCCAGCCGGGGCACCACCTCGGTGGCGGCGAACCGCAGGATGCGAGCCACCTCGGGGTTGTCGGTGATCTTCTCCACCGCAGATGCGTCCCAACCGGATTCCTGCAGCGCGGCCACCAGCTCGCGGGCGCCGGCCTCGGCGGCGTCGACGGCCGCGCGGTCGTCACTGCCGTCCTCGGTGAGGCCGAGCGCCTGACGCAGCCCGGGCACGGTCTGCTCACCGCCGAACAGCTGCCGGGCCCGCAGGATAGCCAGCACCAGGTCGAGTTCGCCTGTGCCGGCCGGCTTCTGGCCCAACACATGCAGGCCGTCGCGGATCTGGACATCCTTGATCTCGCACAGCCAGCCGTCGACGTGCAGCAGCATGTCGTCGAAGGAATCCTCGTCCGGGCGATCCTCCAGGCCCAGATCGTGGTCCATCTTGGCGGCGCGCATCAATGTCCAGATCTGCTGCCGGATGGCAGGCAGCTTGCCGGGGTCCAGCGCCGAGACATTGGCGTGCTCGTCGAGCAGCTGCTCGAGTTTGGCGATGTCGCCGTAGGTTTCGGCGCGCGCCATCGGCGGGATGAGGTGATCGACCAGGGTGGCGTGCGCCCGGCGCTTGGCCTGGGTGCCCTCCCCCGGATCGTTGACCAGGAACGGATAGATGAGCGGCAGATCGCCGAGGGCGGCGTCGGTGCCACATGACGCGCTCATGCCGAGCGTCTTGCCGGGCAGCCATTCCAGGTTGCCGTGCTTGCCCAGGTGCACCACGGCGTGGGCACCGAACGAACCGGGGAACGAAGAGTCGAGCCAGCGGTAGGCCGCCAGGTAGTGGTGGCTGGGCGGCAGGTCGGGGTCGTGGTAGATCGCCACCGGGTTCTCCCCGAAGCCGCGGGGTGGCTGAACGATCAGCACCACATTGCCGGCCTGGATGGCCGCGATGACGATCTCGCCCTCGGGATCGCGGCTGCGGTCGACGAAGAGCTCACCCGGCGGCGGGCCCCAGTGCTCGACGACGGCATCGGCCAGTTCGGCGGGCAGGGTGGCGAACCAGGCCCGGTAGTCCTTGGCCGGGACCCGAATCGGATTGGCGGCCAGCGACTCGTCGGTGAGCCAGTCCGGGTCCTGCCCGCCGCGTTCGATCAGAGAGTGGATCAGTGCGTCCCCATCGCCTGAGTCGACGATGGTGGCGAGATCACCGGGCGCGGCGGCCTCACCGATGTCGTAGCCGGCATCGCGCATGGTGCGCAACAGTGCGACCGCGCTGGCCGGGGTGTCCAGGCCGACAGCATTGCCGATGCGGGCATGCTTGGTGGGATAGGCCGAAAACACCACGGCCACACGCTTTTCCGCAGCCGGAATGGCGCGCAACCGGGCATGGCGGACGGCCAGACCGGCCACCCGCGCGCAGCGCTCGGGATCGGCCACATACGAGATCAGCCCTTCGGAGTCGATCTCCTTGAATGAGAACGGCACCGTGATGATGCGGCCGTCGAACTCGGGAACGGCGACCTGGGTGGCGACGTCCAGCGGCGACATGCCGTCGTCATTGGTGGACCAGTCCGATCTCGAACTGGTCAGGCACAGTCCCTGCAGGATCGGAATGTCCAGCGCGGCAAGGTGAGCGACGTTCCACGAATCGTCGTTACCTCCGGCGCCGACCGCTGCCGGGGTGGCGCCTCCGGCCGCGAGCACCGTGGTCACGAGCGCATCTGCGGTGCCGAGCAGCTCGAGGAGTTCGGGTTCGGCAGTACGCAGAGACGCGCAGAACACGGGCAACGCGCGGCCGCCGGCCTGCTCGATGGCGTCGCACAGCGCCTCGACGTAGCCGGTGTTTCCTGCCAGCTGCTGGGCGCGGTAGTAGAGCACGGCGACGGCGGGCCGTCCATGTGCCGGCTCGGTCGGACCCTCATTCTCGGCGGCGCCGGCGCGCTCCAGGACCCCCCAGCTCGGGGTGGTCACCGGGGCCGCGAAGCCGAAGCCGGTCATCAGCAGGGTGTCGGACAGGAACGAGTGGAGGTTCGCCAGGTTCGCCAGACCGCCCTGAGCGAGGTAGATGTGGGTTTGCAGGGCCGCACCCTGGGGGGCGGTCGAATGTCCCATCAATTCGGCGTCGGGTGCCTGCTCACCGCTGACCACGACCGTCGGCAGGCCACTGGCCACCACGGCGTCGATGCCGTCCTGCCAGGCCCGGTAGCCGCCGAGAATGCGGATCACCGCGATGTCGGCGCCGTCGAGAAGCTCCTCGAGTTCACCGGTGACCAGCCGCGACGGGTTGGCCCAGCGATACCGGGCCCCGCTGGAGCGGGCAGTGATCAGGTCGGTGTCCGAGGTCGACAGCAACAGGACGGTGGGAGCGGCGGCATCAGTGGCAGGGGTCACCGCTGGCACTTCAGAGGGGTGGGACACCCCCCATTCGTACCGCACCGGCTACCTCGTCGGGGCAGCCGGTGCGGCGCGATCGGCAACGGTCAGGGCTGGGTCTCGCCGAAGCGGTCGTGCCACGACTGCCGGTACGGCGAGCCTGCGGCCACGACGAGCACCAGGACGAATGCGGCGAATGCACCAAATGCAAGCATGGATCGCTCCTTTCATCAGAGCCTTGGTCAAGTGTTTCAACTTCCCGGTACCGGTGGTCCCGGGAATCCTCATAAACGGTACGTTCCGACGCCGCGAAAATCGCCGATCTGTAAGCGACCGAACAGGTTTCCGAACCTGTGACCGATGTCACAACAATCCCTGAAAGTAAGATGGCGGGCGACATGACCCGGACCCGCGACCAGGACGCCTGCCCAGGTGCACTGACGGTGCACCAGGCCGCCGACGGTGCCCTGGTGCGGATTCGGCTTCCCGGCGGGATGGTCGCCGCGGCCCAATTGACGGCACTGGCCGAGGTGGCCGAGCAGTTCGGCTCTCCAGCAATGGAACTGACCTCCCGCGGCAACATCCAGATCCGCGCGGTGAGCGACACCGACGCGGCCGCCGCGGCACTGGCCGGCGCCGGCCTGCTGCCGTCACCGACACATGAGCGGGCCCGCAACATCGTGGCCTCGCCGTTGTCCGGACGCTCCGGCGGCGTCATCGATATCCGCCCCCTTGTGACCGACCTCGACCGCGCCATCCAGGCCGACCCGGCCCTGGCCGGGTTGCCCGGCAGGTTCTGGTTCAGCCTGGACGACGGGCGCGGCGACGTATCCGGTATCGACGCCGATGCCGGTGTGCATGCCCGTGATGACGGCACCTGCGCGCTGCTGCTGGCCGGGCGCGACACCGGGGTGCGCCTGGACACCGGTGAAGCGGTCGCCACCCTGATCACGGTGGCCAGACGTTTCGTCGACATCCGCGGAAAAGCCTGGCGGATAACCGAACTCGATGACCATTCGGCACTGTTGGACGGCCTGACCGCCGACGCCCCGCCCGGCGCCACCTGGCCACCGACGGTGACGCCGCCGGTCGGCTGGATCGAGCAGCGCGACAAACGGGTGGCGCTGGGAGCGGCCGTGCCGCTGGGGGTACTGCAGGCCCGGACCGCCCACTTCCTCGCCGCGATCGAGGCTCCGCTGGTGATCACCCCGTGGCGTTCGGTGCTGGTGGGCGACGTCACCGAGGGCGTCGCGGACGCGTCCCTGCGCGTGCTGGCACCGCTGGGGCTGGTGTTCGACGAGAACTCGCCGTGGCTGCGGGTCAGCGCCTGCACCGGCAGCCCCGGGTGCGCCAAGTCCGCCACCGATGTGCGTGCCGATGCCGCCGACGCGGTCAACGCGCCCGCCCAGGCCGACTCCGCCGGTCCCCGGCGAGAGATCCACCGGCATTTCGTGGGCTGCGAGCGGGCCTGCGGCAGCCCACCCACCGCCGAGGTCCTGATCGCCACCGAGGACGGATACCGGCTGCGTATCGCGCCCCCGTAGGGTATGCGCGTGCTCGACTACATCCGTGACGCCGCCGAGATCTACCGGCAGTCATTCGCGACGATCCGCGCCGAGGCGAACCTGTCGCGCTTCCCCGACGATGTGTCGCGGGTGGTCGTCCGGCTGATCCACACCTGTGGCCAGGTGGATGTCGCCGATCATGTGTCCTACACCGACGACGTCGTGACCAGGGCGCATGCCGCGCTCGCCGCCGGCGCCCCGGTGCTGTGCGATTCATCGATGGTCGCGGCCGGGATCACCCGATCGCGGCTGCCCGCCGACAACGAGGTCGTCTCGCTGGTGGCCGATCCCCGCGCCCCGGAGGTGGCGGCGAAGTTGGGATTCACCCGCTCGGCGGCCGCCGTCGACCTGTGGGCCGACCGCCTCGGCGGCGCGGTGGTGGCGATCGGCAACGCGCCGACGGCGCTGTTCCGGCTGCTGGAACTGATCGACGAGGGCGCGCCCGTCCCGGCGGCGGTGCTGGGCGGACCTGTCGGTTTCGTCGGGTCGGCGCAGTCCAAGCAGGAGCTGATCGAGCGTCCGCGTGGCATGTCCTATCTGGTGGTGACCGGCCGGCGCGGTGGCAGCGCCATGGCCGCGGCCGCCGTCAATTCGATTGCGAGTGAGCACGAGTGAGTACAACGGCGACAGAACGTGGAACCCGCGGGACTCTTTATGGCGTCGGGCTGGGCCCGGGCGACCCCGAGCTCGTGACGGTCAAGGCGGCCCGGCTGATCGGTGCGGCGGACGTGGTGGCCTATCACAGCGCCAAGCACGGTCACAGCATCGCCCGGGGCATCGCCGAGCCGTACCTGCGCGACGGCCAGCTCGAGGAACACCTGGTCTATCCCGTCACCACGGAAACCACCACGCATCCCGGCGGATACGTCGGCGCGATGGAAGACTTCTATGCCGCCGCCGCCGAGCGGATCGCCGCCCACCTGGAGGCGGGCCGCGATGTGGCCCTGCTCGCCGAGGGCGATCCGCTGTTCTACAGCTCCTACATGCACATGCACACCCGGCTCACCGAGCGGTTCGAAGCCGTCATCGTTCCCGGCGTCACCTCGGTGAGCGCGGCCTCGGCCGCCACGGGCACGCCGCTGGTGCAGGGCGACGACGTGCTGACGATCCTGCCCGGCACGCTGCCCACCGCAGAGCTGGAGCGACGCCTGGCCGATACCGACGCCGCCGTCGTACTCAAGCTGGGCCGGTCCTACAGCCGGGTGCGTGAAGCCCTGGAAGCGACCGGACGGCTCGATGAGGCGTATTACGTCGAGCGGGCCAGCACCGACCGGCAGCAGGTGTCCCCGGCCCGCGAGGTGGGCAGCGAAGGCGGCGCCGACGTCAAGGTGCCGTACTTCTCGCTGGCTATGGTTCCCGGCCGGTCCCGGTCCACCGCACCGCAGGGCAGCGTGGTGGTCGTCGGCCTCGGGCCGGGTGACTCGGACTGGATGACCCCGCAGAGCCGCCGCGAGCTCTCCGCCGCCACGGACCTGATCGGCTACGGCCCGTACCTCGACCGCGTCGGCGCCCGCGCCGGGCAGCACCATCACCCGAGCGACAACACCGACGAGCCCGCTCGCGCGCAGCTGGCCTGCAAGCTGGCCCAGGAGGGCCGGACGGTTGCGGTCGTTTCCTCCGGTGATCCGGGGGTGTTCGCGATGGCCACGGCAGTGCTCGAAGAGGCCAAACAGTGGCCCGGCGTCGAGGTCCGGGTGATTCCGGCGATGACGGCGGCGCAGGCGGTCGCCAGCCGCGTGGGTGCCCCGCTGGGCCACGACTACGCGGTGATCTCCCTGTCCGACCGGCTCAAGCCGTGGGACGTGATCGCGCAGCGTCTCACTGCCGCGGCCAAGGCCGACCTGGCGATGGCGATCTACAACCCGGCCTCCAAGACCAGGACCTGGCAGGTCGGCGCCATGCGCGAACTGCTGTTGGAGTACCGCGATCCGAGCACCCCGGTGGTCGTGGCGCGTGCCGTCTCCGGTGCGCAGCCCGGCCCCGGCGAGCGGGTGACCGTAGTGCGACTGGCCGATCTGGATCCGGCCCAGGTGGACATGCGCACCATGCTGATCATCGGCTCGTCGCAGACGCAGTGGTACACCGGTTCGGCCGCCGGAGACTCCACCGAGGACCGGGTGTTCACTCCGCGCCACTACCCCGGCTGAACCCACCGACTGACTCGCGTCGAGTTTCATTGACTGCTGTCAAAATGACCGATAGTGTCCGGCGTCACACCCGTTGAAAATGGGAGGGCCGGCCAGCATGCCGACGGCACCACAGGGCGCACCCGCACGGTCCCCGATAGACCGACGCCAACCGCAGCGCAGTGACCAGCGGCGCACCGCGATCTTGGCGGCGCTCAACGAGCACCTGCAGAAGACCGGGTTTGACGCGCTGAACATCGCCGAGGTGGCGCGGCAGGCCGGCGTGGGCCGTTCGGCGTTCTACTTCTACTTCGAGAACAAGGCGGCGGCGGTCGCAGCTCTGGTCGAGCCCATGTACGACGCGTTGTTCGCCGCCAACAACATCCTGGCCGACACCACCCGGCCACCCCGCGACCGTGTCCACGACACCATCGAGGCCGTCCTGCGGACCGCCGAGGATCACCGCTATCTGGTGCAGGCCATGTTGGAGGCGCGTGGATCCAGCGGCGCCGTCCGCGACCTGTGGGACGGCGCGCGGGAGTCCTTCGTCCCCACCGTCTCGACGGTGATCGGTGCCGAGCGCGCCGCGGGCCGCGCCCCCGAGGGCGCCGACCCGGTGGTACTCGCGAGCCTGCTGATGGAGTTCAACGATCGACTGCTGGAACGGTTCATCCTGGGTGGGCCGCTGTCGCGACAACAACTACTGGAGGGCGCAGAGGCGATGTGGATGGGCTCGATCTACGGAACAGTGCAGTGACCGCGGCCGGGTCGATCCCCAGGTCCATTCCGGGCAAGCCCGCCGAGGTGACCGCCGGATGGCTGTCGCAAATCCTGGGTATCGAGGTGGATTCGGTGCGGACCGCACCGATCGGCACGGGCCAGACCGGTGCCACCTACCGGGTCACCGTCACCTACCGCGACGACGCCGCCCTCCCGGGCACTTTCGCGGTCAAGCTGCCGTCGCAGGACGACACCGTGCGTGACCGCGTCACCATCGGATACCGCTCCGAGCACGCCTTCTACACCAATGTGGCCCGCCACGTGCGGATCCCGGTCCCGCAGTGTCACCACTGCGAAATCGCCGGCGAGGGAGCCGATTTCGTGTTGCTCCTGGCCGATATGGCACCGGCCGAGCAAGGTGATCAGATCGCCGGGTGCACCCCGGCCGAGGCCACCCTGGCAGTCCGGGCACTCGCGGATCTGCACGGGCCGACCTGGGCCGACCCGCAATGGGCGAACTTCCCCGGTATCGCCATGCCCAAGCCGGAACCCGACTCCGCCAAGGGATTCGGAGACGTCGCCAAGATGGCCGCCGACATCACTCTGGACAAAATCGGCGCACGACTGAGCACCGAGGACCAGGACACCATGCGCGCGGCGATGTCGGTCGTCACCCCGTGGCTGCTGGCCGAACCGGACCGGTTCGCCGTCCTGCACGGCGACTACCGCCTGGACAACATGCTGTTCGACCCCGACCGCACCCGGATCACCGTGGTGGACTGGCAGACGCTCGGGTCGGGCCTTCCGGCGCGAGACCTGTCGTATTTCACCGCGACCAGCCTGGACCCCACCGTCCGGGCCGCCACCGAAGCCGATCTGGTCACGGCCTACCACGACCGGCTGCTGTCACACGGGGTCACCGGCTATGATCGCGAAACCTGTTGGCAGGATTACCGTCTGGGCATGCTGCAGGCGCCGCTGATCACCGTGCTCGGCACCGCCTTCGCCAGCTCCACCGAGCGCGGGGACGACATGATGGTGGTGATGGCGCAGCGCGGTTGCCAGGCCATCCGCGACCTCGGCACGCTCGATCTGATCAACGCCTGACCGGCGGTCCCGTGACGCGGGTGCCCGGGGTGACCCGGGCGATCCCCCGCACGATCCGAGGCATCCGCCGTGCCATCACCGCCATGGCCTGATCCGATCGGCGCATTGTGGGCCTCGGACCAGGCGTCGGCACCGAGGACAGCTCCGCTTCGGGCGTTCCGGCCCGCGCACCGTGTCGATCGACCGCCAGGAGCCGCCAGATGCCCGGCACCCCACGCAGCTCGACGTCGCCGCGATCCTCGAAGCCGGTTCCCGAGCCCACGACCAGATCGCGGACGGTGCTCGACACCAGAATCTCCCCCGCGTCGGCCAACCCGAGGATGCGCGCCGCGATGTGGACGGCGATTCCCCCGATATCGCCGTCCAGCAGCTCGCATTCGCCGGTGTGGATGCCCGCGCGGATCTCGATGCCCATGGTTTCGGTCTGATCGCGCAGCGCCTCGGCGCAGCGGATCGCCTGTGTCGGACCGTCGAATGTGGCGAGGTGTCCGTCACCGGTGCTCTTCACCACGACACCACCGAATCGACCGGTCAGGTCAGCGGTGATCTCCCCCATCCGATGCAGCACCGCCCGCCACCGCTCGTCACCTGTGGCCGCGGCGTGTTGGGTGGAGGCCACCATGTCGGTGAACAGCACCGTGCGCAGCGCCCGGTGGGACTGCGACGGTGCGGCATGGCTGCCGGTGAGGAATTCCTCGATCTCGCTGGTGATCTCGTCTGGGTTGGCAATCCAGGGTGCATGGTCGGTGCCGTCCACCTCAAGCATCCGCGCACCCGGTATGCGGGCGGCGATATACCGCCCGCCCTGGATGGGGACCAGATCGCCGGTGGCATGGATGACCAGAGTCGGCGCCGTGATCGTCGGCAGGACCGACCGCACATCGATCCGGAACAGTGCCCCCAGCGTGGCCCGGGCCATTCCCGGGCTGGCACTCATCCGCTCGACCATCCCGAGCTGGCGCACCGAACCGGCGTCCGGGAGCAGGAGTTTGAGTGCCGTGCCGGTACCCCACTGCGAGGTGCTGGCGCGGCCGAATTCCTGAAAGGTGGCGAGCTGCCGGGTCGAGGGCGTGTAGTCCTCGCCCATCTCGGTCAGGATCCGCGCGTGCAGCTCGGACGGGTCACGGTCGAAGTCAGCCCACTCGGTGATACCGAAGTACGCGAAGGTGCCGGCGAGGATCAGGGCCTGGGTGCGTTCGGGCCGCGTCGCCGCGAACAGCATCGCCGCGGGCCCGCCCTCGCTCAACCCGAACAGAACGGCACGGCCGAACCCCGCTGCATCCATCACGGCCTCGATCTCGGCCGCCCGTTCGTCGAGCGTGCGTACCTGCGGGACGGGGTCCGACAGCCCGACGCCGGCCTTGTCGTACAGCAGGACGCGGCAGAACGTCGAGATCCGCTCCATGAACGCCTCGAACTCGGGCATCGTCCAGAACAGCTCGAGATGGCTGACGAACGAACCGGCGTAGACAAGGTCGACGGGCCCGTCTCCGAATACCTGGTAGGCGAGACTCAGACCGCCGCACTGTGCGTATGACGTCTCCGCCACGCTGTGGAGCCTACTGCGGCCGGGCGCCTCAGCCTGCGGTTTCGGCCCGAACCCAGTCCACCGCCTCCTCGACCGTGGCCACCGAGTCCACTCCGGGCGGCAGTGCCGGACGGTCCACCATCACCACCGGCACGCCCGCCGACTCGGCGGCCCGCAGCTTGGGTTCGGTCATCGCGCCGCCACTGTTCTTGGTCACCAGCGCGTCGATGCGGTGCTCGCGCAGCAGGGCCAGCTCCCCGTCGTAGTCATACGGACCGCGCGACAGCAGCAGCTGGTGATAGGCAGGCAGCGTGTCGGGGTCCGGCGGGGTGACCGCCCGGATGAGGAACCACGCGTCGGCGTCTTTGAAGACCCGGGTGCCGGACCGCCCGGTGGTGAGAAAGACCCGCGAATAGCCGTTCCCCGCCACGGTCTCGGCGGCCTCCCGATCCGATCCCACCACGATCGCGGTGCCCGGCGCCCAGGCCGGCCGGGCCAGGATCAGGTGCGGCAGGCCGAGTTCGGTGCACACCTGCGCCGCGTGCGCGGTGATGGTGGCGGCGAAGGGGTGGGTGGCGTCAACCACGGCGTCGACGCGCTCATCGACCAGCCACCTGCGCATTCCGTCCACGCCGCCGAACCCGCCGATGCGTACCGGACCGACCGGCAGCGCCGGATCCGGCACCCGCCCGGCCAGCGAACTGATCACCTCAACCTGCGGGTGCAGGGCCGCGGCGAGAGCACGGGCCTCACCCGTGCCACCGAGCAGCAGGACCTTCATCAGTGCGTGGCTCCGCGACGGCGGCCTGAGGAGTACAGGTAACTGTCGGAGAACCCCTCGGCGGCAAGCACATCGCCGACCACGATCACCGCGGTCTTTGTCACCGCGGCGGCGTGCATCTTCTCGGCGATGTCGGCGAGCGTGCCACGCAATACGATCTCCTCCGGCCAGCTGGCGAATGCCACAACCGCACAGGGGGTTTCGGGACCGTATCCACCGTCGAGGAGCTGCGGGACGATGTTGTCGATCTGAGCCGCGGCCAGGTGCAGCACCAGCGTCGCCCCCGGAGCCGACAGGGTACGCAGGTCCTCCCCCTCGGGCATCGCCGTGGACAGGGTGGCCACCCGGGACAAGGTGACCGTCTGGGCGACGCCGGGGACGGTGAGCTCCCGGCCCAGCGCGGCGGCCACCGCGGCGAATGCCGGTACACCGGGCACGATCTCGTATCCGATGCCCAGTTCGTCGAGCCGGCGACACTGCTCGGCCAGCGCGCTGTAGATCGACGGATCACCGGAATGCAGCCGGGCCACATCGACACCCGCCCGATCCGCGGCGACCAACTCGTCGATGATCTGGTCCAGATTCAGCGGCCCGGTGTCGACGACCCTGGCGTCGGGCGGACACAACGCCAACAGGTCGTCGGGCATGATCGACCCGGCGTACAGACACACCGGGCAGTTGCCGAGCAGTCGCGCACCGCGCACCGTGATGAGGTCGGCGGCACCCGGGCCGGCCCCGATGAAGTACACCGTCATCGCTTGACCACCGCCCACTGAGTCACCGGCAGCGCCGGCCGCCAACCGGTGAAGCCACCGACCGCGCCGCCCCGGTAGTGCTGATAACGCCGCACCTCGCCGCCTTCCTTCGAATACCATTGCGCCACAACCGATTCAGATTCCAGCGTGACCGCGTTGACCACCAGCCGCCCACCGGAGGGCAAGCGGTCGAAACAGGCCTGCAGCAACCCGGGTTGGGTGACACCGCCGCCGACGAAGATCACCGCGGGTTCGGGCGCCCCGTCGAGCGACTCGGGGGCACCGCCGCGGACCTCCACCCGAACTCCGAAAGCCTTGACATTGCCCAAGATCCGATCGCGGCGCTGCTCGTCACGTTCGAATGCGACCGCCGAGCAACCGGGTGCGCTGCGCGACCATTCGATCGCGATACTGCCCGAGCCCGAGCCGACATCCCACAGCAGTTCCCCGGGGCGCGGCCCCAGTGCCGCCAGCGTGACGGCCCGGATGGACTGCTTGGTGAGTTGTCCATCGTGGGCGAACGCCTCGTCGGGCAGCGCCTGGGCCCGGCGCTCGTCCGGAAGGTAGGCCACTGCCACCACGTTGAGGTCGTCCACGTCGACCGGGGACGTCGCCCAGTCCCGGGCCGTGCCGTCGTGGCGGCGCTCCCCCGGGCCGCCCAGCTGCTCCAGCACGGTCAATTCCGAGTCGCCCCGGCCGGATTCGTTCAACAGGCGCGCCAGCGTGGCCGGGGTCTGCGCATCCCGGGACAGCACGATCGCCCGCCCGCCACGGCGCACCGCGGTGTGCGGCGCCGCGGTGACCAGGCTGATCACCTCGGTGTCGGGCACCGTCCAGCCCATCCGCGAACACGCCAGCGTCACGCTCGACACATGGGGCAGCACCCGCACCCGCTGCGCGCCGAACACTCGGATCAGCGTCGCGCCGATGCCGTGCAGCAGCGGATCCCCGCTGGCCACCACGTGCACATCGGCGTCGCTGAACAGTGCCGGCAGGGCCGGCAGCATCGGCGACGGCCATTCTCGACGGTCCGAGGTCACGCTGTCGTCGAGCAGGTCCAGCTGCCGCGGCGAGCCGTAGACCACGGTCGCGCGCGCCAATTCCTCCCGCGAGGTGCGTGACAAGCCCGCCATCCCGTCGGCCCCGATGCCGACCACGGTGATCGTCCCCGTCACTGGCGGTCCGTTCTTCGCGCAAGCGCTCATCACCGGGGCATCTTCCGCCAGATCGGCCGCGGCACGAACCGCGTCACGAAGATCATCGGCCGGATCACCCACGGCACCCACACGGCACGCTTGCCCCGGGCCAGCGCCTTGGCCGTGGCGTCGGCCACCTGGGCCGGCGTGCTGGAGAACGGCGCAGGTTCCATGCCATCGGTCATCCGGCCGATCACGAATCCGGGCCGCACGATCAGCAGTTGCACGCCGGTGCCGTGCAGGGCGTCGGTCAGGCCGCTGGCGAACGAGTCGAGGCCGGCCTTGGCCGAACCGTAAACGTAGTTGGCGCGGCGGGCCCGCGCTCCGGCGATCGAGGAGAACACCACCAGCCGGCCCCGGTCGGCGGCACGCATGCGCTGCGCCAGCACCGTCAGCAGGCTGACCTGGGCCACATAGTCGGTGTGCACGACGGCCACGGCGTGGGCCGGGTCGGCCTCGGCCCGGTCCTGATCCCCCAGCACGCCGAATGCCAGCACCGCCGTGTCGATCGGTCCGTGACCGGTTTCGATCGCCTCGACCACGCGGGTGTGGCCCGCGACGTCGTCGGCATCGAACTCAAGGGTGTGCACCGCGGCGGCACCGGCGGCCTGCACGGCCGCGACCTGCTCGTCGAGTTGATCGGCACGGCGTGCGGCCAGCACGACGACCGCGCCCGCCGCGAGCCGGACCGCGAGTTCGACGCCGATCTCGCTGCGGCCCCCAAAAATCACCACGACACGTGGATCCGTGCCAGCCGTGTCATCCATGGCAGCGATTATGTCCTGCGCTAGCGTGGACCCCGATGGCTACATCTCGTGGCAAGGCAACCACCAAGCTCACCAGCGAAGCACTGGCGTTTCTCACCGAACGCCACCTGGCGATGCTCACCACTCTGCGCTCGGACAATTCCCCGCACGTGGTCGCGGTCGGTTTCACCTTCGATCCCAAGACGCACATCGCGCGGGTCATCACCAACGGCGGCTCGCAGAAGGCGGTGAACGCCCACGAGCGCGGCATCGCGGTGCTGAGCCAGGTCGACGGTGCCCGCTGGCTGTCGTTGGAGGGCAAGTCCACGGTGAGCAGCGAGGCCGACGCGGTCCGCGATGCCGAGCTGCGTTACGCCCAGCGCTACCGCACGCCGCGGGTGAACCCCCGCCGCGTGGTGATCGAGGTACGGATCGAGCGCGTGCTGGGCTCCTCGGAGCTGCTGGACCGCAGCGAAGGGTGAGCCGCCCACCACACTGAGCAACCCGCCAGACGGGTTCACATCGCCATCTCTGGGGGAAGTCGACGATGACGCGCGATGTCTCGCATGCAGAGATTATCCGGGATGGACGCGGCTTTTACGGTTCGCCATTAAATGCCGCAGCGCTAGTCTGCGAGTACGTCTCAGAGGCTGCTGGTTATTATTCGCTACACAATCTGTGGGGCTTTCCCGCAGAAGCGGATGACTACGTTCTCAATGACCCCGACATATACCCGTATGTGCTACGCGTGCCCAATCACATACTCACCGCGACAGCAAGCTTGGTTGTCTCACTCTGCGATGCCAGCCGATCAGAGAATTCCAGTCAACTCAGCATCGGCGTCCTCGCTCGCTCGCTCGCCGAGTATTCGGCGCTAGTTTGGTATCTCTGCGATTCAGCAGAAGAGTCCGAAGTGCGCTATCTCAAGTGCTGCAACACTCTGCGGGATTCACTGGTCAAATCCGGCGCGGGACGCCCAGCTGGACCAGCACTCCTCAAAGAGGTGCTGTCCCACCTGGATGAGATCGACTCGAACTTGCGCAAACGAATATCGTCCAGCCCAAAGAAATTCAACAATGCCAACATAATTGGGCAGATGGACCCGCTCAACGGGCACTCAGCATACGAGCATCTCTCGAAGTACACCCACGCGAATGTTCTCGTGTGTGACGGTTTGTACTCGCGTCCACCAGAGCGCGACCTGTGGATGCTACTGATGCGATCGACCCAATGGGTGATCACCGCATTAGATAGAGCTTCGCGCCTCAGTCACGTCGGTCACATATTCTCCGAAAGGGCTCAAGCCTTTTGGCATGAAATCAACTTCCTGTACCAGGATTTTTGGATCGACCGCACCTAGTTCACCGGCACCACGACGAGGTCGTGCGGCTGGTTGTTCACCGACAACGCACCATCCTCGGTGACCACGACGATGTCCTCGATGCGTGCACCCCACTGCCCCGGGAAATACACGCCGGGCTCCACACTGAATGCCATCCCGGGCTCCAGCGGCAGGTCGTTGCCCTCCACGATGTAGGGCTCCTCGTGCACCGACAACCCGATGCCGTGCCCGGTGCGGTGCACGAATGCCTCGGCCAATCCTTCGGCCGCCAGCACGTCGCGGGCCGCCGCGTCGATCTGTTCGGCGGTCACGCCTGGGCGCACGGCCGCGACGGCCGCCTGCTGGGCACGCTGCAGCACCGCGTAGCGACGTGCCACCTCGGGATCCGGCTCGCCGATGCTGTAGGTGCGGGTCGAGTCGGAGTTGTAGCCGGGCTCATACGGCCCGCCGATGTCGACGACGACGATGTCGCCCGCGCTCAGCTCACGCTCCGAGCATTCATGGTGCGGGTCGGCACCGTTGGGACCGGATCCGACGATGATGAACGCCACCTCTGAATGCCCTTCGGCGACAATCGCTTCGGCAATGTCAGCGGCCACGTCGGCTTCGGTACGGCCGGGCACCAGAAACTCCGGCACCCGGGCGTGCACCCGGTCGATCGCCGCGCCGGCCTTGCGCAGCGCGTCGATCTCGGCGGGGTCCTTGATCATCCGCAGTCGCCGGAGTACATCGGTGGCCAGTACCGGAACCACCCCGAGCAGGTCGGCGAGCGGCAGCAGATGCAGTGCGGGCATGGAATCCGTGACCGCCACGGCACTGCCCGGCCCGCCGAGTGCGTCGGACACCATCTGGTACGGGTTCTGGCCGTCCACCCAATCACGCACCGCCACACCGAGTTCGGTGACCGCCGACTCGCGCAGCGCGGCCAGCTCCAGGCGCGGCACAACGATGGTCGGGTCCCCGGTGGCGGGCAGCACCAGCGCGGTGAGCCGTTCGAAGGTCTGCGCACGTGAGCCGACCAGGTACCGCAGGTCATAGCCGGGGGTGATGACCAGTCCGGCCAGGCCGGCTTCTGCTGCGGCTGATGCTGCCGCGGAAAGGCGGTGGGCGTACACATCGGTGCTGAATCGGCTGACCGTCATGGCATCGAGGCTAGTGGTGCGGTAGATAACTGGCGATCTCGATCAGGTTGCCGTCGGGGTCGCGGCAATAGTGTGAGGTCATCGGGCCCAATGCGCCGGTCTTGGGAACCGGGCCCTCGGTGATCTCTACGCCACACGCTCTCAGGTGCTCACCGACGGCCTCCGGTTCGACGTCTGCGATGAAGCACAGATCCAGTGAACCTGGTGCATCGACGGCGCCGGTCACCCAGTTGGCCGAACCGGTCGGCCGCACGTTGAGCTTCTGATCGCCGAACACCAGCGCGATCCGGCCGGCACCGAAGACTTCCCTGCGCATGCCCAGCACCCGCACATAAAACGCGACGGTGGCGTCGCTGTCCCGGCAGTTCACCACGACATGGTCAATACGGTTGACGGTGAAGGTCATACCTCACGCTACTGTCGCTGGAATGTTGCGTGATATCCGCGATCTCACCGACGATCCCGAGGCGTACGCCGCTGAGCTGCGCCGGCGCTGGGGCGGCCTGCTGAGTTACCGCTACCTCGGGCGCTCGTACTCCTCGATGGACCTGGGCCCGGCCGACGACACGGTGACGCTGCGACGCGACATGCGAAACCCGGCGGGCGGATTACTGCTTGCAGTGCTGGGCATCTCCTCGCCGGACAGCGGTGGCGTGAGCGATCTGGAAGCCGTACCCAACCCCGTGATCCACTCCTGCCAGGTCCTGGACCCGGCCGTTGATGTGGCCCGCATCCGGGTGGACACCGAGGTACTCAAGCAGGGCAGGCAACTGGCGTACAGCCGGTCGGTGATCGTCGACGCCGACAACCCGGACCGGGTCATCGCGCTCACCGAGGGGCAGGGCATCTCGATCGGCACGCCGCCGGAGGGCCTGGAGAAGATGCCGGTGGAGCCGATCGACGTCGTCGACGGTCCGGGCCTGCCGCCGCTTTGGCAGGTGTTCGGCGGCCACAAGCGGTCCAGCGGACATTGGTCTCTGCCCGAGCTGGCGGTCGAGGTGGCCTCACCGGACGCCGCGCTGCACATCGGCCCGCAGTTCGTGATCCTGGAGACGGCCGCGGCGGACGCCGCTGCCCGCGCCGCAGAAACCGATACGCTGCAAGGCCTTTCGTCGCACGTGATGTTCCTGGCGCGCGGCAAGACCGGCCCGTTCCGGGTGGACACCCGGGTGCTGCCCGGGGCGGGGGGCACCATCGCGGTGCGGGCCACCCTGTACGACGAGGGCGCCGGCGGCAAAGCCGTCACGGCTTCCTCCTATGTGTTCGGACGGATGGAGGAAACCCGATGAGCGATCCCGTTCTGCTGCTCGACGGCGCCAGTATGTGGTTCCGGTCGTACTTCGGCGTGCCGTCGTCGATCAAGGCACCCGACGGCCGGCCGGTGAACGCGGTGCGCGGGTTCCTGGACTCGGTCGCCACGCTGGTCACCCGGGAGCGGCCACGCCGGCTGGTGGTGTGCCGCGACGATGACTGGCGGCCGCAGTGGCGGGTCGACCTGGTGCCGTCGTACAAGGCGCACCGGGTGGAACAACCCCAAGCTCTGCCGGATGTCGCCGCCGGAGCGGCTCCCGCGGCCCCCCGGTACGTCGAAGAAGTTCCCGACGACCTCACACCGCAGGTCGACATGATCATGGAGCTGCTGGACGCATTCGGCATCGCGACGGCCGGGGCACCCGGGTTCGAAGCCGACGACGTGCTCGGCACACTGGCTGCGCGCGAACAGCACGATCCGGTCGTGGTGGTCAGCGGCGATCGTGACCTGCTTCAGCTCGTGCGTGACGAGCCTTCTCCCACCATCCGCGTGCTCTACATCGGACGGGGACTGGCCAAGGCCACGAAGTTCGGCCCGGAGGAAGTCGCCGAGCAGTACGGGGTGCCCATCGACCGGGCCGGACCGGCGTACGCGGAGCTGGCCCTGCTGCGCGGTGACCCGTCCGACGGGCTTCCCGGCGTCGCCGGGATCGGCGAGAAGACGGCCGCGACGCTGCTGGCCAGGCACGGCTCGCTGCGGGGTATCCAGGCGGCCGCCGAGGACCCGAAATCCTCACTGACCAAAGCACATCGGGCCAAGCTACTGGCCGCCGCCGACTACATGGCCGCGGCTGAACCGGTGGTCCGGGTGGCCACGGATGCCCCGGTGACGTTGTCTGCTGCGACCGACGATCTGCCGCTGGCCGCCGGCGACCCGGCCCGGGTCGCCGAACTCGCCGCGGCGTACGGGGTGACCTCGTCGATCAGTCGGTTGCAGTCGGCGCTCGACCGGCTGCCCGGCTGAGCACACCTCAATCCGCACGTTCTACAACAGGGCCGCCTGCGCGGTAGCGCAGACGGCCCTGTTGTAGAAAGCGGCAGCTGGTAGGGCCTACTTGGGCCGACCGACCTCGTAGGTGCCCTTGTCGTCCTTGAAGGTCACTGTCACCTTGCGCTTGGTGCCGTCGATGGTGACCTCGCAGTCGAAGGTCGAATCCTTCTTGACCGTCGGGTTCTCACCGTTGTTGCACTTGACGCCGGTGACCTTGGTGGCGCCGTAGCCGTTGGTCTTGTCGGTGAGAATCTGCTCGACGCCGCTCTGGGCCTTGTCGATGTCGAGCTTGGTCGTCACCGCCCATCCGGGCAGCCAGAACGCGGTCACCGCGAGAATGGCCAGCAGCAGGGCCACCAAGCCACCGACGATGACACCGATGGTCGCCAGCGAACGCTTGGAACCCGCGTCGGCACCCGGAACGCCGTACTGCCCGAACTGGCCGGGAACGCCGTACTGGCCGGGCTGACCGTACTGCGGCGGCTGACCCGGCTGACCGTACTGGGGCTGCTGCCCGTAGCCCGGCGCCTGCCCGTACTGCGGCGGCTGGCCGGGCGGCGGGTAGGCCTGCTGGCCGTACTGCTCGGGACCGGGGTACTGCGGCTGTTGCGGCTGCGAGTAATCCGGCTGCTGGACGCCCTGGGTGGGCGGCTGGTACGACGGGTACTGCTGCGGCGTGTATGCCGGCGGCTGCCAGGCCGGAGCGTGAGTGCTGGGGTCCTCGGAAGCGGGGGTCGGCGGCTGCCATGCCTCGGCACCCTGCGCCTGCTCCCCCGCGGGCTCAGGCTGCTGACCGGGCCACTGCTGTCCCTGGTCAGATCCCTGCGGTCCGCTCATGGTTCTCCTTGATCCTGTTCGGTAACGCCTGCCACACCTTACCCCGCATCAACAGCAACAACACCGCGCCGAACATCGTTGACAGCGCGTTTCGCGCTATTGCGCAGGGCAGTTGCGGGTGCGGCATTGCGCACCTGGTCGAGCAAGTCGAGCACCTGACGGCACCACCGCACGAAATCGCCTGCCGACAACCCCGACCCGTTCACATCGGAGGCCGCGAGCGCAGCGGCCAGATCACCGGTGGTGGCCCACCGGTAGACGGCGGTGACGAAGCCTTCGTCGGGTTCCCGGCTCGGCGCGAGTCGGTGCCGCTGCTCGTCGACGCGCAGGTCTGCCGACACCCGCCGGGTCTTGGCCAGCGCGCGGCGCAAGCTCTCAGTGGGAATGTCGACTCCCAGGACCCCGCCCGCGGCATCCCCGCGCGATTCGAACAGCACTGCCGAGAGCACGCCGGCCAGTTCCGCGGGCTGCAAACCGTCCCACAGCCCGGCGCGCAGGCATTCGGCCACCAGCAGATCGCTCTCGCTGTAGATCCGGGCCAGCAGGCGACCGGCGTCGGTGACCCGGGGTTCCCCCGAGTCGGCCTCGATGAAGCCGCGTTCGCTGAGCAGCGCGACGATCCGGTCGAAGGTGCGCGCCAGCGAGTTCGTCGCCGCGTTCACCTTCTGCTGGATCTGGGCGTTGTCACGCTCGATGCGCAGATAGCGTTCGGCGATCCGGGCCTTGGCTTCGCGGTCCGGGAGTTGATGCGCCGGGTGATGACGCAGTTCCTCGCGCAGCCCGGCCAGTTCGGGATCGACGTCGCGTTCGGGGGCCCCGGCGCTCCTGCTCGCGCGCTTGGAGGGAACCGACAGGTCGGCCGCCGCCGAGCGCAACGCCGACGCCAGGTCCCGACGCACCCGTGGCTGCCGGTGCTCCACGCGCTTGGGCAGGGTCATCGCACCCAGCGGATCCGATGCACCCGAATAATCGGCCGACGAGATCCGGCCGGCCCACCGGTGTTCGGTCAACACCAGCGGTCTCGGGTCGTCACTGTCTCGTTCGGCGGGCTCCAGCACCACCGCCAGCCCTCCGCGGCGACCGTGGGTGATGGTGATGATGTCGCCGCGACGCAACGCGGCCAGTGCATCGGTGGCGGCCCTGCGTCGCTGCAGCCGCGACGCCCGCGACTGCGCGCGCTCGCGTTCACCGATCTTGGTCCGCAACCGGACGTAGTCGAGGATCGGCGGCTCGGTCCTCGGCTCCTCGCGCGAGCGCTCGTCGGCGCCGCCGAGTTCGGCCGCCAGCTCGGCCATCATCCGCTCGCCGCGCGCGATCCCGCGCACCAACCCGACCACCGACCGGTCCGCCTGGTACTGGGCGAACGAGCGCTCCAACAGTTTGTGGGCCTGTTCGGGCCCCATCTGCTGCACCAGGTTGATGGTCATGTTGTAGCTCGGCGTGAACGAGCTGCGCAGCGGAAACGTCCGCGTCGAGGCCAGCCCGGCGACCTCGGCGGGCTCGGCGTTGCTGTCGTCGGGCCGCCACAGCACCACGGCGTGGCCTTCGACGTCGATGCCGCGGCGCCCGGCCCGTCCGGTCAGCTGGGTGTACTCCCCCGGCGTCAACGGGACGTGCTGCTCACCGTTGAACTTCACCAGCCGCTCCAGCACCACGGTGCGAGCGGGCATGTTGATGCCCAGGGCCAGTGTCTCGGTGGCGAACACCGCCTTGACCAGGCCTGCGGTGAACAGCTCCTCCACGGTGTGCCGGAACACGGGCAGCATGCCGGCGTGGTGGGCGGCCAGCCCGCGAAGCAGGCCTTCGCGCCATTGGTGGTAATCCAGCACGATCAGATCCGATTCGGCCAGGTCGGCGCAGCGCCGGTCGACGATCGCCGAGATCCGGGCACGCTCCTCGTCGGTGGTCAGGCGCAGCGGCGCACGCAGGCACTGCTGGACCGCCGCGTCGCATCCCGCCCGCGAGAACACGAACGTGATGGCGGGCAGCAGCCCCGCGGCATCCAGGGTGGCGATGACGTCGGGCCGGCTGGGCGGCCGGTACAGCTGGGGCCGACCTCCTCCCCGCCCACGCCCACGTGGTTGCCAGTCGGCCAGCCGATCGGCCTCACGCCGATGGCTGATGTGGCGCAACAGGTCCGGGTCGACGAGGGTACTGTTCGTGCCCTCGAACAGGTCGAACAGCCGCCGGCCGACGAGCATGTGCTGCGACAGCGGGACGGGCCGGTGTTCGTCGACGACGACGGTGGTGTCGCCGCGGACGGTCTGGATCCAGCCGCCGAATTCCTCGGCATTGCTGACCGTGGCTGACAGGCTGACCAGCAGCACGTCCTCGGGTAGGTGCAGGATGACCTCCTCCCACACCGCGCCGCGCATCCGGTCGGCCAGGAAGTGCACCTCGTCCATCACGACGTAGGAAAGTCCGTGCAGTGCAGGAGAATTCGCATACAGCATGTTGCGCAGCACTTCGGTGGTCATCACCACGATGTCGGCGTCACCGTTGATGGACTGATCGCCGGTGAGCAACCCGATCTTGTCCGCGCCGTACCGGGCCACCAGATCGTTGTGCTTCTGGTTGCTCAGCGCCTTGATCGGAGTGGTGTAGAAGCACTTGCCACCGGCGGCCAGCGCCAGGTGCACGGCGAACTCGCCGACGACCGTCTTGCCCGCCCCGGTGGGGGCACACACCAGCACGCCGTGGCCGCTTTCCAGTGCGCGGCAGGAACGCAGCTGGAAATCGTCGAGAGCGAACGGATATTCGGCGGTGAACTTGGTCAGCTCACCGCCGGGTTGGTCACCGGCGTCAGGTGGCATCGTCGTCGATGTCGATCCGCGACGCCCCCGCTACCGGGGCCGGCCGCTCGACCGGCTCCACCGTCGGGATCGGCGCGGCCTCGTCCTCGGGCACCTCCAGGGCCTCGCGGCGGGCCTTGCGCTTGTCGTTGATCCGCGCCGCCTGGATGGCGAACTCCAGCAGCAGGCTGAGCGCGCAGGCCAGCGCCAGCATCGTGAACGGATCCGAACCGGGGGTGGCGAATGCCGCGAACACGAACAACCCGAAGATCAGTCCGCGTCGCCAGGCCTTGAGCCGCTCGTAGCTGAGCATGCCGACCAGGTTGAGCATGATGATCAGCAGTGGGAACTCGAAGCTGATGCCGAACACCAGCAGCAGGTTGATCAGGAACCCGAAGTACTGGTCGCCCGACAGCGCCGTGACCTGCACGTCGCTGCCGACGGTGAGCAGGAAGCCCAGGGCGGTGGCCAGCACCACGTAGGCCAGGATCGCGCCGGCGATGAACAACAGGGCGCCGACGCCGACGAACGCCATCGCGAAGCGGCGTTCCTTCTTGTACAGACCCGGCGTGATGAATGCCCACAGCTGGTAGAGCCACACCGGGCAGGCCAGCACCAACCCGGCCGCCAGTGCCACCTTGAGCCGCAGCATGAACTGGTCGAACGGGCCGGTGGCCAACAGTCGGCACTCGCCGTCCGGCGCGATGGTGGCGCGGGCCGAGGCGGGGAGCGCGCAGTACGGGCCGCGCAGCCATTCCCCCAGGCTGTGGAATCCGAAGAAGCCGTGGGTGTACCACAGGAAGCCGAACACCGTCGTCAGCAGAACGGCGGCCACGGCAATCAGCAGACGGTTGCGCAGCTCGTGCAGGTGGTCGACCAACGACATCGTGCCGTCGGGGTTGACCCGCGAACGGCGGCGGCGGGGATCGAGCTTCTTGATGAATCCGGAGGTCACGGGCGTGTTCTAGCGGCCTGGTCGTGGGCGCGACGCGTCATCGCGGGGCGATGACCGCGATCGGGCGCCGGACCGGTCAGGCCGTGTGGCGGTCCGGGGACTGCTCGGGGGCAGGAGAATCGACCCGCTCGGAGGCGATCGGCTTGGCCGGTGGGGTCTCCGTAGAGGAGGCCGCAGAATCCGACTGCATCTCCTTGATCTCGGACTTGAAGATCCGCATCGACTTACCGAGCGACCGCGCCGCATCCGGCAGCTTCTTGGCGCCGAAAAGCAGCACGAACACCGCGATGACAATGATCCAGTGCCAGGGTTGTAGACCACCCAATTTGGTTACCTCCAGACGTCCGTGACGAGTCTACCCGCGTGCGTCGCCGGCGTCGTAGGCATGCGGCGCCGCGGTGTCGTAGACGCGCAGAGCCTCTCCGGCCGACTCCCGCACCCGCTGTGCCAATACCTCCGGGGCCAACACCCGCACTGCCGAACCGAATCCGAGAAGGAAGCGCGCCATCCACTCCTGGGAGGCGTAGGTCATCACCGCTTCGCACGCCCCGTCGGGCAACTCGCTGACCACCCGCAGCGGGTAGTAGTCGAACATCCACGACGCGGAGCGGTCGATCAGCAGGGTGGCCGACGGCAATGACGGGTCAGCGGTGTCGGGATCGAACAGCGAGGTGTCGGTGCCGGCCTGCACCGCCGGTGACGGCGGCGCGGAGGGGTCGGTGAGCAGCTCCGCGGCGACGATCCGGTCGAACCGGAACATCCGGACCGCCTCGGCGGTACGGCACCATGCCTCCAGGTAGCTGTTGTCACCGATCAGTACCACCCTGATCGGGTCGACCGTGCGCGACGTGAGGGAGTCATGCGACGCCGAGTAATACTCCAGCGTCAGCGCGCGGGCGTCACGCACGGCGGCCCGGACCGCGGCGGCGGCGCCGGTTTCCTGGGGCACCGTCTCCTCGGGACCGGAATCCTCGAGAGACGCACGTTGGGTGCCCGCCGCCGATTCGATCTTGGCGATGGCACTGCGCGCGGCCTCGGGGTCCACCATCCCGGGCACGTCGACCAGCGACCGCAACGCCACCAGGATGCCCGTGGCTTCCGTGGACGTCAGGCGCAACGGGCGGTCGACACCCGCGCTGAACGTGACTTCGACTGTGTCCCCTTCGAAGTCGAAGTCGATGAGGTCACCGGGACTGTAGCCGGGAAGCCCGCACATCCAGAGCTGTTCGAGATCGGAGTCCAGCTGTTTGCGGGTCACCCCTAGTGCAGCCGCGGCCTCGTCGCGCGTGACCTTCGGATTCGCCTGGAAGTACGGAACCATGTTCAGCAGCCGGACCAGCCGGGTCGACACCTGACTGCTCATGCCGTGCCCGCCTGCGCCCGCAACCGGTTCACCACGTCCTCGCGCAGCGACTGGGGTTCCAGCGCGACGGCGTCGGCGCCGTGGCTCGCGATCTCGCGGGCCAGCCGGTCGGACATTCCGATGTCGACGGTGATCTCCTCTCCCGCGCGCCCACCCAGCGTGCGCGGCACGGTCTCGATGGCCTGCCGGCGCAGAGCGGTGGCACGTCCCCCGGCGATCCAAACCCTGGCCTGTTCACCGGTGGGCAGTTCGGCCACCGCGCGGGCGACGATCTCCCGCAGATTCACTCCCTCGGGTTTGGCCACCGCGCCGGCCGGCCCGACGGGGCTCACGTCGGCGTCGATGCGCGACAGCCGGAAGGTACGGGTGTCGTCGCGGTCGCGATCATGTCCGACCAGATACCACCGGCCGCGATGGGTGACGACGCCCCAGGGCTCGACATTCCGGCTGGTGTACTCGGCATTGCGTGAGGCCCGGTGCCGGAATCGCACTGAATGCCCGGAGTCGATCGCGGAGAGCAGGATTCGCAACACCTCTTCGGAGCCGCGCAGCCCGGGCAGAGTCGCGGTCGACGCGATGGCCACACCGGCCCCGTCCGCGTCGACGTCGACGCCCGCGGCGCGCAGCTTCAGCAGCGCGCCCTGCGTCGCGGTGACCAGTTCCGGGGACTCCCACAGTTGGGTGGCCACCGCCACCGCCGCGGCCTCGTCGGCACTCAACTGCACCGGCGGCAGCGCGTAGGAATCCCGATTGATCCGGTAGCCCTCGGTCGGATCGAACTTCGACACCCGGCCCGTCTCCAACGGGATGCCCAAGTCGCGCAATTCGTTCTTGTCGCGCTCGAACATCCGGGAGAACGCTTCGTCACTGGGACTGTCGGCGTATCCGGCGACGCTGGCGCGGATCTTGTCGGCAGGCAGGAACGACCGGGTGGACAGCAGGGCGATGACGAGGTTCATCAACCGCTCGACTTTGGATACCGCCACGAGATGAAAGCTTAGGGCCTTCGCACGGCGGATCCGGTCAGCGGCGGCCGGGCGGGGCGGGCGGCGCCACCCGAAAAAGGTGCACTGGCCGACGCGTCACGAATGCGATGCTGGAGCCGCGGCGTGATCGCCTGCACCCTCGATGCCCGGGAGGACGGCATGCGCAGATTCGCTCGCGGCATGTCGGCGGCGGCTGTGCTTCTCGGCGCGGTCGCGTGCACCCGCATCTCCGGCGGGGTGCCCCTCGCCGCTCCGGACGCATTCCCCGACCTGTCGAACTATCCCCTCGTCGGGAACGTCTACGGAACCGAGAACACCCGGCAGTACTTCAGCGGCGACACGTTCACCACGCCCGACGGTCAGCGGTGCTCGATCAACGTACGTGACTACCTGCACCGGCTCTGGTGTTCGGGGCCCCGGCCGGACCGGGGCGGATACTGGGACACGTCGTTCGGGCCGAACACCCCGGCGACGATCAAGCCCGCTGATCCGCCGGCACCCGACTGGAAACCACGACCCGGCGAGTTCCTGCCGCTGCCGCCGGCGCACAAGATCAATCTTCCGGCGGGCATGGTGTGCGGGGTCGGCCCCGACCCCGCAATAGGGATGTTCGCGTGCAGCGCCGGCGAGCACGGCTTCGTCTTCACTCGGACCGCGACCCGTCTGTTCTGACCCCGGGACCGCCTACATGCTGGCGATCAACCGCTTCACCCGCTCGTCGACCGACCGGAACGGATCCTTGCAGAGCACGGTGCGCTGAGCCTGGTCGTTGAGCTTGAGGTGCACCCAGTCGACGGTGAAGTCCCGCCCGGCTTCCTGTGCGGCGCTGATGAACTCGCCGCGCAGCTTGGCCCGCGTGGTCTGCGGCGGGGTGTTGACCGCGGCGTCGATCTCCTCGTCGGTGGTGATCCGGGAGGCCAGACCTTTGCGCTGCAACAGGTCGAACACCCCGCGACCGCGCTTGATGTCGTGGTAGGCGAGGTCGAGCTGGCTGATCTTCGGATCGGACAGCTCCATGTTGTAGCGGTCCTGGTAGCGCTGGAACAGCTTGCGCTTGATCACCCAGTCGATCTCGGTGTCGACCTTCGCGAAATCCTGGCTCTCGACCGCGTCGAGCTGGCGGCCCCACAGATCGACCACCTGCTCGATCTGGGTGCTCGGTTCGCGGGTCTGCAGGTACTCGACGGCCCGGCTGTAGTACTCGCGCTGGATGTCCAGGGCGCTGGCCTGCCGGCCGCCCGCCAACCTGACCGGACGCCGCCCGGTCAGGTCATGGCTGACCTCGCGGATGGCACGGATCGGGTTGTCCAGGGAGAAATCGCGGAACGGCACACCGGCCTCGATCATCTCCAGCACCAGCGAGGCGCTGCCCACCTTGAGCATCGTGGTGGATTCGCACATGTTGGAGTCACCGACGATGACGTGCAGGCGGCGGTACTTCTCGGCGTCGGCATGCGGCTCGTCGCGGGTGTTGATGATCGGACGCGACCGGGTCGTCGCGCTGGAGACGCCCTCCCAGATGTGCTCGGCGCGCTGGCTCAGGCAGTAGGTGGCGGCCTTCGGCGTCTGCAACACCTTGCCCGCGCCGCAGATGAGCTGGCGGGTGACCAGGAACGGCAGCAGCACGTCGGAGATCCGGGAGAACTCACCGGCCCGCACGATCAGGTAGTTCTCGTGGCAGCCGTAGGAGTTGCCCGCCGAGTCGGTGTTGTTCTTGAACAGGTAGATGTCGCCGCCGATGCCCTCGTCGGCCAGCCGCTGCTCGGCATCGATCAGCAGGTCCTCCAGGACGCGCTCACCGGCGCGGTCGTGGGTGACCAGCTGGGTCAGGTTGTCGCATTCGGCGGTTGCGTACTCGGGGTGGCTGCCCACATCGAGGTACAACCGGGCTCCGTTGCGGAGGAACACGTTGGAACTGCGGCCCCACGACACCACCCGCCGGAACAGATAGCGGGCAACCTCGTCGGGGCTGAGCCGGCGATGGCCATGGAAGGTGCAGGTCACACCGAATTCCGTCTCGATGCCCATGATTCGTCGCTGCACGCTAACGAGCTTACGGGGTGGTTCACCGCAACGGTGGACAAGCGCGCGCTGACGGGGCGGCAAAATCTGGACGTCGCGCGCGGTACGGCCGCGGGCCCGATCGATTTCGACCTGGCTACGTCTCCCGTACCGCGGCGGCAGGCCCCTCGGCAACGGGCGCCAGCGAGCCGTCGGGCAACCCGAGGATGCGTTCGATCGCCTGCAGGTAGGCGCCGATCACACGCTGCGCGCGGGGCCCGCCGGCGTCGATCCCGCGGGATCCGTCCTGTTCCATCGCGACGGCGAAGGCATCGGCGAGCACGCCGTCCAGGCCCGCGATGAACATCGCCGCCTCGTGCGGGAACCCGGCGTCGAACACGCCTTCGTCGCAGCCCTGGCGGATGACGGCTTCGAGCATGGGCACCGACGTGCGCATGGACTCCTTGGCCAGCTTCTGGCGGAACAACGCGTTCTCGTCCCGCCACAGGGTCATGAGGATCGACACAGCGGCCGGGTTGTCAGCCTTCCATGCGGCCGACGCGCCGAAGTAGGCGTGGAGCTTGGCGATGGCATCGAGACTGGGATCGGCGACCACCGCTTCCAGGGGCGGCGTCGCACCCTCCGTCATCGCATCGACGATCCCTTCCAGCAGCGCCTGCTTCGACCCGAAGTAGTGGTAGAGCGCGCCTTTGGACATCTGCACCTTGGCCAGTACGTCCTCGATGGTCATCCGCTCATAGCCCTTGTCGTGGATGAGCCGCAGAGCGGCATCGAGGATCTCCCGACGACGGGCCGCGTACTCATCCGGCTTGACCCGACGGGCCACGGACACCTCCCATTGACGACTGCTCAGGAACGAGCCTAACGTAATAATAGACCGTCCGTCGGTTTATTGATTGGAGCAGCGATGTCACAGGCCACCCCCGAAGCCCGACGCCGCACCCGGGCGTTCGCCCGCGTCCTGGGCCCGTTCGTCGCGGCCGCGACGGTGATCATCGCGATTCGCCTGCCAGACCTCACCGGGTTGCTCGGCGGACTGTTCGACAATCCGGTCCTGCCCTGGATCCTCGGTGCGGCGATGCTGATGATGGGCCTGATCGTGATCGCGTTCCACCAGTACTGGTACAGCGTGACGGCGGCGCTCATCTCGCTGTTCGGCTGGTTCGTGGCGCTGCGCGGACTGGCGATGATGGCCATCCCGTCGGTCATCGACTCTGGGGCGAACGCGACCGTCACCAGCCCGGGCCCGATGCTGGCCGCCCGGATCTTCTTCCTGTTACTGACCGCGATGGGCTTGTGGCTGACCTACGTCGGCTGGCGTCGCGAGCGCACACGGGATGAAAGGACGGTCACTGTCTGAGCACGCCGCGGCGATGAGATCAGCCGCGCGCCAAGATCGCCAGCAGCAGTTCGGCCCGCACCCGGGCCACCCCGAGATCACAACCCAACAACGACTCGGTCATTTCGATCCGCTTGCGCATCGTGTGCCGGTGCACGCCGAGGGCCGCCGCGGCGGCCTCCCACTGGCCGTTGGCCTCCAGGAACGCCCGCAGCGCCGCCATCAGCCCGGTTCCATGCTGCGCGTCGTGGTCGGCCACGGGAGTCAGCACCGCCGCCCCGAGCGCCACCAGCACCTCACGGCTGGGCCCGGAAGACAGCAGCGCACTGCCGGCCAGCGCGGCGAATTCCAAGGGGTAACAACCCCGTTCGGCCACCGATGCGGCCAGTCGGGCGTCGTCGACAGCCTGCATCAACCGGGACAGTGGCTGCGTCCCGCTGAGCCCGCTGCGGCTCGACTTGCGCACCGATCGGTCCAGCCCACCAAGCAGACCGGCGGCGCCGTCCACCGTCACGGTGCCCGGCAGCAACACCGTCAGCCGGTGATCGGCACCGTGCACGAACACCGGATGTCCGGCCGCCTCCAGCTCGCGCACCACCGCCGCAACCGTCCTCCTCCGGTGGGTCGCGGACTTCACTTCGTCGTCGAACTCGACGACAAGTACGCGGATCCGGCCCGCGGCGTCGGTGACCGGACCCAGCTGTGCATACACCGGATCCGGGTCGAGCTCGCCGGTCAACAGCAGTCCCAGCGCCTGTTCGTTGAGCAGCCGCTGCACCTCCTGCAGCCGGGCCGGCTTCTCGAAATCCAAGGCCAGCAACGATGTTGCGTGCCCGAACAGAACCTGGTCGACCGGACTCAGTGCGCCCGGGCTGACCACGGCGAGCACGCCGTGCGAGCGGCCGCCGACCCGGATGTCCTGTTGGGCCACGGTGGTGCCGTCCGAGAGCACCCGCACCCCCGACGCGGCCCCCGGTTCGATCGAGTCGCGCACCAGGTTGACCGTGGTGACGCTGAGGTTGCTCGGCTGCGATGCGATCACCGTCCCGGTCGGATCCAGCACCACCACCGCGGCTTTCAGCGCGCGACCCAGTTCGGCCGCGACACCGCGCGGACCGTCGCTCACCACCGCCCGGGTGATGCGCGGCTGCGCCCGGGAAGCGCGTAGCACCGCGTCGTACTCCAGCTCGGCGATGCGCGAACCGACCCGCTGCACCACCGCCGCGAACGGGGTGCGAAGCGGCACCTCGATCAGCGCCAGCCCGAGTTCCTCGGCAGCGTCCACCACATCGCCGGGGACCGCGTCGAATGTCAGACCAATACCGAATCCAACTGCAGCAACCCCACTTTCGGCCAGCAACCGCAGGTAACGACGCCGCCCGCGACCACTGGCAGGCAGGCTGATGCCGGTGGTCAGCACCATTTCGCCACCGGAGAGCCATTCGGCCGGATTGGCCAGTTCAGTGGTCAGCACCAGGTTCACCTCGCGCCCGACACCGGCCGAGCCCGCCAGCAGACGCAGATGCAGGTCCGACTGTTCGATCACCCATCGCACCGGAACCGCCACCAACAGGAATGTACAGAATGTCGAAAAGCTGCACAGAAAATCTCCATATTGTCGGATGAACTGCGATGTGTTCCGCGACACACTTGGCCCGCCAGAGACCCGATGAATTTCACAAGAGATGGACGGTGCGGACCCAGTCGATGAACACTCCACGAATCGCCGTCGCCTACATCGCCACACCGGGAGGTGATGACGCCGTCGCGGTCGGGGAACAGATCGCCCGCACCCTGGGCGCCGGCCTCGACCTGTGCATGGTTCTGCCCAGTGACCGCTCGGCACTCGCCCCCACCCCCGGGGATGTGTTGCACCGGGAAGCCGACGGCTGGCTGGCCGCCGCCGCGGCCGGGGTGCGCAACGACGTGCCGGTGACCACCCACCTGAGCTATGACGAGTCCAGCACCGTGGGCCTGATCGCGGCGGCCGAGAACCTGGGCGCCGACGCGCTGGTGGTCGGTGGAGCCGGCGGCGGGATGGCCGGGCCCCTGTCTCTCGGTTCGGTGGTCAACGATCTGGTGCACGCCTCGCCGATACCGGTCGTGATCGCACCGCGCGGCGCCCGATTGCAGCGCAGCGAGCGGATTCGTGAGGTCACCTGCGCCATCGGCACCCGGCCCGGAGCCACCCTGCTACTCAACACCGCCCTGCGGTTCTGCCGGGCCACCGAGACGCCCCTCCGGCTGGTGTCGCTGGTGGCCGTGGATGACGCCCGCCGGCTGGAAGCCGCTCAGCAGCACGCACAGCGTGCCCTGGATCAAGCGAAAGACTTTCTGCCAGATGATGTTCCGGTCAGTTCACGGGTGGCCACCGGCCCGACCGTGGAGGAGGCGGTCAACAAGCTGGGCTGGAAAGACGGCGACATGATCATGGTCGGTTCGAGCCGGCTGGCCCAGCCGCGCCGCCTGTTCCTCGGGTCGACTGCGGCGAAGATGCTGCGCGTTCTGCAAGTCCCGATGTTTGTGGTACCCAAGGATGAAGGGGCAGAACATGTCTGAGCAACTGGCCAGCACCGAACTGGAACGGGCCGAGCGGGAGGAGGGCTTGGTCGCCAAAGGCCTGGCACCGGGACGGATCGGCACCTTCACCGGAGCGATCCTCGGCATCTCGACGGTGGCGCCGGGCTACACCCTGACCGCCAGCATCGGGCTCATCGTCGCGGCCGTCGGCCTCAAGATGCCCGCCATCCTGATCGCCGGCTTCATCCCGATGTTCCTCACCGCCTACGCCTACCGCGAACTGAACTCCCGCGCACCCGACTGCGGCGCGTCGTTCACCTGGTCCACCAAGGCCTTCGGGCCGTACGTCGGCTGGATGTGCGGGTGGGGCATGGTGATCGCCACCATCATCGTGCTGTCCAATCTGGCCTCGATCGGCGTCCTCTTCGGCTACGAGTTCCTGGGCAAGGTGCTGCACAACGAAACGCTCGCGATGCTCCCTGCGGACAATGTCGCCGTCAACATCGTTTCCACGGTTCTGCTACTCGCCATCGCCACCTTCATCTCCTGTCGCGGCATCACCACCAGCGAGAAGGTGCAGTATGTGCTGGTCGGGTTCCAGATGACCGTCCTTGTGACGTTCGCGGTCGTCGCCATCGCGCGGTCCGGCGAGGTCGAGGGGCACCTGAGTTTCGACATCCAATGGTTCGACCCGTTCACCGGACTCACGATGAGCGCCTTCGTCATTGGGCTGATCGGCTCGATCTTCGCCTTCTGGGGCTGGGACACCTGCCTGACGTTGGGCGAGGAGAGCAAGGACCCCACCAAGGTGCCCGGCCGGGCCGGATTGTTGTGTGTCATGTCCATCCTGCTGACCTACCTGCTGGTGGCGGTGGCGGTGATGATGTATGCCGGAGTCGGCACCACCGGGCTGGGGCTGGGCAACGAGGAGATCGCGGAGAACGTGTTCGGGGCGCTGGCCTATCCGGTGCTGGGTGACTGGGGCGGCCCACTGCTGCTGCTGGCAGTGTTCGCATCGTCGATCGCGAGCCTGCAGACGACCGTCTTGCCTGCCGCCCGCACCATGCTGGCGATGGGTGCCTACGGTGCGTTCCCCAAGAGGTTCGCCAGCGTCAACCCGCGATCGCTGTCACCGGTGTTCAGCACCGTGGTCGCCGGTGTGGTCACCGCCTGCTTCTACACCATCGTGACACTGCTGTCCGAGCGGACACTGCTGGATACCATTGCCGCCCTTGGCATCATGATCTGCTGGTACTACGGCATCACCGCGTTCGCCTGTGTGTGGTTCTTCCGCAAGGAACTGTTCCTCAGCCCGAGGAACGTCATCTACAAGCTGGTGTTCCCGGCAGTCGGCGGTGTCATGCTGCTGTCGGTGTTCGTCAAGTCGGTGCTGGTGAGCATGGACCCGGAGGCCAGCGGCAGCGGCGCGTCGATCGGCGGCATCGGCCTGGTGTTCTATCTCGGATTCGGCATCCTGCTGTTCGGCGCCGTCCTCATGCTCGGCCTGCGTTTCGTCCAGCCGGCATTCTTCCGGGGCGAAACCCTGACCATGGACACGCCGCCGATTCCCTGAGTCAGGGTGATTTGTGCACGATTTCCCGCGGCTGCCGCGGAGAATCGTGCACAAATCACAATCGGTGGAACCGGAGCGGCGGCGCGGACGTCCGATTCAGTGTGCTCGATGACTACCTTCGCAATCACGATGGCGTAATCACCCGGGCACAAGCCCTGTCCGCCGGGCTCAGCGACGACGCCATCAGCCGTCGCGTTCGTTCGGGCCACTGGCTGCGTTGCGCACCCGGAGTGTTCTTCGTCGACGATCGTCCATTCACCGATTCAGCACGGGTGCGCAGCGCGGTGTGGTCGTACGGGCCGGCCGCCACCGCCAGCGGCCTGGCCGCCGCATGGTGGCATGGCGTCACGCGCTACCCGCCAGAAAGCGTCGAAGTCACCGTGCCCAGGGTGAGCAATCACCGCAAGCGCGACGGGATCCGGGTCCGACGCCGCGATCTGCCCGGCTCCGACATCGTCGAGCGCAATGGACTCCGTGTAACCGCACTTCCACTTTCAGTCATCGAAGCCGCGACCCGCCGCGGCGGTGGCGCCACGTTGATGGATGCGGCATTGCAACGGCACGTCGAGCTGAAGCAACTATGGGATGCGCACCTGCGCAACAAGGGCAGGCACGGGTCGCCGGCGGCCCGGATCCTGCTGCTGTCCGCAGCAGATGGCGCCCGTTCCGAAGCCGAGCGCCTGCTGGTGAAACTATTGCGCCGCAACAAGATCACCGGATGGAAGGCCAACCATCCAGTCGCGGGATACAAGATCGACGTCGTCTTTCCGGCGGCAAGGCTTGCCATCGAAGTCGACGGCTGGGCTTTTCACAGCAACGCTGACGACTTCGTGAACGACCGAAACCGGCAGAACGTCATCTCGCTGCTCGGGTATCAGATCTTGCGGTTCACCTGGCTCGATCTGACTGAATATCCCGATCGCGTCCTCGCCGAGATACGCAATGCCTTGGAGTGATTTGTGCACGATTTTCCGCGGCTGCCGCGGAGAATCGTGCACAAATCGCTAGCGAGGTCGGCAAGCGGGGTCAGTTCACCCACCTAGGCATTGGACAAAATGGCGCCGTTTCCGCACGCAAGATCGCCAGAATGTCGATGGTTGTCCGACCCGACATGGCCGAGACTCTGGCTGTGGAAAACCCTTCTGCCCGAGTGTCTTTTGCCGCCGATGAAGCCGGCACCCGCGCCGAGGTGCAGTGGCCGGGAAGCCCGCCGCTGCTCGCCGAGGTCTGCGCCATGTTCGAACACTTCGGACTGCGCGTCGCGTCCTATGAGGTCAGCGACGCCGGACACTGCTACGAATTCTGCGGCCTGAACCTGCCGGTGGCCACCCTCGACCTGATCGCACGGGCCTACGAGGCGGCGATCGCCGGGCGCTGGCAGGTCGACCGATACGCCGCGCTCATCGCGTCGGCCGGTATCGATTGGCGCCGGGTGGTCCTGACTCGCGCGATCACCCGGTTCATCCGGCAGACCGGGTTGGGTTTCTCAACCGACTACATCATCGATTCGCTGCTCGCCGCACCGGATTTCGTCAACGCGCTGCTGGCGCTCTTCGATGCCCGTTTCGACCCCGACGGCACGGACCATACGGACGCCGAACAGGCCGATCGTGACGTGGCCGCCCTGGTGGATGCCGCCACGTCGCTCGACGACGAGCGCATTCGGCGCGCACTGCACAGCTTCGTGCGGGCGACCTTGCGTACCAACTGGTTCCAGCTCGGGCCGGACGGGCAGGCGAAGGACTACCTGTCGTTCAAGATCGACTCGGCCCAGCTGGCCGGCGTCGGCCCGGTGGTCCCGCACCGCGAGATCTACGTGTATTCCGACGCCATGGAGGGCATCCACCTGCGCAGCGGGGCCATCGCCCGAGGCGGTCTGCGCTGGTCGAATCGCGCCGAGGACTTCCGCACCGAGGTGCTCGGCCTGATGAAGACACAGGCCGTGAAGAACGCGCCCATCGTGCCCACCGGGGCCAAAGGCGCGTTCGTCCTCCGCAACGCCGACGTCGCCCCCGCCGACGGCTACCGCACGTTCATCCGCGGGATGCTCGACATCACCGACAACATCGTCGATGGCGCGGTCCGGCATCCGGACCGGACGGTGTGCCCCGACGGAGACGACGCCTACCTGGTCGTGGCCGCCGACAAGGGCACCGCGAAATTCTCCGACCTGGCCAATTCCGTTGCCGCCGAGTACGGCTTCTGGCTCGGCGATGCTTTCGCCTCCGGCGGCTCGGCCGGCTACGACCACAAGGCCATGGGCATCACGGCACGCGGAGCGTGGCTCTCGGTGCGGCGGCATTTCGCCGAAGCCGGCCGCGACATCGACGTCGAGCCGTTCACCGTGGCCGGTATCGGGGACATGTCCGGCGATGTGTTCGGCAACGGAATGCTGCTGTCCCACAACATCAAATTGGTCGCCGCCTTCGACCACCGGCACATCTTCGTCGATCCCGACCCGGACCCGCGGGCATCCTTCGGCGAGCGTGCACGGCTGTTCGATCTGCCCGCCTCGAGCTGGCAGGACTACGACTCCACGCTGATCTCGGCCGGCGGCGGGGTGTGGCCCCGCACGGCCAAGTCGATACCGCTCTCACCGCAGGCACGCACCGCGCTGAGTATCGAAGCAACCGAGTGCACCCCGGACGAACTGATCTCGGCGGTGCTGTGCGCACCCGTCGACCTGCTGTGGAACGGCGGTGTCGGCACCTACGTCAGGTCCGACGGGGAGACCGACGCCGATGCCCAGGACAAGGCCAACGACCGGGTCCGGGTATCGGCGTCGCAGCTGCGCTGCAAGGTGATCGGCGAAGGCGGCAACCTCGGGCTCACCCAGCAGGCGCGTATCGGGTTCGCCCTGAACGGCGGCCGGATCAATGCCGACTTCATCGACAACGCGGCCGGTGTCGCGACCTCGGACCTCGAGGTCAACATCAAGATCGCCCTGGATTCCGGAAACATCGGTACCGAACAGCGCAATACGCTGCTCACCGAGGCCACCGACGATGTCGCGGCGCGCGTGCTGGAAGACAACGCCGAGGCGATCCTGGCGATCAGCATGGCCGCCGCCGAAGCCGATTCACTGCTGGACCGGCACATCCGGCTGATCAGCAACCTGCAGGATCAAGCGGGTGTCGACCCCCAGGTGGAGGGGCTGCCGGCCGCGCCGGAACTGGTGCGCCGTCGCACCATGGGGCTGGGCCTCACCCGACCCGAGATCGCCGTGTTGCTCGCCCAATCCAAGAACCTGGTGGCACAGGAGTTGCTCGCCTCCGAGATTCCGGACCATGAGGCGTTCGCGCACCGCCTCGGCGACTACTTCCCCGCTGCGGTCGCCGAGCATGCCCACGCCGAGATCAGCCGCCACCCGCTGCGCCGTGAGATCGTGGCGACCTCGGTGGCCGGTGAGCTGATCAACCGGGTCGGCCCCGGCACCATCTACCGCATGCAGGAGCGGTTGGCGGTGACCACGCCCGAGGTGGCGCTTGCCTACGCCACGGTGCGCGACATCCTCGACCTGGACGCACTGTGGGCGGCCGAGTTGGCCGGCAACAGCGATGAGGGCCGGCGCATCCAGGCGCTGCTGCAGATGCGCGAGCTGGTCGAGCACCTGACGTCGTGGGTACTGCGCAACGGGGACGGCAACCGCGCCAAGGTGAGCGAGGCGATCGGCCGGCTGATCATCGCCGGCGGGCCGGCAATCTGATCACCGCCGGCGGGCCGGCAATCTGATCACCGCCGGCGGGCCGAAGGCTGATGCTGGGTGATGCAGTGAATGCCGCCGCCACGCTCGAACAGCGGGCGGGCGTCGACGCTGAGGACACGGCGGCCCGGGTACTGCTCGGCCAGGATGGCCGCCGCGTCCGCATCCCTGGGATCGCCGAACGCGCAGGCGATCACGCCGCCGTTGACCACCAGGTGATTGATGTAGCTGTAGTCGACGAAGCCTTCCGCGTCGGTCAACTGGTCGGGCGCGGGTAGTTCGACGATCTCCCACGGCCGTCCGGCGACATCGTGGGTCTGCTCGATCGATGCCCGGATCTCCTTGCACACCAGGTGATCCGGGTGAGAGTCGGCACTCTGCGCATGCAGAAGCAGCCGGCCCGGCGAGGGTATCGCGGCCACGATGTCGACGTGCCCGCGCGTACCGAAGCGCTGCGAGTCACGGGTCAGCCCGTGCGGCAACCAGACCGTGTGATCGGCACCGATGGTGCGGGCCAGCTCGGCTTCGACGTCGGCCTTGGTGGCGCCGGGGTTGCGGCCGGGATCCAGTTGCACGGTCTCGGTGACCAGGACCGTTCCCAGCCCGTCGACCTGGATCCCACCGCCTTCGTTCACCAGGTTCGAGTCCACCACCGGTACGCCGGACCAATCGGCAACGGCCGCACCGATTTTGGAGTCGCTGTCCCACTGCGCCCAATCCTGGGCGCCCCAGCCGTTGAACACCCAGTCCACCGCCGCCACCGAACCGTCCCCGGCGTGTACGAAGGTCGGACCGATATCGCGCATCCAGGCGTCGTTCAACGGCGCCTCGACGATGTCGACAGCGGCGGACAGATAGCGCCGGGCCGCCGACATTTCGGCGGGGTCCACCACCATCGTCACCGGTTCGAACTCCAGCACCGCGTGCGCGACCGCCGCCCAGGTGCTGCGCGCTTCGTGGTGCTCGGCTTCGGTGTCGCCCAGCGAGTAGCCGGCCGACGGGAACGCCATCCAAACACGATCCTGCGGCGCACTCTCGGCCGGCATCCGGTAGGTGGTCATTTCACCACTGCCGTGGCTTCGTGGCCGACGCCGTACGGGTGCTCCACATCGACCGGCGCGGTCAGCGCGGTGTAGGTGTCGGGCCGCCGGGTGAGAAGAAACGGGAACAGCTCCAGCCAGTCCCGGCGCTGATCCAGATCCAGGTCGGCGACCAGCACGGCTTCTTCGTCGCGAGGTGCCTGCACCAGCACCCGGCCGAACGGGTCGGAGATGAACGACGAACCGTAGAAGGTGACCTTGCCCTCGTCACCGACCCGGTTGGGCACCACCATGAACAGCCCGCTGCTGATGCCGTTGGCGACGATCACGTGCTGCCACAACGGTTGGGTGTCGAAGGCCGGGAACACCGGCTCCGAACCGATGGCCGTCGGATAGACCACGATCTCGGCACCGCCGAGTGAGTAGCTGCGAGCCACTTCCGGGAACCATTCGTCCCAGCAGGTCGGCAGGCCGACGCGGGCACCCAGGCCCTCCGGGTTGTACACGGGATACGGGTCAGTCTGGCCGGTGGAGCCTCCTGGACCCGGACGGAAGTAGGTGTCTTCGTAGTAGCCGGCCGAGATCGGGATGTGCAGCTTGCGGGTGTAACCGGCCAGCTCCCCCGACGGGGTCACCAGGATTGCCGTGTTGAAGCCCAATCCATCTGCCGCCGGAGCCTTTTCGTACAGCGAGGCGTGCACGAAGACGTCGTTCGCGCGGGCCGCCTCGGCGGCCAGGGCGAAGGTCGGGCCTCCGGTGAGATCCTCGGCGGACTCGCCGGGGTTCGGTCCGGCCGGGGTGTCCGCGGGGTAGCGCAGCAGGGTTATCTCCGGCAGGCAGACCAGCGCGGCGCCGGCGCCGGCTGCCCTGTCGATACCGTCCCGCAGCACCCTGACCAGCTCTGTCGCATCGGGCCGCCACCGATGCTGCACCAACCCGACCCGCAGCGGAGGGCGGGTCGACGCGGCGCTGCGGGACAACGACTCGGGAGCGGTGGCGGTCAGGGTGATCATCAGTCGTCTCCTAAAACGAATGGCATTCGTTTTATTGTGACCCCGCTAACAGCGGTTGTAAAGAGGTAGTAGAAATGTGCCATGGGACGCCCTCCGCTACCGCTGCTCTCCCCCGACCGCATCACCAGTGCGGCAATGGATTTGGTCAACTCAACCGGTGGATTCAGCGTCCCTCAACTCGCCCGGGCGCTGAAGGTCCGGCCGTCATCGCTCTACAACCACGTCGCCGGCCGCGAACAGATCGTCGAACTGCTACGCGAGCGGGCCATGTCCGAAGTCACCCTCCCCGCGGATGACCCGGCCCGGCCCTGGACCGAGGTGGTCGCCGACATCATGCGGTCCTACCGGCAGAGCTACGCCCGCTATCCGCGCCTCATCCCGCTGCTCACGGCACACGCGGTGAACAGCGAACACGCTCTGACCATGTACAACACCCTGGCCGTCACCTTCAGCCGCGCCGGATTCGACCCAGCCGACACGCTGCGCGCCATCACCCTGATCGACTCTTTCGTGCTGGGCTCGGCCCTGGACGTCGCGGCCCCCGACGAACCCTGGAGCACCGGCGCCGAGGTGGGCCCGGAACTGACCGCCGCGCTGACCACCGGCAGCGCCAAGCCCGCCCGCGCCGACGACGCCTTCGAATTCGGCATCGCGGTACTGCTTTACGGACTGGCGGCCGTGATACCGGGCGCCGAGCGAAATTGAGGCCTGCGGTCGACCCGATTCGCTGCGTGATGCCACCTTCTGGGACTTTTTACCCTGGTCAGCGGCCCTCGCAGGCATAAGGTTGGTAGCAGTCCGCGCAAAGGAGGGGTGATGACCCGCTACGACCTGCCCGATGTTGCCGACCTGATCCGCCTTGGCGAGCCTCATGAGCACGCCATCACGGTGTACGCGGAAACCGCACCGGGACCCGACGAGCGGGAAAAGAGTCTGTTGACCGCGAAGAGCGCCGTCGACCGGGCCCTGCGCACGATCCGCGATTCCGGGGCGCGGCACGCCGTCGAGGAAAAGTTGCGATCGCGCTGGGCCGAGATCGCCGAATCGGACCTGTGGCTGAGCCTTTCCAGTTCGGTGGCCATCTTCATCGCCGACGACTTCCACGAGGTCTACGTGCTGCCGAACGAGCTGGAGAACCAGTCGCAGGTGGGCAGTTACTTCGACATCGGCCAGCTTCTGCGGGCGGTCACCACGCCGCAGGAAGCCTTTGCGTTGACGCTCTCGGCCGACGGCTGGAACCTGTGGCAGGCCACCGCGAGCACACGTGCCGAGGAACTGGAGCTCACCGGCGAGTACGCAGCCGACGTGGCCGACGCGACCCATCGCGCCACCGTGCGCGACCGGGGCCACGTGCGCCGCCTGGTGGGCGACGAGGGCAAGAAAGTGCTGTTGGAGCAGTACGCCAAGCGGGTCGCCGAGGCCGTGGACTCCGAACTGGGGCAGCTCGATCCGTCGTCTACGCGGCCGCTGTACCTGTTCGCGACCGACCCGCTGCTCGACATGTACCGCGGGCTCGACCACAAGCGCCGGATCGTGGCGGTGCCCGGCGCCGCTGACGAATTGCGGCCCGATCAGATCGACGGCGCCATCCGCGAGTCACTGCCCGCCCTGAACTCCGAAGAAGCCAACGCGTGGGTCGAGGAGCTGGGCAATGACCTCAGCAAGGGGCTGGTGGCCACCGATCTGGGCGACATCGCGCGCGCCGCGGCGGCCGGCGCGGTGGACACCCTCGTATACAACTTCACCGTCGATGTCCTGGGCCGGATCGAGGCCGCGAACGGCGCGCTGCATTACGACGATTCCGGGTATGACGTGCTGTCCCGCATCGCGGTGACGGTCCTCGAGCACCGTGGTGAGGCCTTCGCTGTGCGACCCGACGAAATCACCGCCGGCATCTGGAACCAGACGGCAGTCGCGAAACTACGGTTCGCCCTGGGCTGACAGCCCGGGCCCCGTCTCACTGCCGACCGGGCTTTTCAGCCCGTCCAGCACAAAACCCAGGTGACGCCGCCAGACGGCGTCGTCTCCGTCGGCCATCGCGATCACCTTCGACATCGCCCACATCAACGTCGCCAGGTCATCGGCGCCGAAGTCGGCTCGCAGCACCCCGGCGTCTCTGGCCCGTCCGACGACGACCTCCAGTAGTCCCCCGGCACGGCCGCATTCCCCCGCGATGTCGACGGCGCCCACAGGATTACGGGCTACCGCGTCGTTGATGCTGCGGTCGGATGCCTGCATCGCGAACAGGCTGTGGAGGAACCCGGTGAATCCCCGCCATGGGTCCGCATCGGCAAGCGCCTGCCGGGCCAGCCGGTCGATGACGGCCAATCGGTCGGACAGCACGACATCCAGGAGTGCGCCGCGGTTCGGGAAGTGGTTGTAGAGCGTGCCGATGCTCACGCCCGCCTTTCGCGCGACCTCGTCGAGAGGTACGTCGACTCCGCGCTCGGTGAAGAGTTCGGCGGCCGCCGCCACCAGGCGGTCCCGGTTTCGGACCGCATCCGCACGCATCGCCGACATGCTGTTCAGCATATCGAAGTTGAGGGTGCACTCAACTTGTGCTAGTAAGTTGAGTATGACCTCAACTTCTTCCCCGGTCCTGGTGGTACTCGGCGCCGGCCCCGGCCTCGGCTTGTCGGTCGCACAGCGGTTCGGCGCCGCGGGATACCGCGTCGCGCTGATTTCGCGTTCGCCACAACGGCATTCGGATTACCTGGCCGCACTGGCCGACAACGGAATCGAGGCGGCCGCCTATGTCGCCGACGCGGCCCGGCCCGATCAGCTGCGCAGCGCCATCGACGCGGTCCGTGCCCGGTTCGGCCGGATCGACGTGGGCTATTACGGTCCGGCCGCATTCGAAACGGCGCCCACCGGCGACATCACCGATCTCGACGCCGCCGGCGCGAAGGCGGCGCTCGACAGCGTCGTACCCGCGGTCGACTTCGCCGCGCAGCTGCTGCCCGAGATGCGGCAGCGCGGCAGCGGAGGATTGCTGTTCGCCGGCGGTCTGAGCAGTGTCGTGCCGATGCCCCCGCTCAGCGGGCTGGCCTTGGCGGCGGCAGCGCTGCGCAACTACGCGGTCACCCTGCATGCCGCACTCGCGCCCGCCGGTATCTACGCCGGGACCCTCACCATCGGCGGCCTGATCGAGCGCGGTGACATCCATCGGGCGATGGCCGATTCGCCGCAGTTCGCCGGAATCGCGATCCACACACTGAACCCGGACGAGCTGGCCGAGCAGATCTGGCAGCTCTACACCGACCGCAGCGCCGCCGAAACGGTGGTCAACGTCATCGCCTAGGCGTGCCTGCCCGAACGGGCAGCCCGAACCGGGCGGGTACGCCGTCGCTGAACGCGACGTGCACCGGCGGCCCATCGCAGAGCCCGCCGAGGCCGACCGAGGCGAACAATCCCGACTCGTCGAACCCGAGCAGCTCCGCCGACCGCAACAACCAGGCCGGATGCTCGTTGGGCACATACCAGGTGCGCCCGCCGTGAGCGACGTGCAGACCCCAGCGCGCCGTAAGGAAATGCTCAAGCTGCCCAGGTACCAGAACATCGCCGGTTTGGACCTCGATACGGCTGGACGCCCGGGTTCGCGGCCAGCGCACCACGGTCGTGTAGGCGTGGCGGTTCCCGTCACTGAGGTACGACATCCCGGCCCACCGGTACCGGACCCCCAGCGCCGCGCGGGCGGCGAGCGCAACGTCGAGCCTCGGGGTGTCCAGGCTCAGGAACACGACGCCACGACGGCCGATGCCATCGACGGAGTACAGGCGCACATTGGTCTCCAGGAAACTGCCGAGCACGCCAGGGCCGTAGCCGAAACCGGTGCCGGTCATCCGAAACGCGACCAGCCCGACATAGCCGATCCCGTCGAACGTATCCGGCTCTGTGCCCGCCGGATACAGGTGTGCGATCCGCCGGGCATCTACCGGCCAGTGCAGAAAGGTCAAGTCGACCCAGTTCTGATGAAGGATCCGGGCACCGGTCAGCCTCGGCGCTTCGGGGCTGACCGGCTCGACCACTGCGGCTACTCAGACGCCGCCGGTGGCTCCGATTCAGGCAGAACGGCTTCCAACGCTGCGCCGGTGATCCGGCGGAACGCCCGGCGAGGACGGTTGGCGTCGAGGATCGCCACCTCCAGGGTGGCCGGGCCCAGGGTGCGCGGCTCGGAACCGTTGCCGCTCGCGCTGAGTGCTTCGACGGCGATCTTGACCGCCGCGGCCAGATCGGCGTTCTCTGCGTACGACTCGTTCAGCGCGGCGATGATCGGTTCGGTGGTGCCGCCCATCACGACGAAGTGCGGCTCGTCGGCGATCGACCCGTCGTAGGTGATGCGGTACAGCTCAGGCGACTTCGTCTCGCCGTAGTGCGCCACCTCGGCCACGCACAGCTCGACCTCGTAGGGCTTGGCCTGCTCGGTGAAAATCGTGCCGAGCGTCTGCGCGTACACATTGGCCAACTGGCGGCCCGTCACGTCGCGGCGGTCGTAGGCGTAGCCGCGGGTGTCGGCGAACTGGATTCCGCCGCGCCGCAGGTTGTCGAACTCGTTGAACCGGCCCACGGCGGCGAAGCCGACCCGGTCGTAGAGCTCGCTGACCTTCTGCAGAGACCGCGAGGGGTTCTCCGCGACGAAAAGCACGCCGCTGTCGTATGCGAGTGCGATCACGCTCCGCCCGCGGGCGATGCCCTTGCGCGCCAGTTCGGAGCGCTCACGCATCGCCTGTTCAGGCGAGATGAAGTACGGGAAGCTCATTTACCCCTCACCGCCCGTCCGGGTCCGGCGCGCGATGACTTCGCGGGCCAGCTCGGCGATGCGTTCCTCGGTGATCTCGACCGCACCCTCGGCACCGATGGTCACCGCGGTCGGATAGATGCCGCGCACCAGATCGGGTCCACCGGTGGCGGAGTCGTCGTCGGCCGCGTCGTAGAGCGACTCGATGGCCACCTGCAATGCCGAATCCGCGTCCACCACATGCGGATAGAGCTTCTTGATCGACGACTTGGCGAAGATCGAGCCGGAGCCCACCGACTGGTAGCCCTCTTCCTCGATGTTCCAACCGCCCGCGGCGTCGAAGGACACGATGCGGCCGGCATTTGTCGGGTCGCTGGCATCAACATCAAAACCCACCAGCAGCGGGAGCGCCACGAAACCCTGCAGTGCCGCACCGAGATTGCCGCGCACCATGATGGCCAGCCGGTTGACCTTCCCGCGGAAGGTCAGGGCGACGCCTTCGAGCTTCTCGTAGTGCTCGAGTTCCACGGCATAGAGGCGGGCGAACTCCACGGCGATGGCCGCGGTGCCCGCGATACCGGTCGCGGTGTAGTCATCGGTGATGTACACCTTCTGCACGTCGCGCCCGGCGATCATGTTGCCCTGGGTGGAACGCCGGTCACCGGCGATCAGCACACCGCCGGGGTACTTGATCGCGACGATGGTCGTCCCGTGGGGCACCGCGTTGGTCGGGTTGATCCCGCCATCGGCGACACGGTTGACCGGCAACAGTTCTGGGGCCTGACGACGCAGCAGTTCAGAGAAGGACGACAGGTCCATGGCTACAGAGGTGATACCGGAGAAGGGTTGGGGCAGAGACAGGTTTTCGCGCCAGGTCACTGGCCGCCCTTTTGGACGTATGCGCGCACGAAGTCTTCGGCGTTCTCTTCCAGCACGTCGTCGATCTCATCGAGCAGATCGTCGGTCTCCTCGGCCAGCTTCTCGCGACGCTCCTGCCCGGCGGCAGATGCACCCGGGAGGTCGTCGTCCTCACCGCCGCCACCGCCACGCTTGGTCTGCTCTTGAGCCATCGCTGCCTCCTGCAATTGTCATCGGCCGGGCTAACCGCCCAACCGGTTCTTCCACAGTACCGGTCGGCACCCGGATTGCCCGGGATAGCTCACCGCCGGAAATGGTCAGTTCGTGAGTTGCTCGACGAGTTCCGCCGCGCTGTCCACAGAGTCCAGGAGGGCGCCGACATGCGCCTTGCTGCCGCGCAGAGGCTCCAGCGTTGGAATCCGGACGAGCGAATCGCCGCCGAGATCGAAGATCACCGAGTCCCAGCTCGCCGCGGCGATGTCGGAACCGAAGCGGCGCAGGCATTCGCCGCGGAAGTACGCACGAGTGTCGGTCGGCGGGTTGTCCACCGCGTCGATCACCTGCTGCTCGGTGACCAGGCGCTTCATCGAACCGCGCGCCACCAGCCGGTTGTACAGGCCCTTGTCCAGCCGGACATCGGAGTACTGCAGGTCGACCAGGTGCAGCCGCGGCGCCTGCCAGCCGAGGTTCTCGCGCTGGCGGAACCCCTCCAGCAACCGCAGCTTGGCCGGCCAGTCGAGAATCTCGGCACATTCCATCGGATCGCGTTCGAGCAGGTCCAGCACATGAGCCCAGGTCTCGACCACGTGGGAGGCCCGCGGATCCGGGTCCTTGATGTCGACCAGTTTGGCCACCCGGTCCAGATAGACCCGCTGCATCGCCAGGGCGGTCATCTCACGACCGTCGGCCAGCGCGACCGTGGCCCGGAGCGACGGATCACGGCTGATCACGTGGACGGCGTGCACCGGCCGGGCCAGCGCCAGATCGGACAGGTCCAGCCCGTACTGCGGGCCCTCCTCGATCAGGTCGAGCACCAGGGAGCTGGTCCCGACCTTGAGATAGGTCGACGTCTCGGCCAGGTTGGCATCGCCGATGATGACGTGCAGCCGCCGGTATTTGTCGGCGTCGGCGTGCGGCTCGTCGCGGGTGTTGATGATGCCGCGCTTGAGCGTGGTCTCGAGGCCGACCTCGACCTCGATGTAGTCGGCCCGCTGGGACAGCTGGAAACCGGGATCGTCCCCCGACGGCCCGATGCCGACGCGGCCGGAGCCGGTCACCACCTGCCGCGACACCAGGAACGGGGTGAACCCCGCGATCACCGCGGAGAACGGGGTCTGGCGGCTCATCAGGTAGTTCTCGTGCGACCCGTAGGAGGCACCCTTGCCGTCCACGTTGTTCTTGTAGAGCTGCAGCTTGGCCGCCCCGGGCACGCTCGCGACGTGGCGGGCGGCGGCCTCCATCACGCGCTCGCCGGCCTTGTCCCAGATCACCGCGTCCATCGGATCGGTGCACTCCGGCGCCGAGTACTCCGGGTGGGCATGGTCCACGTAGAGCCGGGCGCCGTTGGTGAGGATCATGTTGGCCGCCCCGACCTCGTCGGCATCGACGATCGGAGCCGGTCCGGACGCCCGGGACAGGTCGAACCCGCGGGCGTCGCGCAGCGGGCTCTCGACCTCGTAGTCCCACCGTGTGCGCTTGCCGCGCTGGATGCCGGCGGCAGCCGCGTACGCCAGCACCGCCTGAGTCGAGGTCAGGATCGGATTGGCGGTCGGATCGGACGGCGATGAAATGCCGTATTCGACCTCTGTTCCGATAATCCGTTGCATGTGGCCAGCCTAGGTGACGGCCTGTGCACCCCGGGCCGCCAGGTATTCGGGTCGTGGCCGCGGGGCAGCGAACGGGTCGGTCAGCGCGTTGTCGACCGAGTTGAAAACCAGGAAGACGTTCGACCTCGGCAGCGGCGTGATGTTCGATCCCGAGCCGTGCAGCAGATTCGCGTCGAACCACAGCGCGGTCCCCGGCGGGCCGGTGAACTGGTGGATGTCATGGGCGTCGACAGCCTTGGTCAACGTCGTCTGGTCCGGCACGCCGATGTTCTGCGCCACCAGTGAGGTGTCGTGGTTGTCCTCGGGCGTGGCGCCGACGCAGGGATAGAACGTCTGGTGCGATCCGGGGATGACCATGAGCGACCCGTTGTACGGATAGTTCTCGGTCAGGGCGATCGAGCACGAGACGGCGCGGATCGCCGGCATGCCGTCCTCGGCATGCCAGGTCTCGAAGTCCGAATGCCAGTAGAACCCCGTCCCGGTGAACCCGGGCATGAGGTTGATCCGGGCCTGGTGGATGTAGACGTCGCCGCCGAGCAACTGCCGAGCGACCGGCAGCACCGTGTCCAACCGGACCACCTGGGCCACCAGGTCGCTCAGCAGATGCGGCTCGAAGATCGACCGGATCGTGCCGCCCGGCTCCCGGATCACCCGCGGGTCGTCCGTGTCCAGATCCGCTGCCACCCGGTCGATTTCGTGGCGCAGCAGCGGAAGCCAATCGTCCGACACCGTCTCGGGCGCCACCAGGTAGCCGTACTCGGAGAAACCGTCCAGATGAGGCTGGCTCAGCGGCCCGTCGGCGACACTGCCCCACACCACAGGCTCGTGGCGCGGTATCGGCTCGATCGCGTGCTCGAGCCGTGTCGGGTAGCGATCCTCGACCGCGGCCGTAACACCTTCGGCGTCCCGCTGTGCCGTCATGCGACCGACTGTGGCGCCGGGTAAACGCCGTTCTCGTCGTGCACCTCCCGCCCGGTCACGGGCGGATTGAACACGCACAGCATCCGCAACTGCTCATCGCAGGTGACCCGGTGGCGGTCGTTGTTGTTGAGCAGGTACATGGTTCCGTCGGCGAGCGGGTACTGCTGCCCGGTCTCCAGATCCGTCAGCGTGCCGGTGCCCTCGATCACCCAGACCGCCTCGACGTGGTGCTGATAGTGGAACTCGTTGACCGACCCCGACTCGATGGTGGTCTCGTGGAACGAGAAACCGACGCCGTCGCCGGCCAGGATGATGCGCTTGGATCGCCAACTGCCGTCGGCCACGTCGCGGTCGGTGCCGGTGATCTCAGCTGTGGTGCGAACAATCATGTTTCAAGCCTCCTCAGGCCAGCGCGACGGCGACGGACTCGGCGAGAATGTCGAGTCCCTCGGACAGTTCGGTCGGAAGAGTGGTCAGCGGCGGCAGCAGTTTGACCACCTCGTCGGACGGACCGCTGGTCTCCATCAACGCACCGCGGTCGAAGGCGGCCCGGCAGACCTGTCCGGCCAGGTCCGCCTCGTCGAACTTGAGGCCCTGGGCCATTCCCCGACCACGGGCGGTCACGCCGTCGTGGGCAGCGGCGATCTCCTCCAGCCGCGCCCGGATCAGCTCACCCTTGACGGTCGTGTCGGCGCTGAATCTATCGTCCGCCCAATACGTCTCGATCGCCGCCGTGGCGGTGATGAAAGCCGGGTTGTGCCCGCGGAAGGTGCCGTTGTGCTCCCCCGGCGCCCACACATCCAGATCACGGCGGAACAGCGTGAGCGCCATCGGCAGGCCGTAGCCGCTGACCGACTTCGATATCGTGACGATATCGGGCACGATGCCGGCGGCCTCGAAGCTGAAGAACGGCCCGGTACGGCCACAACCCATCTGTACGTCATCGACGATCAGCAGGATGTCCCGCTTCCGGCACAGCTCCGCCAGGGCCTGCAGCCATTCGATCCGTGCCACGTTGAGACCGCCTTCGCCCTGGACGGTTTCGACGATCACCGCGGCGGGGCGGTTGAGCCCGCTGCCCGAATCGTCGAGCACGCGCTCGAACCACTGGAAGTCCTCGGTGACCCCGCCGAAGTAGTTGTCGTAGGGCATCGGGGTGGCGTGGACCAGCGGGATGCCGGCACCCGCCCGCTTCATCGAGTTGCCGGTGACCGACAACGCTCCGAGCGTCATCCCGTGAAATGCGTTGGTGAAGCTGATAACCGACTCGCGGCCGGTCACCTTCCTGGCCAACTTGAGTGCGGACTCCACGGAGTTCGCCCCGGTCGGCCCGGGGAACTGCACCTTGTAGTCCAGCCCGCGCGGACGCAGGATGAGCCGCTCGAAGCTCTCCAGGAACCGCTGCTTGGCCGCGGTGGCCATGTCGAGCGAGTGCACGATCCCATCGGAGACAAGGTATTCGAGCAACGGCTCCTTGAGGGCGGCGTTGTTGTGGCCGTAGTTCAGCGCGCCCGCACCGGCGAAGAAGTCGATGTAGGTGCGGCCGGCGGTGTCGGTCACCCAGGAACCCGCGGCGCTGTTCATGACGGTGGGCCAGCTGCGGCAATAGCTGCGGACCTCGGACTCGACGGAACTGAACACGTCGGGAAGGTCAGATTCGGACAACGGCGCTGTCGTAGCGAGCAGCAAGGGATAATCCTTCCAATCAATTCAAACTGGTTATCAGACAACTGATTTCAGCGAGAAAGCGGTGTGGCGATGGGCCCCATCCGCAGAATCGGCTCGTCTTCGTGTGCCCCGCCGGCGTCGAGGAGATCGCATCCGAAATGCGGGTCCTCGACCAGGGGCACGCCGTGACGGCGCGCGAAGGCGCCGAAGAATGCGCGTGAGGCGGCGTTGCCCGGCGAGACCGTGGCTTCCACGGTGACCGGGCGCCCATCGCGCTGCGTACGGACCCGGTGCACGAGTGCGTCGAGCATGGTGCTGGCCAGTCCCCCGCCCTGCGCCGACGGCGCCACGGCGACCTGCCACACGAACAGGACGTCCGGCCGCGGCGGCGGGTGGTAACCCGTGATGAATCCGCGCAGGTCGCCGTCACGCTCGGCCACTATTGACGTGGCAGCAAAATCAGTTGCCAGCAACAGATAGGCATAGGTGGAATTCAGATCGAGCACCCCGGTGGCTTCCGCAAGATCGCGGATGCCAATCGCATCGGTACCCCGTGGAGGGCGCAGGAATTCTTCCCGGGAATGGCGTCCCGGGACGCTTTCTAAAACACGCATATCGAGTTAAAAGTCACCACCGAACAGTCAGCGATCATCGTCAGTTACAAGTCATCGGTGCCCTCGACGTAAGCACACCACCCTGCCGGGATCAAGCTCCCAGACCGCGCCAGGACCGCTATTGGGTCCGCAGTCACCGGCATTGAACTGGGATAACCGTACAGATCGTCGATCTCAGAAAAGCGTTAGCGTCGTTATCGAATCGTTACATTGGTGCAGCGGTACCACCTCGGACGCTCCCGGCCCTACTCGATGGCCCCGCGCGCCGCAACAGGCGAACGCAACACATTTCCGGGATTTCCCCGGATATTCCGGGCCGGAAAAACTCAAATTGAAATTTAATAATCACCGGTACGGTCCAACTTCAATAACCGATCGAATATGCTCGGAGGCTTTCCCCTGAATCGCCTACCCAGACGATGGCCGCCGCAGTGTCGCGCGGGCAACGCCACGGGATCCGCAGCGGCGTGTCGGCTACTCTGAAATCGCCGCAGCTGAGCCGGGATCGAGCACAATGACCGCCGTGGCCGACATGCGGCGTGTGCACGACTGGTTCCTCCAGCGCGGGCTTCCGCTGGTACTCACGCGCAGAGTGCGATCGCGCGCGCTTCTCGAACGCTCGGCACCGATGGTCGCCGCAGCCGGCGGGCTCATCGCGTTGATCATGCTGCTGGCCGAACTCACCGGACCCGCCGTACACATCGGTACCGCAGTCAAACTCGGCATACTCGCCCTGCTGTTGTTCGCCGCACCGTTCGTGCTGGAACGGCTGCACCAGGCAGACACGACGCGAGGCGAGGCGGGTCGCCGTTCGGCGGCGCTGCTCGTGACGGCCCTGTTCGTCTTCGGACTGCCGTTCGCCGACAGCGGCTTCTCCGGTATCGCTGCCGCCGAGGCCGCCGGATTCGCGCTCGTCGCATCGCTCGTGGTGTGGCTGACCTACCTGGGTTTCGGCTCGATCGCGTTGTGGGCGTTCCGGTTCGCCTGGCTGCAACTGGGAGCGCTGGGCACCCTGATGAGTCGCGCCCTGCCCCTGTTGATGCTCACGGTGGTGGTGTATTTCACCGGAGAGCTGTGGCAGCTCTCGGCCCGGATGCCCCGGCAACAACTGTGGCAGACGATCGGATTCCTGGCTCTGATCGCAATCGCCTTCATGGTCACCACGATTCGCGACGAGGTGCGCGCCCTGCGCGAGGATCGCACCGGCCCCAGCGATCCTGCCGCGCTACTCGCCGGCACCCCGCTGTCGGTGCAGGACGGCCACCATCCGCGTCGCACCCCGCTGTCACGCGCCGAACAGGTCAACGTGGTTGCGGTGATGGTGGTGTCCCAGGCGATCCAGGTGGTGCTGTTCACCACCGGACTGTTCGCGTTCTTCCTGGCGCTGGGCATCATCGCCATCCCCGACGACGTCATCGTGCTGTGGTCGGCAGAGACGGCCTGCCAGACCGGTACCCCGCCGTGCGCCGGAACCTGGTTCGGCATCGCGATCCCGATTCCCCAGACCGTGGTGCACATGTCGCTGTTCGTGGCCGTGCTCTCCGGCCTGTACTTCACCGTGAGCACGAGTGTCGATCCGCTGTATCGCGAGCGGTTCTTCGATCCGCTGATCGCCGACGTCGCGGTCAGCCTGGCCGGGCGCGACGCGTACCTGGAGTTGGAGCGAGGCCGAGGCCTGTGACGTCAGCACCACGCGCCCCCAGGTGGTTCCGGCGATCACCAACGCGGCTCCGGCGATTCCGGCTCCGGTGACGGGATCGCCGGCCAGTGTGACACCGATGACGGCGGCCCACAGCGGTTCGGTGCCCACCAGCAGACTGACCCGGGCCGGACTGGTCGTGCTCAACGCCCGCAACTGCACCAGGAATGCAAACACCGTGCAGGCCAACACCAGGTATCCGATGACGGTCCAGTCGGCCACTCCGTAGGCCGCCGTCGTGGCTACCACCGATTGGCCCGACAGCCCGCAGAGGGCGAGCGCCACCACGGCAACGGTGGCCAACTGAACCAGAGTGGTTCGGGCTGAGTCGATCTCATGCTTCTCCGACATCCGCGCCATGACCGTGACGTGCACGGCACGCAGCAAAGCGGCGATCACGATCACGACGTCCCCCGCCCGCGGGGCTGTCAGGCCCCCGGTCTGGGTCAGCAACGCGCAACCGACGACCGCGAGTGCCGCCGCGAGATAGAAGCGGTGCGCCACCCGATTGCGCTGCATCATGGGCGTGGCCACGATGGTCAGCGCCATGATCAGGCCCGCGTTGGACGCCGATGTCATGGTCACGCCGTAGGTTTCCGCAACACAGACCGCGGCCAGGAGGATCCCGCCGACCACACCCGAGGCCCCCTCGGCGCGGGTCAATCCCGCCAGCCGCCGGCACAGGACGGCAGCCAGCACCGCTGCCGCGAGGGCGAACCGCACCACCAGAAGCGCGAAGACCGCGTCGGGCGCGGCGATCTCCTTGGTGGCCAGATAGCTCGATCCCCACACCACAGCGACGGCGAGCAGACAGAGGTCGGTGGAGCGCTGGGCCATATGGACCAGCGTGTTATCCATCCAATAGTTCAGTCAAGCTAATCTTTTTTCATATTATATGTAGCATTACTTCATGGATGCCGGACGCCTGCGAATGCTGCGTGAGCTCGCCGACCACGGCACGGTCGCCGCAGTGGCTCAGGTGCTGTCCATGACGCCCTCGGCCGTCTCTCAGCAGTTGAAGATCCTGCAACGCGAGGCCGGCGTGACGTTGATCGAACCCGACGGCAGGCGGGTGCGCCTGACCGATGCCGGGCAGGTGCTTGTCGGGCACGCCGATGCCGTACTGGCGGCATTGGACCGCGCCCGGGCCGAGATGGACGTCTACCGCAGCACCCCCCGCGGCACCGTGAGTGTCTCGTTCTTTCCTTCCGGGGCAGCGATGTTGTTGGCCCCGTTGATCGTCCGGGCAGCCGAACACGAGGTCCAGGTTCTCGGGCGCGACATCGACGTGCCGGCATCCCGGGCACCGGCCCAACTCGCCGACTTCGACGTCGTGGTTGTCCACCGCGACGAACGCGACGCATCACCCTGGGGCCCGCGCTTCGAAGCCACCGAGCTGTTGCGGGAGCCGCTGGATGTCGTCCTGCCGCCGGGGCATCATCTCGCGAGTCGCGGTCAGGTTCGGCTGACCGATCTGGCCGACGAACGCTGGATCGGCGTCGAAGGCGGATTGATGGTCGACGACGTGCTCAACTCGATCACGATCCTGTCCGGCATACAGCCGCGAATCACCCAGCGGATCAACGACTTCCGCGTGGTCGAGGAGCTGGTCCACGCAGGCACCGGTATCGCCCTGATGCCGCGCTACGTGAGGCTCGCACGTGAGCTGGTGCGGCTGCCGATCACCGACATCTCGGTGGCCCGGCGGGTCGAGGCGGTCACCCGCGCGGGTGCCACGGCACGGCCCGCGGTGGCGGTCGTGCTCGATGAACTGTCCGCGATTGCGTCGGGCATCAGTTCAGCAGGCGCTGCACATGGCCGCGGGCGATCCGCTCGGCAAGCTCAGGACTGACCCGGTCCGGCTCGACGGCCACTGCGCAGGCCAGCCCATCCAACAGGGCCAGCAACTCGACGGCGGCCGACTCGGCCTCCACACCGGGAGCCGCCTCCGCGATCAGATCGGCCAGCCACCGTGACATCCGAATCCAATCCTGCCGGTGCGCGAGCGCGGTCCGCTCGTCGACAGCCGCTCGCGCCAGCCGCAACAGCCAGGCCACGCTGATGTCCCGGTCGCCTGGTTCGGGGCACACCAGGGCCACGGCCAATGCCTCCAATCGGGCCGCCGCAGACATTTCTGCCGCAAGCCGCTCCGAGAGCCGAGCCAGGAACCGGCCGCTGGCGCGATCCATCGCGGCAGCCAGCATCGCGTCCTTGGTCGGAAAATGGTGTTGCACTGCACCGATCGAAAGCTCGGCCAGGGCAGCGACTTTGCGCACCGACACGCCTTCGAATCCCTCGGCCACCAGGACGCGTAACACCGCATCGGCCATTCGCTCATAGGGGGCGCTCACAGCCCCAGCCTAAGTCACCAATACGTTCGTATGGTAGCGTTCGCGCACATGTCCTCGACACGTCTGCAGTCCCTGGACGTCCTGCGCGGAATCGCCATCCTCGGCACCTTGGGCACCAACATTTGGATCTTCACCCATCCCGAGGGGTTGGTCGGTTACCTCAACGGCACCCCGGACTCGGACTGGCGGCCTGTCGAGGTCATGCTGCAATTCCTGGCCCAGGGCAAGTTCCTAGGCTTGCTGACCGTGATGTTCGGTATCGGCCTTGCCCTACAACAACGTTCGGCATTGCGCGCCGGGCAGCACTGGCCGGGGAGCTACCCATGGCGGGCCGTGCTGCTACTGCTCGACGGAGTGGTGCACTTTGTCCTGCTCACCGAGTTCGATGTGCTGATGGGCTACGCCATCACCGGCTGGATAGTGTCTTACCTGCTGTTGACTTCACCGCGCACGCAGCGCCGCATCATCGCGACGGCCGCCGCAGTACACCTCACGCTGCTGGCAGCGATTACCGTTGTACTGCTCGCCGGCCCGTCCGAGACCGGCCCGCGTGCACCACTGGAGCCGAATCCCTACGCGCACGGTTCGTTCTGGGATCTGGTGACATTCCGCCTCGACCACGTGGTGTTGTTCCGGTTGGAGACGGTGTTCATCTTCCCGATGTCGATCGCCCTGTTCCTGCTGGGCGCGAGGCTGTTCCAGGCCGGAGTGCTCGAGCCGCGTGGCACCGCGCTGCGCCGGCGGCTGATGTGGCTGGGTTTCGCCGTGGCAGCTCCGGTCGACATCGCATTGGAGGTGACAGCGGGCGGACCCGGACTGCTCGTGGCCCGCTACGGTGTCGCACCGTTTGTGTCACTGGCGATCCTGTCCGCCGTCGCCGAGTTCTACGTACGCCGTCCCCACCACCGATGGGCCGGGCGCCGGTTGGCCGAGGTGGGACGGATGGCGTTGTCCAGCTATGTGTTACAGAATCTGGTGGCCTCGGCGATCTGCTACGGCTGGGGTCTGGGCCTGGCCGCGAGCACTCCGCCGCAGCACCGGGTGCCAGTGACCGTCGCGATCTACCTGGTGGTGGTTGCGGTGGTCATGGCCTTCGCTCATCTGTGGCTACGCCGGTTCGACCGGGGACCGGTGGAATGGCTGTGGAACACCAGCTACCGTGCCCTGGCGCGCCCGACCGGTCGACGTCAGTTCGGGTTGCCCGCCGAGGTAGCCACATCGTCGCCGAACCACTTCTCCTTGATCATGTCGTAGGAACCGTCTTCGCGCATGCTCAACAATGTCTGGTCGATCGGCTTACGGAGCTTGCTGCCGACGGCGACGACGAATCCGTGATTCTCGTATCAGCACCGTCAGTCCGAGATACCGCTGTCTCACGGACACGTCGCCCTCCTGTCATGGCAGCCCAAGACTCTAGACCGTAGGGCCGCTCGCCATTGCCCGACGACACGCTGCGCCGGCAATCACGCCGGTGCTTGCCGTACCGGTGATTGCTTGGTGCAGTAGTCGTGATGACGTACCTCGTGATGCGCAACGCAACGCCGATCGACGGCACCGGTGTGGCGGTTAGGTAACCGTGGCGAGCTCACAATCCCCTGACCGCGTCGCGGCCGAACGCTGGTTCCTGGCCAGCGGGCTGCCCGCGGTGCTGCGCCCGGGAGCACTGGTCCGGTCGGTGTGGGCGCGGTCGGCACCGGCTCTGGTGGCATACGCGTGGGTGATGCTTAATTCGGTGCTGGTGGTCGCCCTGACCGGCAAGCACACCATCGCCATCGATGGCACCCCGACTCGCACAGAGTGGTTCGTGCTGGCGGTGCTACTGCTGGTGCTGCCAACTGCCGCCCTGGTCGGGTGGGCGGTCTCCCTCCTCCCGACCAAGCGCTCGGCCGACGCGGCGTCGGCGGTGGCCTGCCTGGTGATCGTGGTGAGCGGACTCTACGGCGGCCTGACCGCGCGGGACGGCCTGAACCTGATCATCGAATTGCTGGTCATTACGGCTGTATTAGTTTGCACCGCAACAGGAATCGGATCGATCCTGGGTTTCGCGGCCCACGTGACGATCTCGAATCTGGCGTCGGTCGGCAGCCTGTTCGTCCGGGCGCTGCCCGTGGTCCTGCTGACCGTTCTGGTGTTCTTCAACACCTACGTCTGGGTGATGGCATCCACCCTGAGCCGGGGCCGTCTCTGGCTGGCCTTGCTCTTCCTCTTCGCGGTCGCCACGGTGTTTCTGGTCTCCAGCACGCTGGAGCGGGTGCGCCCGATTCTGCGGCCCGACGCCAAGGAACCCGAGGACGACGGGCGCCTGGCCGGCACGCCGTTCGCCGATATGCCCGACCGGCCGCGGCGGGTACGTCTGTCGAAGCCGGAACGGCTCAACGTGGTGTTTGCGCTCGTGCTCTCCCAGATCGTCCAAGTGCTCACCGTCGCGGTGGTGACCGCGCTGATCTTCTTCGTACTGGGACTGATCGTGCTCAGTCCTGAGCTACTGGCCGCCTGGACCCGCAACGGGTCATCCGATGGCCAGCTGCTGGGAATGACGTTCCCGGTGCCGCAGGCGCTGATCCAGACCACCATGTTCCTGGCGGCGTTGACGTTCATGTACCTCAGCGCCCGGGCGGTCTCCGACGTCGAGCAGCGGACCCGCTTCCTCGACCCGCTGCTCGATGACCTCCGACTCACGCTGGTGGCGCGCGACCGCTACCGCACCCACACGGCGGAATCCTGACGCGTCAGAGCTTGTAACCGATCGCGCGCAGCAGATCCCGCCGGGCTGCCACGTCATCGTCGGATTCGACGCCCAGCGGTGGCTCTCCGTCGATCACGCCCGCGATGCCGCGGCCGAGCGGCGTGACGGCGACGACGATATCGACCGGATTGGCGGTGGCGCAGAAGATCGAGCAGACCTCGGGAACCCCTTTGATCGGGTTGAGGACGTTCACCGGGAACCCCTCGCGCACGAAGATCACGAAGGTGTGCCCCGCGGCAATCGCGAGCGCATTGCGCACCGCCAATTCGACAAGCTCGGGATCATTCCCGCTGCGGCGCACCAATCGCGGACCGGACGCCTCACAGAAGGCCAACCCGAACCGCAACGACGGACTGACCCCCACCATGGCCTCGTGCAGGTCCTCCACCGTCTTGATGAAGTGCGCCTGCCCGATGACGACGTTGAGGTCGTCGGGCTTGTCGACGGACACCACGTCCCAGGACAGCGCCGGTGTGGTCACACCTCAATGCTGCCACCGTCGCTGCAAAGATTGGACGAGAAGACGCAAATGTCCCCGGAATCGGTTGATTCCGGGGACATTCACGACTGCTCGCGCAGAACCTGCTACAGGTACTGCCCGAGGTTCGACTCGGTGTCAATCGCCCTGCTGGCCGACGAGCTCTTGCCGGTGACGAGCGTACGGATGTAGACGATCCGCTCGCCCTTCTTGCCCGAGATCCGCGCCCAGTCATCGGGATTGGTGGTGTTGGGCAGGTCCTCGTTCTCGGCGAACTCATCGACGATCGAATCCAGCAGGTGCTGGATTCGCAGACCGGGCTGACCGGTCTCCAGCACGCTCTTGATCGCGTTCTTCTTCGCCCGGTCGACGACGTTCTGGATCATGGCGCCGGAGTTGAAGTCCTTGAAGTACATGACTTCCTTGTCACCGTTGGCGTAGGTGACCTCCAGGAACCGGTTGTCGTCGATCTCCGCGTACATCCGGTCCACGACCTTCTCGATCATGGTCTTGATCGTCAGCGTCCGGTCGCCGCCGAACTCGGCGAGATCGTCGGCGTGCACCGGCAGTGCCTCGGTCAGGTACTTCGAGAAGATGTCCTGTGCCGACTCGGCGTCGGGCCGCTCGATCTTGATCTTGACGTCCAGGCGGCCGGGCCGCAGGATCGCCGGGTCGATCATGTCCTCGCGGTTGGAGGCGCCGATGACGATGACGTTCTCCAGGCCTTCGACACCGTCGATCTCCGAAAGCAGCTGCGGCACAACAGTTGTCTCCACGTCGGAGCTGACGCCGGTGCCACGGGTACGGAAGATCGAGTCCATCTCGTCGAAGAACACGATCACCGGGGTGCCCTCGGACGCCTTCTCACGGGCGCGCTGGAAGATCAGCCGGATGTGACGCTCGGTCTCACCGACGAACTTGTTCAGCAGCTCGGGGCCCTTGATGTTGAGGAAGTAGCTCTTCGCCTCACGGGCGTCGTCACCACGAACCTCGGCCATCTTCTTGGCCAGCGAGTTCGCCACGGCCTTGGCGATCAGCGTCTTACCGCAACCGGGCGGGCCGTAGAGCAGCACGCCCTTGGGCGGCCGCAGCGAGTACTCGCGGTAGAGCTCCTTGTGCAGGAAGGGCAGCTCGACGGCGTCGCGGATCTGCTCGATCTGGCGGCCCAGGCCACCGATGTCGTTGTAGCTGACATCGGGCACCTCTTCGAGCACCAGATCCTCGACCTCGGCCTTGGGGATGCGCTCGAAGGCGTATCCGGCCTTGGTGTCGACCAGCAGTGAGTCTCCGGGACGCAGCTTGCGCGGCCGGTCGTCGTCGAGCGCCGCCTCGGAGTCCTCGGGCAGGTCCTCGACGGCGATCAGGGGCTCGGCCAGCCAGACGATGCGCTCCTCGTCGGCATGCCCGACCACCAGTGCGCGGTGGCCGTCGGCCAGGATTTCGCGCAGCGTGCTGATCTCGCCGACCGCCTCGAAGTGGCCGGCCTCGACCACGGTGAGCGCCTCGTTGAGCCGGACCGTCTGGCCCTGCTTGAGCGACGCGGTCTCGATGTTCGGGGAGCAGGTGAGTCGCATCTTGCGGCCCGAGGTGAACACGTCGACGGTGTCGTCCTCGTGGGTACCCAGCAGCACGCCGTACCCGCTGGGCGGCTGACCCAGCCGGTCGACCTCCTCGCGCAGGGCGAGCAGCTGCTGACGGGCTTCCTTCAGGGTGTCCATGAGCTTGGCGTTGCGCGACGCGAGCGAGTCGATCCGCGCCTCAAGCTGGTGAACGTCGCGGGCACTGCGCAGTCCGCTCTGTGGCCCTACCGCATTCTCCAACTGCTCACGCAGAACCGCGGCCTCACGGCGCAGCGATTCCAGCTCGGCGGCATCATCGCTGGACATGGGCTGCGAGTAGCCCGCCGAGAAACTCTCGGCGTGACCCTCCGAACGCTCTGACTCACTCATATTGCGCTCCCTCCCGCACCGCAAGTTGGTGCAGTAACAACTTCAACGCTACCGGCGATTCAGCCATTGTGTGCGCTCTAGGAACTAGACACACCAGCACCACTGTTAGCCTCTAAGTTCAGTTGGTCCGATCGAAAGGACAGTCGTGACCCCGAAAACCCTCGTTACCGGCTTTATCACCGCAGCTGCAGCCGCCGCCGTGGTGGGCGGAGCAGCGGCGGGTGTGACTTCTATTGCATCCAGCGGCATGTCGACCTCGCCGGCCATCCAGCCGGTGGTCTTCGGCGCGCCCCTGCCGGCCACGCCGGCACCGGACCTGGCGTCACCGCTGGTGCAGACTCTGCAGGCACTCGCCAACGGTGGCTCGTTCAGCGGCAAGGCCCCCTACATCCAGGGCGGCATCGGTCGGATCGAGAGCATCGCCGCCGACCGCGCCTACAGCAAGGCGGCCGCTGAAGGCAAGTTCCCGCTGACCTTCAACATCGCCAACATCGATGACCAGGGCGGCGTGGCGTATGCCGATGTCACCGCCACCTCGGCCACCGGCGGCACCGCCACCCAGAACATCCAGTTCGTGGCGGGCCCGAGCCCGACCGGCTGGCAGATCTCCAAGGGATCGGCCATGGCCCTGCTGTCCTCTGTCGGCTGAGTAGGTAGTTGAACCGCACCCGTTTCGCAGTCCTGAGTGCCGCCACGATCGTGGCGGCACTTGGGCTCTGTGGGTGTAGTGGCAACGGTGATCGGGCTGAGTCCTCGCACCCGGCCACCAGCGTGCTCACCACGACGGCACCGGCCGCTCCGCCCACCGCACCGCTGCCGGCCCCCGAAGCGCTGACCGGTGTGCTGGACCGGCTGGCCGACGTCAGCGTCCCCGGCGCCGACAAGGTCGTCCTGGTCGAACAGGGCACCGCCGATGACGCCGCCGCGCTGGACAAGTTCGGCCGTGCGCTGGCCGACAACGGATTCACTCCGCTGACCTTCGAGGCCAACGATCTGACCTGGTCCCAAACCGAGCCGGGCAACGTGGTGGCGACCGTCAAGGTCACCGCGGGCGGCGAGAAATCGGCCCGCGACTTCAGCTTCCCGATGGAATTCACCCCGCACGGCGACGGCTGGCAGCTGACCAGGCACACCGCCGATCTGCTGCTGGTGATGGGCGCGGGTGCCGAAGCGTCTGCGCCGCCCGCCCCGACTCCACCCCGCTGAGACGCCATGTGGATCGGCTGGTTGGAGTTCGACCTGCTGCTCGGTGATGTGCACTCGCTCAAGCAGAAACGCTCCGTGATCCGGCCGGTGATCGCCGAACTGCACCGCAAGCTCGCGGTGTCGGCGGCCGAATCAGGCACACAGGATCTACATCGCCGCGCCGGCATCGGCATCGCTCTGGTCGCCGCCGACCGCGCGCACGTGGTCGAGGTCCTCGACGCCGCCGAACGGATGGTCGCGGGCCGCCCCGAACTCGAACTGCTCTCCGCCCGGCGGGGCTTGCACCACAGCGACGACTAGGCCGTCAGGCCCCCGACTCGGACTCGACGGCGGACTCGACGGCGAGCTGACGTTTCTTGCGCAGCGGGACCGGCGCCACCGCGCCCGGCGCCAATTTGCGCGCGCTGACCAGAAAGGCGGTGTGGCCGCGCATGTTGTGTTCCGGCCGTACCGCCAGCCCCACCACATGCCAACCCCGCTGCATGCTTTCCCAGGCCCGCGGTTCGGTCCAGCACTGCTGCTCGCGAAGCGCCTCGACGACGCGCGACAGCTGGGTGACGGTGGCGACGTAGACCATCAGCACACCACCGGCCACCAGCGCCTTGGAGACGGCGGGCAGCACCTCCCAGGGCGCCAGCATGTCCAGGACCACGCGGTCCATCTCCGGACCTTCGTAGTCGGCGAGGTCGGCGATCACCAGGTCCCAGTTCTCCGGGCGCTCACCGAAGAACGTGATCACGTTCTTCTCGGCGGTCGGGGCGTGATCGTCACGGATCTCATAGGACGTCACCCGGCCCTCCGGGCCCACCGCCCGCAGCAGCGAGCAGGTCAGCGCGCCGGAGCCGGCGCCGGCCTCCAGCACTCGCGCGCCCGGGAAGATGTCGCCCTCGTGCACGATCTGCGCGGCGTCTTTCGGGTAGATCACCTGCGCCCCGCGGGGCATCGACATCACGTAGTCGACCAGGAGCGGTCGCAGCACGAGGAACTGGTCGCCGTTGGTGGATTTGACCACGCTGCCTTCCGGCAGCCCGATCACATTGTCGAAGGCGATGATGCCGCGATGGGTGTGGAACTCGCCGCCCGGGTTGAGCACCATCGTGTAGCGCCGGCCCTTGGCGTCGGTGAGTTGCACCCGGTCGCCAACGGCGAACGGTCCGGTCGGTCTCTTCGCTGCCACGGACGTCCAGCCTGCCAGTACCCGCACCGGGCCTGGTGCCCGGGGTTCCGCAACTTTGTCGGGGCGCGGTCCTAGGCTTACAGGTGTGAATGAGGAACCGGCTCCGACGCCGCGCCGCCCGGCGCTGTCGCCGTCACGGGCCGGCGATTTCAAGCAGTGCCCCCTGCTCTACCGGTTCCGCGCCATCGACCGGCTCCCCGAGCCCCGGTCCACCGCCCAACTGCGCGGTTCCCTGGTGCACGCCGCGTTGGAGCAGCTCTACGGCCTGCCTGCGGCCGAACGGGTGCATGACACGGCGCTGACGCTGGTCGAGCCGGCGTGGGAGCAGGTGGTGGCCGCCGAGCCAGAGCTGGCCGATACCGAATATCCGGCCACGTTGCTCGCCGAGGCCAGGGCGCTGTTGTCGGGGTACTACCGCCTGGAGGATCCGACCCGGTTCGATCCCCAGTGCTGCGAGCACCGCCTCGAGGTCGAGCTGACCGACGGCACGCTGTTGCGCGGATTCGTCGACCGGATCGATGTCGCACCGTCGGGCGAGTTGCGCGTCGTCGACTACAAGACCGGTAAGGCCCCGCCCGAGGCGCGGGCGCAGGCCGAGTTCAAGGCGATGTTCCAGATGAAGTTCTATGCCGTGGCGTTGCTGCGCTCGCGTGGGGTGATGCCGTCCCGGCTTCGGCTGTTGTATCTGGCCGATGGTCAGGTGCTCGACTACTCCCCCGAGCATGACGAGCTGCTGCGGTTCGAGCGCACGCTGATGGCGATCTGGAAGGCCATCCAGGCGGCCGGCGCCACCGGCGATTTCCGGCCCAATCCGTCGCGGTTGTGCTCGTGGTGTGCACATCAGAGTTTGTGTCCGGCGTTCGGCGGCACCCCGCCGCCGTATCCCGGGTGGCCAGAATCAGGAGCTGCATGATCGGGTGTCATTACCATCGGCTCGGTACCGATGGTGAGTACCAGCTGTTCGAGTCCACCGCCGATACCCGGAGCAACTGGGACCCGGCCATTCAGCACGGCTCACCGCCGCTGGCGCTGTTGACCAAGGCGATCGAAGAGTTGGCCGCCGGTACGGGCCTGCGGATCGGACGGTTGACGCTGGATATCCTGGGCGCGATTCCGGTTGCGCCGGTGCGGGTTCGGGCCTGGGTGGACCGGCCGGGGTCACGGATCTCGATGGTCGTCTCCGAGATGGAGGCGGCCCGACCCGACGGCACCTGGCGCGCGGTGGCGCGGGTCACCGCCTGGCTGCTGGCTCCCAGCGACACCAGCGACGTGGTCACCGATCGCTTCCCGCCATTGGTGGAGGGCGAGGCGGCAGGCGTGGCGCACAACTGGGAAGGCGCGCCGGGCTATCTGGAAAGCGTGTCGTGGCGTCGGCAGAACGCGACCGACGGTGAGTCGGCGGTGGCCTGGATGAGTCCGTTGACGCCCGTGGTCGACGACGAGGAGACGACGGCCCTGCAGCGCCTGGCGCTGGTGGTGGATTCGGCGAACGGCATTGGCGCGGCGCTCGATCCGGAAAAGTTCGTGTTCATGAACACCGATACCGCGGTGCATCTGCACCGGCTTCCGGAAGGGTCGGACTTCGCGGTTCGGGCCCGTGGGTCCATCGGACCGGACGGCATCGGCGTGACGACGGCGGAAATCTTTGACCGCCAAGGGTTTATCGGGACCTCGGCCCAGACCCTGCTGGTAATGCGGGTGCCATGATCGTCGAGCTGCGCGGCCAGTTCGACCTGGCCTGGGCGCTGACCGACCTGCACTTGTCGGCGCTGGTCGACGAGGATCACCTGTGGGAACCGGGCTCGCTGGTGTGGACCGTGCACGAGGATCCGTCGGGCCGGTGGTGGCCGGATTGGGCGGACACCGAGCCCGATCCGATCCCCGTTCCGACCGTCGGCTGGCTGACCTGGCACATGATCTTCTGGTGGACGACCGCGCTGGCGCACGTCGACGGCCGGCCGCCACCACCGCGCTCCGAGATCGACTGGCCCGGCCCCGCGGCCGCGGTGCAGCGGATCAGGGTGCTCAGCGCACGCTGGAGTGGCCTGCTGGATTCACTGACCGACACCGATCTTCTTGGCCCCGCGACGTTTCCGTGGGGCCCGGATTCCGGCCGGTCGCTGGCCGACATGGTGTTGTGGTTGAACGTCGAGCTGACGAAGAACGCCGCCGAGATCGGTCAACTGCGCATGCTGCGCGCCGCGACCCGCTCCTGCGGCTAATCGTCCTCGCCCTGGTCGTCGTCCCAGCCACCGTGCCACCGCGGACCGTCATACCAGCCGTTGTACCAACCGGGGGTGTCCACGCAGGCGTGCGCGAAACCATAGGGACCACTGACGCACAGGCCCGGATCGGCCGATGCCGACCCCGCCCCGGCCAACGCGACGCCGATCGGCACCGCGACCACGCCGAGTCCGGCGGCCAACCTTCCGAGATTTTTCAAACGGTTCACATCTCACCTCCGGCATAGCCTCAAGCGAGCACCCCGTCCCCCGCCCACTGTAGTCCCACCGGGCATGGCCGCAAGGCTCGCTCCGGGTCCGCCGCGTGCTGCGTGTTCGGCAATTCAGATGGCGGACACCAGATTGCGCTTTCGGTGACAGGTCCTAGAACCACACGGTTGTCCAGATCTTGACTCGCCGCTCAACGGCCGTCAGCTGGTTCAATTCTCGCCTGGCTCACGCGGATGCGCCAAAGAGCCGCTGGGCCTTCCAAGGGCATCCGCTATTTTGCTCAGCGGAAGTAAGGCTCAACCGTGCCATTGATCTTGACGACCATAGGATTTCCGCGGCGATCCTTCGCGGTAGGGACTTCAACACGCACCCAACCCTCGGCCACGTTGTATTCGTGGACATTGGTTTTCTCGACGCCATTGAAGCGAATACCCACGTCGCGGCGGAGCACCTCTTCGCTATAGAACGGGCTGCGCGGGTCGATGGAGAGGTGATTCGGTGGAACGTCTGCGTTCTGATCCTCGGACATGATGGCCTTCGTTGAATGCTGCGCTAGGCGCTCGGATTGATCCTCAGAGAATCTACGCGACCTTGCAGTAGCGGGTTGCGCGCAGGTCTTGGCGGGCCGCCTCGAGGATGACGAACGCTTGCACGTCCGATCGGATCGGCTGGGGATCCTATCGCCGGCGCTTGGGTGGGGGCTTGCACTTCACTCGAACTATATTCTCTTGCATCTATATAGACGTAGTGCAATACTCGAACCATGGACGTGTTCGAGGCCGTTGCCGAACCCAGTCGACGCGCATTGCTCGACGCCCTCGTCGACGGTGAACGCACCGCGGGCGAGCTGGTGGCCACCCTGCCCGGCTTGACCCAGCCCACCGTGTCCCGGCATCTGCGGGTGTTGCGGGAAGTCGGCCTGGTCGAGGTGCGGCCCGACGCGCAGCGTCGCATCTACGCGCTGCGCGCCGACGGCCTGGTGCAGATCGATGAGTGGATCGAGCGGTACCGCCGCTACTGGTCGGATCACCTCGACGCCCTGGAAGCCCACCTCAAGAAGACCCACAAGGAGACGAAATGACCAGCCGCGAAGGCAAACTCACCGTCGAGGGTGACCGGGCCGCCCTGAACTTCGAGCGGCGTCTGCCCTATCCGGTCGAGGCAGTGTGGGCCGCCATCACCGACCCCGAACAACGCGACCAATGGATGGGCGAGACGACGATCGACGCCCGGGAAGGCGGCACGATCGAGATGGTTCCCCACTCTCCTCCTATCCCGCCGCAGCAGAAGAAGATGACAGGACGGATCCGGGTGTGGGATCCGCCAAGGGTTTTCGAGCACGAATGGAACCAGGCAGTGTTGTCTGCTCCCGAACCCGGCGTGGTGCGTTACGAACTCATCCCGGACGGCGAGGGCACCCTGCTCCGATTCAGCCACCGCGGCCTGACGGTCTCCGACGGTCAGGGATTTCACCCCGGCACCCACGCGTATCTGGACCGGCTCGAGGCTCATCTCGCCGGGCAGCCCTTGCCCGACTGGGCCAAGCGTTATCAGGACGTCGCCCAGAAGCTCGGCACCCAGTGGACCCGATAGAAGGAAACAACATGTCACACAATGGAACTGACATCGCAGCGCCCACCGTCGCGGTGGTTTATCACTCCGGGTTCGGCCACACGTCGACCCTGGCCGATGCCGTCGCGGCAGGCGCTCATGACGGCGGAGCCGAGGTCACCGTCATGCACGTCGAGACTATGACCGACGAGGATTGGGATGTGCTGGACAACGTCGACGCCATGATCTTCGGTAGCCCCACCTACATGGGCAACGTGTCGGGCGGATTTCAGACCTTCGCCGAGAAGACCGGCCGGCGGTGCATGGACGGCACCTGGCGCGACAAGGTCGCCGCCGGGTTCACGAACTCCGGAGCCAAGAGCGGAGACAAGCTCGCCACGCTGAACTCGTTGGCGATCTTCGCCGCCCAACACCACATGCATTGGGTGAACCTGGGTTTGGGTGCGGGCTGGAACAGCGCGGCAGGCAGCGAGCACGACCTGAACAGGCTCGGGTTCTGGCTGGGCGCCGCGGCCGCCACCGACGTGGATGCCGGGCCCGACCAGGTGCACCCGGCCGATGTCCAGACCTGCCGCCACCTCGGACAGCGGGTCGCTCTGGTGACGCGTCAGCTCAACATCGGCCGCACGTTCAGTCCAGCGGCTTCAGCTCCTGCAGCATCGTAGGCACCAGCTCGCTGACGGTGGGGTGGATGTGCATGGTCCGCGATATCGCGGTGTAGGGCAGTTTCGCCGTCATGACGTCGAGGATCGAGTGCACCACCTCGTCGCCGCCGACACCGAGGATGGCCGCCCCCAGAATCTCCTTGGTCTCGGCATCCACCACCACTTTCATGAAGCCCTGGGTCTCGCCTTTTTCCACCGCACGGCCGACCCTGGTCATCGGGCGCTTGCCCACCAACGCCTTTCGGCCGGACTTCCGCACCTGATCGACCGTCATCCCGGCCCGGCCCAGCGGCGGATCGATGTAGAGCGCATAGGTGGTGATGCGATCGCTCACGCGACGCGGATCATCGTCGAGCAGATTGGCGGCGACGATCTCGAAGTCGTTGTAAGACGTGTGGGTGAAGGCGCCCTTGCCGTTGCAGTCCCCCATCGCCCAGATGTGCTCGGCGGTGGTGCGCAGCTGATCGTCGACCACGACGTAGCCGCGCCCGTCGAGGTCCACGCCGGCGTTCTCCAACCCGAGATCGTCGGTGTTGGGAGCCCGTCCCACCGCGAGCAGCAGGTGCGTTCCCGCAATCGGATCGGCACCGTCACGCGGCGTCACCTCGAAACCGCTGTCCCGCTTGGTAAACCGGATGCCGGTGGCGTTGAGCACCACGTCGATCCCCTCGGCCCGCAGGACCTCGGCGATGGTGGCCGATACGTCCTCGTCCTCACGCGAGGTCAGCCGTGGCCCCTTCTCGACCACCGTCACCCGGGCACCGAACCGGCGGTACATCTGTGCGAACTCCAGCGCGATGTAACTGCCGCCCACGATCACCAGGTGTTCGGGCACGACGTCGAGGTCCAGGATGCCGACGTTGGTCAGGTAGTCGATGCCGTCCAAACCAGGAAAATCCGGAACTACGGCCCGGCCACCGACATTGAGAAAGATCCGATCGGCCCGCAGCAACTGGCCGTCGACGTCGATGGTGTGCGGGTCGACGAAACGGGCGTGGCCACGGATCAGGGTGGCGCCGTCCATGCCCTTCAGCCAATCCTCCACCCCATGGCGGTCGGCCAGCATGATCGCATCCTTGCGGGCCTTGACCTTGGTCATGTCGATGTCGATTTCGCCTGTGCCGACGCCGAAATCAGCGCCGCGCCGCGCGAGATGGGCGGCATGCGCACTGGCCACCAGGGTTTTGGTGGGGATACAGCCGTAGTTGACGCAGGTACCGCCGACCAGCTTGCGTTCGATCACCGCGACCGTCTGCCCTGCTGCGGTCAACCGGCCCGCCAACGGCGGCCCGGCTTGACCCGCGCCGATGACGATTGCGTCGAAACTTTGCGCGGGCGCCATGAACTAGAGGACGGAGGTCAGGGCTGCGATCGCGAAGCCGCCGAGCACGGCGACTGCGTCCTCGAACAGCGCGACCGGCAGATCGTGGCCATCATTGCGGCTGACCAAGCGCTTTCGCGCCTCGTACCCACCGAGGGTGCCGATCACGGCACCCACGAGGGCCGCACCGAGCGCGGTGAACGTGAAGCCCCACGCGGTGCCGATCACCGCACCGGCGAACGCCCCGGTGATCAGACGGGTGATGAACTGCACCGGGGTCTTACGGCTGGGCGTGCGCGGCAGCTGATCGGTAACCAACTCCACCACAGCAAGAATGGTCAACACGGTGACCGTGACCGGGTGAGCCAACCACTGGGCCCAGGTGCCGTCGAGGTTGATCCAGTTCAGTGCGGCGGCCCACGCCACCGCGGCCGGAGCGGTGAATGCCCGCAATCCGGCCACCACACCGATGAAAAGAGCCAACAACAGAACCAGAAAATGCGTCACGGCGACCTCCGAGGTCTGAAATTGTCACCCGGACGCTAACACGCAATGCGGCGCGGCACGCGCCGATCAGACAGGGCGGTGTCCGCCCGTCAGAAACGGCAGAACCGAATATCCGATGCGAGTATCGCTTTGGCGCCGATCGCGGCGATCTCATCCATGATGGCGTTGACGTCGCGACGCGGGACCAAAGCCCGCACCGCCACCCAATCCGGATCCGCCAGCGGCGCGATGGTCGGTGACTCCAGCCCCGGCGTCACCGCGGTGGCCTGGTCCAAAACCGCACGCGGGCAGTCGTAATCCAGCATCAGGTACTGCTGGCCGAACACTACGCCCTGCACGCGCGCCGTCAGCTGATCGCGCGCGGACGCACTGCCGTCCCCCTCGGCACCGTCGCGCTCGATCAGCACGGCCTCCGACTCGCACAGCGGCGCACCGAACGCCACCAGGCCGTGCAGGCCCAGAGTGCGACCGGAACCGACCACGTCGGCGATCACGTCGGCGACCCCGAGCTGGATCGAGATCTCGACGGCGCCGTCCAGCCGGATCACCGACGCCTCGATCCCCTGCGCCGCAAGGTCCTTGCGAACCAGGTTGGGGAACGACGTGGCGATCCGCTTGCCCGCCAGATCCTTCGGGCTCCACTCCCGGCCGGCGGGAGCGGCGTATCGGAAGGTCGAGCCACCGAAGCCCAGCGACAGGCGCTCCCGCACCGGAGCGTCGGAATCGGCGGCCAGGTCCCGTCCGGTGATGCCCAGGTCGAGCTGACCCGAACCCACGTAGATCGCGATGTCCTTGGGCCGCAGAAAGAAGAACTCGACGTTGTTGACCGGATCGACGACCGTCAGATCCTTGGGGTCACGCCGACGCCGGTACCCGGCCTCGGCGAGGATCTCGCCGGCCGCTTCGCTGAGTGAGCCCTTGTTGGGCACCGCGACGCGCAACATCTGATCGGCCACGGCTCACAACTTCCGGTAGACGTCGTCGAGGGTCAGGCCCCGGGAGATCATCAGCACCTGGGTCCAGTACAGCAACTGGCTGACCTCCTCGGCGAGCGACTCGTCGCTCTCGTGCTCGGCGGCCAGCCACACCTCGCCGGCTTCCTCCAGGATCTTCTTGCCGAGCCCATGGACGCCGGCGTCAAGTGCGGCGACCGTGCCGCTACCGGCAGGTCTGGTGCGCGCTTTGTCGCTGAGTTCGGCAAACAGGGCCTCGAAGGTCTTCACAGGCATGAATTGTTTCATGCTCGGTGGGGGTCGATTTGTGGGGTGCAATAGAAGGGTGAGCGAACCTGTCGGCGACGAGCTGCGGACCTACACTGCCCGGGTCACCGCGATCCGCGCGATCCTGTCCAGATACCTGACGGTCGACGGCCTGGTCCAGAACAATCGCCTCGCCAACCCCATCCTGCCGCTCGAATGCCTGTCCGCATCGTGGGGTGCCGACGTGGCGTCGGCTCCGGCGCTCACCGTGGCGATCCACCCGGTAGACGAGTTCACCGCCGAGGTCGAAGAACTGCGCTACGGCGCCGACCTCACCCCGGGAACCTATGAGGTCCAACGCACCGAACCCGACGAATTCGCCCTGGTGCAGGTGCGACTGTCCAGCGTCTGGGTGGTCGCCGGGCGCTGTGAGGTCTATCTGGCCCACCACGACATCTCGCCGGAGAAGCTGGTCGAGGCCGCCGTCGAGATCGCCCGCTGCGTCGGCTGCGCGCCGTATGACGACGACTACGAGCCTCCGCCGCCGCCTGCCGGCTGAGCGCTCAGCGCGTCGGCGTGCATGTCCTCCAGGTGCTTGCCCTTGGTCTCCTCGACCCACTTCCAGACGAACAGCAACGACAGCAGTGCGCACAGCGCGTAGAAGCCGTATGCCACGCCCAGTACGTTGCGCAGCTCCGGGAACGACACGGTGATCAGCCAGTTGGCCACCCACTGACCCGCCGCCGCCAGGCCCAGCGCCGCGGCGCGGATGCGGTTGGGGAACATCTCCCCCAGCAGAACCCACACCACCGGACCCCAGGACATGCCGAAGGCCACCACGAACAGGTTGGCCGCCACCAGTGCTATCGGCCCGGCCGCACCGCTCAGCTGCGGCTGGCCATCGACCTGCGGCGCGGTTCCGAAGATCACGGCCATCGTGCCCAGGGTGAGCGCCATACCGGTGGACCCGATCAGCAGCAGCGGCTTGCGCCCGATCTTGTCGATCAGCGCGATCGCGATCAGCGTGGTGACGATGTTGGTCACCGAGGTGATCACGGTGATGGTGAACGCCTGGCTCTCCTCGAATCCGACTGCCTCCCACAGCACATTCGAGTAGTAGAAGATCACGTTGATGCCGACGAACTGCTGAAAGATGGACAGCCCCAAGCCAACCCAGACGATGCCGTAAAGCCCACTGACAGCGGCCACCCCGATGCCGAGCGCGAAGAAGACCACCGCCGGGATCCACAACCCGGCCGAAACCGACGCGACGGCGAGGACGATGAACAGCAGCAGCAGCCACCACACGTAGCGCCGCACCCATGCGGTGAACCCACCGGCGGACAGGCGCGGCTTGAGCAGATCCTGCCAGGACGGCGGCTTCTCGGACTTCAGCGAGTCCTCGATCCGGTGAATGGTGATCTCGAGGTTCTTCTCGCCGAGCAGCATGGAGAGAACCTTGCGTGCCTCTGGAATACGGAACTTCGCGACCAGATACCGCGGCGACTCCGGGATGGTGTAGGCCAGCAGGCCGTACACCAGGGCAGGAATGGCCATCACCAGGAACATCCAGCGCCAGGCCGCCAGCCCGAACCAGAGTTCTTCGCGGGACCCGCCGGCCAGGTGCGCGAGCAGATAATCGACCGACAGGGACAGGAAGATCCCCGTCACGATCGCCAACTGCTGCAGTGAGCCCAGGCGCCCCCGGATGCGCGGTGGTGCCGTCTCGGCGATATACGTCGGCGCGATGACGGAGGCGACGCCGACCCCGAGGCCGCCGATGATGCGGAAGATCACCACAAGCCAGATGTGGGTGGCAACCGCGGTACCGATCGCACTGATCAAGAACAGCAACGCCGCGAGCTTCATGACCGACCGCCGGCCGATCCGGTCGGCCAGCTGGCCTGCGGTCAACGCGCCCACCGCGGCCCCCAGCAGCGCCGAGGCCACCGCGGAACCCAGAACCACGTTGTTGATCTGGAATTCGTCCTGCAGGGCCGCGACCGCCCCGTTGATCACCGCGCTGTCATAACCGAAAAGCAAACCGCCCAATGCAGCCACCGAAGCGATCCGGACCACCTTGCCGCTGTGCTCGGATTCCTCGTAGTCGAGGTCCGATGCAGGATCGCCGACCGGTCCGTGAGTCATGGGACGCCCTTCCGCAGCAATGCGTGATCAGGATCACATTGAATCACACGGGCAGGATCAGGCGGTGCGTTCTCCGGCTTGGGAATTCAGTTCGTGATACACGGCGCGGAGGCCGGCCACATCGAGTTGCGCCAGCGAGGAAACGTGCCTGCGCAATGGGCCTCCGGGTACCGCCACGTCGTTGGGCACCACCAGCACCGGGCAGCCCGCGGCCTCGGCGGATTCTGTGCCGGTGACCGAATCCTCGACCGCCAGGCAGGATGTGGCGGAGACACCGAGGAGATCGGCCGCCCGCAGGTACGGGTCGGGGGCCGGCTTGCCGGTGTCGACCTCGTCACCGCAGACGGTCACCGAAAAGTAGTGGCGGCCAATGCTGTTCAATGCCCGCTCGGCGAGGTCCCGGCGGGTGTTGGTCACCAGCGCCATCGGAATCCCGGCTGCGGTGAGACCGTCGAGCATCTCCTGGGCACCCGGACGCCACGGCAGACCCTGCTCGAACAGCTCACCGGTGTAGTCGTGCAACCAGTCCGCCGAATCCGCCATGGCGGCGGGATCGGGCTCCAGCCCCAGGTCGTCGTACACGATCCGCATAACGGTCTCGGACGAACCGCCGACCGTCGATTCCCGTACCTCCGCGCTCAGCACCCCGCCCATCCGCGCGTACAACGCGTGCATGGCGATGTCCCAAAGCTTTTCGGAGTCGACGAGGGTGCCGTCCATGTCCCAGAGCACCGCACGCATGGCAACCATTCTCGCATTGTCCGACCGCGCCTATAGCGTGGGAGCATGACGGTATTGGTGACCGGAGCCACAGGAAACATCGGCAGGCGCGTCGTGGATGAACTAATTCGTTTGGGCAGCAGCGATATCGGGGACATCCGCGCGTTGACGACAAACCCGGCGAAGGCGGCATTGCCCGAATCTGTGACAGCAATCACCGGTTACCTGGGGAAACCAGAGACCTTGCCTGCCGCGTTGGAGGGCGTCGAACGCGTGTATCTGGCGCCGTTCCCCACCACCATCGAACCCACGCTCGAGATGTTGGTGCAAGCGGGTGTGCAGTACGTGGTGGCACTGTCGGGCGGCGCGCATTGGGCGGAGCACGCCGAAGCGGTCACCGCCTCTGGGCTGGCGCACACCCAGCTCGGACCCGGCGAGTTCTGCGAGAACTTCGCGATGTGGGCCCCGCAGATCAAGACGGGCACCGTCCGCGACGTCGCCCCCGACTACGTCGAGTCCCCGGTGTCGATGGACGACATCGCCCGGGTGGCCGCGCACCTGTTGGCCGCCCCGCAGGATGCCCATCTGGGCGCGATGTACGAACTCACCGGCCCCGTCGCGTTGTCACGCGCCGATATCGCCCGCCAGATCGGGGCCGGCATCGGCATGCCTGTCGACTCGCAGCGGTGCAGCCGCGCGGAGGCCGAAGAGCTGCTACGCCCCGTCATGGGCGACGGCGCGCACTGGTACCTCGACCTGTTCGACGGCGATCCGGAACATCAGGCCGCCAATGACAACGTCGAGCGGTTGACGGGTGCCCCCGCTGAATCGATCGCGCAGTGGGCGGCCCGCAACCGCAGCCTGTTCACCTAGCCACCGCCGGGATGAGCCGGAACGGAAACCGCTCCGGCTCAACCGGTTTCAGTTCGGTCAGTCCTCGGGGTTGTAGCCGAGGTTGGGGGCGAGCCAGCGCTCGGCTTCGGCCAGGGTCCAGCCCTTGCGCTTCGCGTAGTCGGCGACCTGGTCCTGAGCCATCCGGCCGACCACGAAGTACTGCGACTGCGGGTGCGAGAAGTACCAGCCGCTGACGGCCGCGCCGGGCCACATCGCCATCGACTCGGTGAGCTCGATGCCGGTGCGCTCCTTGACGTTCATCAACTGCCAGAGCGTCACCTTCTCGGTGTGCTCCGGGCAGGCCGGGTAGCCGGGGGCAGGGCGGATTCCGACGTACTTCTCACCGATCAGTGCCTCGTTGTCCAGCTGCTCGTCAGGCTGGTATCCCCAGAACTCCTCACGGACCCGTTGATGCATCCGTTCGGCGAACGCCTCTGCCAGCCGATCGGCGAGCGACTCCAGCAGGATGGCGCTGTAGTCGTCGAGGGCCGCCTTGAACTCCATGATCTTGTCCTGGCTGCCGAGCCCCGAGGTGACGGCGAAAGCGCCGACGTAGTCGGCCAGGCCCGTGTCCTTCGGCGCGATGTAGTCGCCCAGCGAACGGTTCGGGATGCCGTCGCGGTGCTCACCCTGCTGGCGCAGGTTGTGCAGCGTGGTCAGCACCTCGGTCCGGGTCTCATCGGTGTAGACCTCGATGTCGTCGCCGACCGCGTTCGCCGGGAAGAACCCGATCACCCCGTTGGCCTTGAGCCACTTCTCCTTGATCAGGGTGTCCAGCATCTGCTGGGCATCGTCGTACAGCTTGCGCGCCGCCTCGCCCGAGACCGGGTTGTTGAGGATGTCGGGGAACCGGCCCTTCATCTCCCAAGCGTTGAAGAACGGCTGCCAGTCGATGTACTCACGCAGTTCGGCGAGGTCGTACTCAAGAAAATCCCGTATTCCCGCACCGATAGCCGGCACCGGCGGTGTGTACCCGTCCCACTCGATCGGCGTCCGGTTGGCGCGGGCCTTCTCCAGCGTGAGCATCGGCCGCTCGTTCTTCTGGGCGTGCCGTTCGCGAAGGGCGGCGTAGTCGGTCGCGGTGGCCTCCAGCAGCGCCGGCCGCTGCTTGTCGTCGAGCAGCGCGGCAGCCACCGGCACCGAGCGGGAAGCGTCCTTGACCCACACCACGGGACCACTGCGACGCGGCGCCACCTTCACGGCGGTGTGAGCGCGCGAGGTGGTGGCGCCACCGATCAGCAGCGGGATCTCCATCCCCTCGCGTTCCATCTCGACCGCGAAGTTGACCATCTCGTCCAGGGACGGGGTGATCAGACCGGACAGCCCGATGATGTCGGCGTTGTGCTCCCTGGCCGCGTCCAGGATCTTCTGGGCGGGCACCATCACACCGAGGTCGATGACGGTGTAGTTGTTGCACTGCAGGACGACCCCGACGATGTTCTTGCCGATGTCGTGGACGTCGCCCTTCACGGTCGCCATGATGATCGTGCCGTTGGTGTCCCCACCTGCGGCTTCGCCGTTCTGTTCTTTCTCGGCCTCGATGAACGGCAGCAGGTAGGCAACAGCCTTCTTCATCACCCGGGCCGACTTCACGACCTGGGGCAGGAACATCTTGCCCGAGCCGAAGAGGTCGCCGACGACGTTCATGCCGTCCATCAGCGGGCCCTCGATCACCTCGATCGGCCGCCCGCCCGCGGTGGCGATCTCGGCCCGCAGTTCCTCGGTGTCGTCATCGACGTGCGCGTCGATGCCCTTGACCAGGGCGTGTGTGATCCGCTCGCGGACCGGCAGGCTGCGCCATTCGGCCGCGACCGGGTCCTCGCCCTTGTCCTTGCTGTTGAACCGTTCGGCGATCTCCAGGAGCCGTTCGGCCGCGTCCTCGCGACGGTTCAGCACGACGTCCTCGATGCGGTCCCGCAGCTCGGGGTCGATCGAGTCGTAGGGCACCAGCGCCCCGGCGTTGACGATGCCCATGTCCAGGCCGGCCTTGATGGCGTGGAACAGGAACACCGCGTGGATCGCCTCGCGCACGGGGTTGTTGCCCCGGAACGAGAACGACACGTTCGAGATGCCACCGGAGATGTGCACTCCGGGCAGGTTTTCCTTGATCCAGGCGCAGGCCTCGATGAAGTCGATCCCGTAGGTCGCGTGCTCCTCGATGCCGGTCGCGAGCGCGAAGCAGTTCGGGTCGAAGATGATGTCCTCGGCCGGGAAGCCGACCTCTTCGGTCAGGATCCGGTATGCGCGCCCGCAGATCTCCTTGCGGCGCTCCAGGTTGTCGGCCTGCCCCTGTTCGTCGAAGGCCATCACCACGACGGCGGCACCGTACTTACGGCACAGCCGGGCCTCGCGGATGAACTTCTCCTCGCCCTCCTTCATGGAGATCGAGTTGACGATCGGCTTGCCCTGGACGTTCTTCAGGCCTGCCTCGATGACCTCCCATTTGGAGGAGTCGATCATCACCGGGACGCGGCTGATGTCCGGCTCGGCCGCGATCAGCTTGGTGAACCGGTCCATCGCGGCGACGCCGTCGATCATCCCTTCGTCCATGTTGATGTCGATGACCTGCGCCCCGACCTCGACCTGCTGCAGCGCGACCGACAGCGCGGTGTCGTAGTCCTCGGCCTTGATCAGGTTCCGGAACCGCGCGGAGCCGGTGATGTTGGTGCGCTCACCGATGTTCACGAACAGGGAGTCGTCGGTGATGTTGAGCGGCTCCAGCCCCGAGAGCCGGGTGGCGACCTCGATATCCGGCAGCTCGCGCGGCGTCTTGCCCTCGACGACCTTGGCGATCTCGGCGATGTGCGCCGGCGCCGTTCCGCAGCAACCACCGACCAGGTTGACCAGGCCGGCCTCGGCGAACTCTGCGATGTAGCCGGCCTGATGCTCCGGGGACTCGTCGTACTCGCCGAAGGCGTTGGGCAGACCCGCGTTCGGGTAGCAGGAGACGTAGGTGTCCGCGATCCGCGCCATCTCGGCGATGTAGGGCCTCATCTCCGGGGCACCCAGGGCGCAGTTGAGGCCCACGGCGATCGGCTTCGCGTGCCTGATCGCGTTCCAGAACGCCTCGGTGACCTGACCGGACAGCGTCCGCCCGGATGCGTCGGTGATGGTGCCCGAGATGATCACCGGCCAACGGCGGCCGCGCTGCTCGAACAGCGTCTCGATGGCGAACACCGCCGCCTTGGCGTTCAGCGAGTCGAAGATCGTCTCGACGATGAGGAGGTCGGCACCGCCGTCGACGAGGCCGTTGGCGGCTTCGAGGTAGGCGGCGACCAGCTGGTCGTAGGAGACGTTGCGGGCCCCGGGGTCGTTGACGTCAGGCGAGATCGACGCCGTCCGCGTCGTCGGTCCGATGGCCCCGGCGACATAGCGGGGCTTTTCCGGGGTGCTGAACTCGTCGGCGGCCGTACGGGCCAGGGCGGCGCCCGCGTAGTTCAACTCGTAGCTGAGGTCCGCCATGTCGTAGTCGGCGAGCGAGACCGCGTTCGCGTTGAACGTGTTGCTCTCCAGGATGTCGGCGCCCGCCTCGAGGTACTCGCGGTGGATCCCCTCGATGATCTGCGGCTGCGTCAGGTTGAGCAGGTCGTTGTTGCCCTGGAGAGCGGTTGGCCACTCAGTGAACCGGTCGCCGCGGTAGCCGGCCTCGTCGGGCCGGTCCCGCTGGATCGCGGTGCCCATCGCGCCGTCGATCACCAGGATCCGCTGGCGCATGGCCGCCGTCAGTTCGTCGGTGCAGTCGGGGCGGATGTTCGGCGTAAAGGTCGTCGACTCACCAGCAGTCACGTGCACTCCTTCCGTAACGGAAGGCGTCCTTGACTCTGCCGAGCGTGGCGGATACGGGTAGAAACCCGGAACCGTTGCAACGCCTCTCGACCAGAAGAGTCTACGTCGTCATCCGACGGACGCGCGGACGCCCAACTCGTCGCCACGATCGACCCCGACCCGCGTGGCGATTGCGGTGCCCCCGAGTGACAGCTCACCGATTTTGTCAGCAATGTCGTAGGCACCAGGGTTAACCAGATTGCAGCCGAACGTATTTCGCCACGGCCGCGCCGGCGCCGGCCTGGAAATAGTTGCGATGGATCGTTTCGATGACCTCGGGGCAGGTCACGGTGCGGATCTCGCCGCGACCGTCGATGGTTTCGAGATCAACGAGGGTGAGATCGGCAGCCTGCAGCTGGATGCCCATGACGCCGCTGCCTGCCACTACGCGCGTGTCGAGCACGTCGACGTCGTAGGCGGATTTGTCAGCGGCAGTCACATGAAACAGGGTAGTCGGTCTATCAAACCGGCTGATCGGCGCGGCGGCGACCCGCGCGCACAACGGGCTCATCGGCACTCTTCAAGGCTTACGCTGAACGTGTGACACCGTCGTATCCGACCGCCGGCCGGCCTATTAATCTGCCCGAATTGAAGGACGCCACCATCGTGGCCGCCTTCGAGGGCTGGAATGACGCCGGCGACGCGGCCAGTGACGCGCTGGACCACCTGGATGCGATCTGGGAGGCCCAGCCGATCGTCGAGATCGACGACGAGTCGTACTACGACTATCAGGTGAACCGCCCGGTGATCCGCCAGGTCGACGGCGTCACACGGGAGCTGGAATGGCCGTCGATGCGGATCTCGCACTGCCGTCCGCCGGGCAGCAACCGTGACGTGGTGTTGATGCACGGCGTCGAACCCAACATGCGCTGGCGCACCTTCTGCGCCGAGTTGCTCGCCATCGCCGACAAGCTCAACGTGCAGACCGTCGTGATCCTGGGCGCACTGCTGGCCGATACCCCGCACACCCGGCCCGTGCCCGTGTCGGGCTCGGCGTATTCGGCCGAGTCGGCGAAGTTCTTCGGCCTGGAGGAGACCCGCTACGAAGGGCCGACCGGGATCGCCGGCGTGTTCCAGGATGCCTGCGTGCAGGCCGGAATCCCGGCGGTGACCTTCTGGGCCGCGGTACCGCACTACGTGTCGCAGCCGCCCAGCCCCAAGGCCACCGTCGCCCTGCTGCGCCGGGTAGAGGACGTGCTGGACGTCGAAGTGCCACTGGCCGACCTGCCCGCCGCCGCCGAGGAGTGGGAGCAGGCCGTCACCGAGATGACCGCCGAGGACGAGGAGATCGCGGAGTACGTCGCCTCGTTGGAACAGCGCGGCGACGCCGAGGTCGACATGCACGAGGTGCTCGGCAAGATCGACGGCGACGCGCTGGCGGCCGAGTTCGAGCGCTACCTGCGGCGCAGAGGCCGCTGAGCGCCCGATCCAGCTAGCGGCCGCTAGGCCTCCGGCTTCTCCAGTGCCTCGATACGGGCGCTGGTCGAGCGCCCGAGTGCGGCCGCCTCCGCGTCGAGTTTCGGCAGCAGCGTCGGGGTGAACTTGAGGATGTCGCGCTCCGCCAGCGGCGTCGTCACGAACGGCCGGATCCAGCGGAACACCCCGACCCACTCCGGGCTGTAGATGCGCTTCTTGCGTGCCTCGATGCCCTTCACGAACGCCGCACCACAGGCGTCGACGGTGGTGGTCCGGTTCAGCGGCGGCGGCAGCTTGGACAGCATCTCCCGGAACGCCGACAGATCCGACTTGGCGTCCTGCACAAGAGGGGTGTCGATCCAGCTCATGTGGGCCGAGCCCACGTCGACGCCGAGGTGGGCCACCTCCAGGCGCAGCGTGTTGGCGAAGTACTCGGCGCCCGCCTTGGAGGCGTGATAGGCGGCCAGCCCGGGTGCGGAGGTGAACGCCGCGAGCGAGGACACCACCAGTACGTACCCGCGACGCTTGACGACCGCGGGCAGCGTGGCGCGCACTGTGTTGAACACCCCGACGACGTTGATGTCGACGACCCGCTTGAACGCCTCGGGATCCACCTGCATGACCGAACCGAAGCTGGCGATGCCCGCGTTGGCCATCACGATGTCGATGCCGCCGAACCGCTCGACGGCGGCGTCGGCGGCCTTCTGCATGGCGGCCAGATCGCGCACGTCGGCCAGCGCGGTCAGCACGTGCTCCTCGCCGAGTTCGGCGGCCAGCGCACTCAACGGCGCCTCATCGAGGTCGGTGAGCACCAGTTTGGCGCCCCTGCGCCGCAGTCGGCGGGCCACCTCGGCGCCGATGCCGCGTGCACCGCCGGTGATGAAGACGACTTTCCCGTTCACAGAACCCATGGCCGCAACGTACCGCACCCGGGCGCGCCCGACGAGGTCTAGAGTTCGACTCCCAGCAGCGCATCCACGGTGTCGGCGACCTGCCGCGGCGCGGCCGGATCATGGCCGCCGTAGGTCAACGCATCGGTACACCAACCATCCAGTGCGGCAAGAGCTTTCGGAGTGTCGAGATCGTCGGCCAGGTATTGGCGCACCCGGGCCACCACGTCGGCGGCGTCGGGACCGGCGGACAGCGCGGTGGCGCTGCGCCAGTGCTTCAGCCGGGCGTTGGCCTCTTCGAGCACCGCATCGCTCCAGAACCGGTCCGACCGGTAGTGGCCCGCGAACAGCCCGAGCCGGAGCGCGGACGGGTCGACACCGTCGGCGCGCAGACGCGAGACCAGCACCAGGTTGCCGCGGCTCTTGCTCATCTTGTGCCCGTCCCAGCCGATCATGCCGGCGTGCACGTAGTGGCGGGCGAAACGCCGCTCCCCCGTGACGGATTCGGCATGCGCGGCGGAGAACTCGTGGTGCGGGAAGATCAGATCGCTGCCGCCGCCCTGGATGTCCAGGCCCGAGCCGATGCGGGTGAGCGCGATGGCCGAGCACTCGACGTGCCAGCCGGGCCGGCCCGCGCCGAAGGGCGAGGGCCAGCTGGGCTCACCGGGACGCTGAGCCCGCCACAGCAGGGCATCGAGTTCGTCGCCCTTGCCGGCACGGTCCGGGTCACCGCCTCGCTCGCCGAACAGCCGCAGCATGGTCTCGCGGTCATAGCCCGACTCGTAGCCGAACTGGACCGTGGCGTCGGCGCGGTAGTACACGTCGGGATATTCGGCGTCGTCGACCACATATGCCGCGCCGGAGGCCAGCATCTTCTCCACCAGCTCGACCACCTCGGTGATCGCGTCGGTGGCGGCGACGTAGTCGCGCGGCGGCAGCACACGCAGGGCCGCCATGTCGTCGCGGAACAGCTGGGTTTCCCGGTCGCCGAGGTCACGCCAGTCGATGCCGTCACGATCGGCCCGCTCGAACAACGGATCGTCCACGTCGGTGACGTTCTGCACGTAGTGCACGGTGTGTCCGGCGTCCAGCCACAGCCGGTACACCAGATCGAAGGTCAGGTACGTCGCGGCATGGCCGAGATGCGTGGCGTCGTACGGGGTGATGCCACACACGTACATGGTGGCGGTCGGCCCGGGGGTCACCGGCCGTACCTGCCGGTCGGCGCTGTCGTACAACCGCAGCTGCGGACCACGTCCTTCCAGCACCGGAATTGACGGTGCCGACCACGATCGCATGGTCTCGACTCTAAGGTGCTCGCTCAGGACGGCCTCCCGCCGGTCGGTCCCACACAGTTCAGCAAGTCAGACAACGCCGCCGCCGGTTTCATTCCCGCATCCCCCGTCGGCTCGCGCCGGAGAACGCTCACCGGGCCACTCCGATGGCCTCGAGCAGGATCGGCGCCAGCTCTTTGCGGCACATGACGAAATCCGGCAGGTAGGGGTCGGCGCGGTTGTAGCGCAGCTCCGAGCCGTCCAGCCGGGACGCGTGCAGACCGGCGGCCATCACCACACCCGCAGGTGCGGCCGAATCCCACTCCCACTGCCCGCCGGCGTGGATGTACGCGTCGACGTCGCCGCGCACCACGGCCATCGCCTTGGCCCCGGCCGAGCCGATGCGCACCATCCGGAAATCGAGCTGCTCACGTATCCGCCACAGCACCGCCGGGGGGCGGTTGGAGCTCGCGGTGATCAACAGGGGGCCGGGCCGCCGCGGCCCGGGCGGGGTGACCGTGTCGCTGCGGTACACCTCACCCCGGGCGGGCAGGGCCACCACCGCATCCGACAGGCCCCCGTCGACACCCACCGAGCGCTGCCACAGGGCGATGTGCACCGCCCAGTCCTCACGGCCGGGCAAGGAGAACTCGTGCGTGCCGTCCACCGGGTCGACGATCCAGACCCGGTCGGCCTCGACGCGGGAAAGGTCGTCGACCGCCTCCTCGCTGAGCACGGAATCACCGGGGCGGGCCTGGGCCAGGCGATCGAGGATCAGCGCGTTGGATCGACGGTCGCCCTCGTCGCCGAGGTAGTACGGGTCGTAGAAACCGACCTCCTCGCGCACGGCCAACAACAACTCGCCGGCCTCCTTGGCCACTGCGGCGGCCAGGTCGGCGTCGGTCGAGTGCACCCGGTAAGTATCGGTGCCACGCAATAGCGGTGTCGGATCGGGGCCCGGGTTGCGCTGGCGCGCCAGTAACTTGGCAGCGTGAGGCGACTCGTCAAAATAATCGCGCTGTGCGTCCTGGCGACTGTGGTCGTGGTGATCGGGTCGGGCGCGGCGTGGGAACAGATCGAACGAAACCGCGCCGCCGCGGAGTTTCCAGCCCCGGGCAAGATGATCGACATCGGCGGCCGCGCCGTTCATCTCGACTGTCGCGGCCACGGCTCGCCGACAGTGGTACTCGAGTCCGGTGCCGACACGAGCGGTTCCGCGCTGTGGTTCCCGGTGCAGCGACAAGCGGCCACCTTCACCCGGGTGTGTTCGTACGATCGCGCCGGACTCATGTGGAGCGAGTCTGCCGGCGACGGGCCACGTGACCCCGTCGCAGTTGTCGCCGATCTTCAGCGGACACTGCAGGCGGCAAACGAATCGCCGCCCTACGTCATGGTCGGGGCATCGCTCGGCGGGCCTCTCACCATGATCTTCACCAAGTACCACGGGAGCGAAGTAGCCGGCCTGGTCTTCGTCGATGCTGCCCACCCGGATCAGACCGGCCGGTTGGCGGCCGCGACCGGACATCCGGAAGCCGGCATCCCCGCGGTGTTCAAAGTTCTGCGGTACCTGACGTGGACGGGCCTGCCGCGGCTGCTCATTCCCGAGCCGACCGTGCCGGAACTACCGGCTGATGTCGTCGCCGCGATCGGCGCCTACCAGCCCGTCTCGCTGGCCGCCTCATTCGACGAGGCCGACGCCATGGAGGCCACGTTGCGGGAAGCGGGGACCTTCCGCGACCTGGGCGACCGGCCACTGGCTGTCCTGTCCCGGGGCAAACCCTGGAGCGCCTACAGCGAATCCGAGCGGGCGGGCACCGGCTTGACCCGTGACCAGTTCGACCGGATGCAACAGGCCTGGTGGGAGATGCAGGTCGAGGAGGCGAGCTGGTCGACCCGGAGCACGCATCGCAAGCTCGACGATTCCAGTCACGTCATTCAGCTGGAGAGGCCTGACGCAGTCGTCGACGCGATCCGCACGGTGGTGTCGCAGGTACGCGCGCGGAACGCCGAGTCGCCACGGTAGCCGGAACGGGCCCGATTGGTGCGCTGACGGGCTCGGTTGCGCCGGTAGGGTCAGGCCATGCGCAGCCTCGACTGGCAAACCGGTGACCGCGACGAGCTCAGTGCGTTTATCCGCTCTCACCTGGTCGCCGGGTTCTGGCGGTACGACGAAATCCTCGATATGGCACACGAGTGGATCGATGACTCGGGCGTGGTCGATCCCGGGGAAGCGGCCGAACTGATGGACTCGATGTGGCGCCGGCGCCTGGCCGAGCAGGCATCCTGGGCCGACACCGGGGACTACGGCCGGTTGCAGTACACCTTCGCCCAGCTCGAATCCGAGGGCATCCTGGCCCGGATGTGCTTCTCCTGCTGTACCACCTGCGCGACGCACGACATCGATGACGAGCGCTCCCCCAACCCGGAACCCGAGGACTGGTACCGCTATCGGGAGTGGGCCTACACCTACTTCCACGAGCAGGATGCGCTGCGGCTGGGCGAGGCCGAACCCACCCTGTATCTGGGTTTCAGCTCGTTTCGGCCCCACCCGTCGTTGCCGGACTCGTTGGTGCGCGCCGCCGCCGCCGGCGACGAGGCGGCGGTCGCCGAGATCACCGAGCGCACCGACACCTTGGTGGGCGAACGGATCGTGGTGCTGGCCAACCACTTCGGCCTCGACACCTCATGGTCTGGATCGCATCGCAGCCGCATCGAGCTCAATGTTTCCCAATGGCGAAAGCCACTGCCGCGGTAGGAGATCCGTTCGATCGCTTCGGGCGCTCCCGCTAGAAGGCAGGCCATGGGATCGGCCGGTGCCGATCAGGTGTCGGCATCACCGGATTGCTCAGTAGCCCAACAATTCTGGACCTCAACGCGGCGATCTCGACTTCGGTTATGTGCGCACACAGCTGCTCGGCCAAGTCGCCGAACCCGGCGCGCAGCGCCGCGACATCGGCCAGGGTTTCGTCGTCGACGGGCTTGCCGGCCCAGCCCCACAACACGGTCCGCAGTTTGTCCTCGACGTGCAGGCTCACCCCGTGGTCAACGCCGTACACGGCCCCGTCCAGGCCGGCCAGGATGTGCCCGCCCTTGCGGTCGGCGTTGTTGATCAGCACGTCGAACACCGCCATCCGGAACAGCCGGGGATCGTCGGCGTGCACCAGCGTCACCTCGTCGCCGGCGTAGTCGTAGGCCTGCAGGATCGGCAGGAATCCGGGCGGCAGGTGCCCGGCAGGCAGCAGGTCGACCAGATCGGGGCCGGAATCCGGCTCGTCCCCCACCTGGTCCCCGGGCTGATCCACCCACAGCTGCAGCATGCCCGGACCGGCGGGACCGTCACGAATAATGGTGCGAGGCACGATATTCCAGCCCAATGCGGCCGACACCAGATAGGCGCTCAGCTCGCGGCCGGCCAATGTTCCGTCCGGGAAGTCCCACAGCGGCGCCTCGCCCCGGATCGGCTTGTACACGCAATGGACCTGCTGCTCACCGGAGGTCGCCTCACACAGGAAGGTGGCGTTGCTGGCCGATCGGATCCGGCCGATCACCGTCAGTTCACCGTCGGCCAGGACCTCGCCATCGGTTCTGGGCCGGTCCGGGGTTCCGTCAGGATTCTGTGTCATCTTCGGACCCGGCCACCTCACCACGGCGATAACCGTTGGTACGCACACAGATGTGACCGTCGGGGTCCAGCGGCTCATCGCACAGCGGGCACGGCGGGCGTCCGGCCGAGATCACCCGGTTGGACCGGGTGGCGAACTCCCGGGCCGATTCCGGGGTGAGGAACACCCGCACGGCGTCGGGCCCTTCCTCGGCGTCGTCGAGGACCACCGAGGCGTCGAACTCGCCTTCGGAGACCGCGAGCAGCTCCACCACGACGGTCTGCGCCTCCGAATCCCAGCCCAGTCCCATCGTCCCGACGCGGAACTCGGCGTCGACCGGGGTAACCAGGGGCAGCAGATCATTCACCTCACCGGTGTCCGGCGGGATCGGTGTGCCGAAGCGGCGGTTGATCTCGGTCAACAGGGCGGCGATGCGCTCGGCCAGCACTGCGACCTGCTGCTTTTCCAGGATCACCGAGATCACCCGTTTGTCGTGGACAGCCTGCAGGTAGAACGTCCTGTTACCGGGTTGGCCGACGGTCCCGGCCACAAAACGGTCGGGAGTGCGGAAAACATGAATTGCGCGGGCCATGGCACCTTCCAAAATACCGGTAGCGGTACCGCGGGTCAGTTGGTGGACCCACCCACCACAGCGTCGGTGGCGGGTTTCGCCGCCAGCCCAGCGCTCAACTGCGCACCGGTGTGGTTGATATGCATCACGAATGGGCGGAAGTCGGTGTAGCGGATGACGCTCATCGACGCCGGGTCAGCGGTGATCCGCTGGAATCCGTCCAGGTGCACGCCCAGTGCATCGGCCAGCACCGCCTTGATCACGTCTCCGTGTGTGCAGGCCACCCACAAGACGTCGGCGCCATGCTCTTCGGCCAATGCGCGGTCACGCTCCCGCACCGCGGCGACCGCACGGGCCTGGACCTGGGCCAGGCCCTCGCCCTCGGGAAACACCGCCGCACTGGGCTGCTGCTGCACCACTGCCCACAGCGGCTCCTTGACCAGCTCGCCGATCGCACGGCCGGTCCAGCTGCCGTAGTCGACCTCGGTGAGCCGGTCGTCGACGATCGGCTGCAGCGCGAGCGCCTCGGCCAGCGGTGCCACCGTGCGCACGCAGCGCAGCAGCGGCGAGTGCACGATCGCGGTCACCGGCAGCTCGCCGATGCGCGCGACCAGGCCGGCGGCCTGTTCGGCACCACGCTCGTCGAGGTCGACGCCCTCGCTGCGGCCGGCCAGGGTATGCGCGGTGTTCGATGTCGATCGGCCGTGCCGGAGCAGGATCACCGTCATTTGTCAGTCCTCATCGCGAGCCCTCTCCTCTGGCCTCGATCATTGCGCGGCAACCACGCCGGTACCCAGTAGCGCCAGCACCACCGCGCCCAGCACCACCCGGTAGCCGACGAACCAGTACATGCTGTGCGACACCAGGAATTTCAGGAACCACGCGATGGCCGCGAAGCCTACGACGAACGCGATCACGGTGGCCACCAGCAGTTGGGCTCCGCTGGCGCTCATCCCCTCCCCGACCGGGTGGAAGGCATCGGGCAGGGAGAAGATGCCCGAGGCGAACACGGCGGGGATCGCCAGCAGGAAACCGAACCGGGCGGCCAGCTCGCGCTCCATGCCCAGGAACAGGCCGGCGCTGATGGTCGCGCCCGAGCGGGAGACCCCGGGTACCAGGGCCAGACACTGGGCGAGGCCGACGATGATGCTGTCGCGCCAGGTCAGCTGCTCGACGCGACGAGTCTGCCTGCCGTAGTACTCGGCCGCGGCGATCACCGCCGAGAACACGATGAGCGCCGAGGCCACCAGCCACAGATTGCGTGCGCCGGTACGGATTTCGTCCTTGAACAGCAGCCCGAACACACCGATCGGAATGCTGCCGATGATCACCCACCAGCCCAGCCAGTAGTCCGCGGACCGGTGCGCCGCGTTGAACAACCCGCTGAACCAGGCCTTGATGATGCGGCCGATATCGCGGGCGAAGTAGACCAGCACCGCGAGCTCGGTTCCAAGCTGGGTGACCGCTGTGAACGAGGCGCCGGCGTCGTCGTCGAAGAACACCCGCGAGGTGATCGCGAGGTGTCCCGAGGACGAGACCGGCAGAAACTCGGTGAGCCCCTGGACAATCGACAACACAACCACTTGCAGCCAGGACATGGCACCGACGTCAGTCACGACGACGACCGTACCGTGACGACCTGGCTGCGATGCGTCAGCGACTGATGCGCGAAACCGGCTGCGCGCCGGCGACCGCGTCACGGACAGTTGCCGACAGACTGCGTTCGTCAGTCAGGTCGATATCGGTCAGTTTGCGGGTGGCCACGGCCACCACATCGTCCTCGACGGGCACGGGCCCGGACAGCCGGGGACGGTAGATCTCGATCATCAGCTGCTGGCGCTCGATGTGGAACGAAAAACTCCGGCCGTCGCCAACTTGGCCAAACCCACTGGCGTGTACACCAGTGGAAATATCCTCCATAGCAAACTCTCGGTTACACAGTTCCCGGTCTGCGGCGAGGGTCATGATCGAACCATACCTCCACTTATGCCGCGGTGGTTGCAGACGCGACCAATTCCGGCCGATGGCCATGCCTAGACTGGATTCCTGCACCTCACCGACCATCCGTTCCCGATCGAGAGCCATCCGTTGCGCCCAATTCTCGCAGGTCAGCCAGTTCGCGCCGGCCTCATCGCGCTGGCCCTGCTGCTCACCGCGGGCTGCACGTCCAACCCCGCCGATGCCCCGCCGCCCACCATCGAGCCCGCTCAGGCCGCTGTTTCGCCCCCGGTCGCGGCCACCCCGGACGGCGAGATCCGGCAACTGCCCGGGCATGCCGAGACCGCGGTCTTCGACCCAGCAACCGGCACCCTGGCCGTCCTGACGCCCGGGTCCGAAGGGCTCTCGACCCTGAGCCTGCTGACCGGCAGCCGGCCCCCGCGCGAGGTGCACCTGACCCCCGCGGCCACCGCGTTGAGCGTCGACAGCCGCGGTGACATCCTGGCCGCCACGCTCGGCGGATACTTCCGCGTGAGCATCGCCGAGGCCAAGGCCAGCAAAATCGAGGTGGACGGCGCCCAGGGCGTGGAATTCACCGCGATCGCGCAGCGCGCCGACGGCAACTCGGTGCTGGGCACCGCCGACGGAGCTGTTTACACAATGGCCGGTGACCACGCCGTGGCCGCCCGGCTCAAGATCTTCGCCCGCGTGGATTCTCTTGTCACACAAGGAAATAACGCCGTGGTTCTGGATCGCGGACAAACCTCGGTAACAGCCGTCAACCCCAACGGAACAAAAGCCGCACAGGCCCTGCGGGCCGGCGAAGGCGCCACCACCATGGCCGCCGACACCCGGGGCCGGGTACTGGTCGCCGACACCCGCGGCGGCGAGCTACTGGTGTTCGGCGCGGACCCGTTGATCATGCGCCAGCGCTACCCGGTGCCCGCCGCCCCCTACGGCCTGGCGGGATCCGCCGAGCTGGCCTGGGTGTCGCAGACCGCGGCCAACACCGTGATTGGTTACGATCTCTCCACCGGCATACCGGTGGAAAAGGTGCGTTATCGAACCGTGCAGCAACCGAACTCCCTGGCCTACGACGACAAGACCGACACCCTCTACGTGGTGTCGGGCTCGGGAGCCGGTGTGCAGGTGATCCGCACCGCGTCGGGCCGCCGATGACCACCATCCAGCAGGGCCGCATGCCTCCCGGATGGGACAAGGTCGTCGCCGAGGATCTTTCCGAGGAATACGACTGGATACCGCTGCGGCTACCGCCGGATGTCACCAGGATCAGCGCCTCGATCCGCTTGTCGATCGAGGCCGAGTACCGCGGCTGGGAACTCACCCGGGTGCGGGCCTACACAGATGGGAGCCGACGGGTGCTTTTGCGCCGCAAGAAGTCCGCGTCATCCATGCCGGGCACACCCCAGGCGCCTTCGCTGTGATCTATGCGGCTCTGCGGCGGGCGCTGTTCCTGGTGCCCCCGGAACGAATTCACCTGTGGGTGTTCGCCCTGCTGCGCACCGCCACCGGTCCCGCGGTCCTGCGCCGGGCGCTGGCGCGCCGGCTGGCGCCCACCGATCCGGTCCTGGCCAGCACGGTGTTCGGGGTCCGGTTCCCCGGCCCCATGGGTCTGGCCGCCGGTTTCGACAAGGACGGTCGCGGCCTGGAGACCTGGGGCGCGCTGGGCTTCGGATATGCCGAGGTCGGCACCGTCACCGCGCAACCGCAACCGGGGAATCCCGAGCCCCGGCTGTTCCGGCTGCCCGAGGACCATGCGCTGCTCAACCGGATGGGCTTCAACAACGAAGGCGCGGGGGCGCTGGCGATCCGGCTGGCCCGGCACACCCCCGACGTACCGATCGGGGTCAACATCGGCAAGACCAAGCTGACCCCACCCGAGGACGCGGTGGCCGACTACGCCGAGAGCACCCGGCTGGTGAGTGCGCTGGCCGCCTACGTCGTCGTCAACGTCAGCTCCCCCAACACTCCGGGTCTACGGGACCTGCAGGCCGTGGAATCGCTGCGGCCGATCCTTGCCGCGGTCAAGGCCGAGACGAACAAGCCCGTGCTCGTCAAGATCGCTCCCGATCTCTCCGACGGCGATATCGATGAAATCGCGGACCTGGCAGTCGAATTGGAGTTGGCCGGAATCGTGGCCACCAACACCACGGTGTCCCGGGAGGGGCTGGCCACACTCGGTGTCGCCGACCTTGGCACCGGCGGGATCTCGGGGCGCCCGGTGGCACACCGGTCCCTGCAGGTGCTGCGGCAGTTGTACTCCCGCGTGGGCGACAAGCTCGTGCTGATCAGCGCCGGCGGCATCGAAACCGCGGACGACGCGTGGGAGCGGATCACCGCCGGAGCCACCCTGCTGCAGGGCTACACGGGATTCATCTACGGCGGCGGACTGTGGGCCAAAGAAATCCACGACGGCATCGCCCAGCGGCTGCACGCAGGCGGGTTCGCGTCGCTGAGCGACGCGGTCGGTTCAGCTGCCCGCTGAGCCGAGCACACCAACCTCTGCGCGAGCGACCGCGAAGGTACGCAATTTCGCGGCATGTCGCGTACAGACACGGTCGCTCGCGCGGTGAGGTGGGTGCTGAGGAGCTACTTCTGCTCGTAGGTGCCGTGGATGACGGCGCGAGCGATGGCCTGACCGAACAGGTTGAAGCCCAGATAGGCAGGGGTGGCACCCTCGGGCAGCTCCAGTGACTCCACCGGCAGGGCGTGCACCGCGATGTAGTACCGGTGCGGGCCGTGGCCGGCCGGCGGGGCCGCACCGATGAAGCGCTTCAGGCTCGCGTCGTTGGCCAGCGTGACGGCCCCACCGGGCAGCTCGCCGCCGTCACCGGCGCCGGCGGGCAACTCGGTCACCGTGGCGGGCAGATCGGCCACCGCCCAATGCCAGAACCCCGAGGCGGTCGGTGCGTCCGGGTCGTAGACCGTGACGGCGAAACTCTTGGTCTCGGCCGGGAATCCCGACCAGCTCAGCTGCGGCGAGATGTCCGACCCGCCGGCTCCCATGATCCCGCTGACCTGATCGTTGGCCAGCGGCTGCCCGTCGGTGACCGATTCGGAGGTCAAGGTGAACGTCGGCAGCTTCGGCAGGCTGTCGTACGGAGATGTGCTCATGGTTCCCTCTCGTCGTGACTCGTGCGGTCAGCAGTTCCGCAGAAAGTGTTCCAGAACGCCCGCCCCGAACTGCAGCGCGTCCACCGGCACCCGCTCATCGACGCCGTGGAACAACGCCGCGAAGTCCAGCTCCGGGGGCAGGCGCAGCGGCGCGAACCCGAAGCACCGAATCCCCAAGCGGACAAACGCTTTCGCATCGGTGCCGCCCGACATCATGTAGGGCACCGTTCGGGCGTCGGGGTCGACGGCCAGGATCGCGGCGTTCATCGCGTCCACCAGATCGCCGTCGAACGTGGTTTCCACGCTGGGCAGGTCGCGCTCCCAGGTGCGGGTGATGTTGGGCCCGAGCAGCGCATCGAGCTCGCGCTCGAAGGCCTCCTTGCGGCCCGGCAGGACGCGGCAGTCGACCATGGCCTCGGCCGTGGCCGGGATGACGTTGGCTTTGTAGCCGGCCTTGAGCATGGTGGGGTTGGCGGTGTCGCGCAGGGTCGCGCCGACGATCCGCGCGATACCTCCCAGTTTGGCGATGGAGCCTTCCAGATCCGGCGAGTTCGGGTCGAGGTCATAGCCCGTCTCTTCTGAGACCGCTGTCAGGAACTGCTCCACCGACTCGCTGAGCACCAGCGGGAACTGATGCCGGCCCAGCTTCGCGACGGCGTCGGCGATCTCGGTGACGGCGTTGTCGTCGTGCACCATCGAGCCGTGCCCGGCCCGGCCCCGCGCGGTCAGCCGCATCCAGGACAGGCCCTTCTCGGCCGTCTCGATGAGATACAGACGCTTCTCACCGCCGTCCTTCGTCGGGACGGTCAGCGAGAAGCCACCGACCTCGCCGATGGCCTCGGTGACGCCGTCGAACAGGTCGGGGCGATTGTCGACAAGCCACTGGCAGCCGTAAGTGCCGCCGTGCTCCTCGTCGGAGACGAAGGCGAAGACCAGGTCCCTGGGCGGTGTGATGTTGTTGCGCTTGAGGTGACGTGCGACGGCGATCATCATGCCGCACATGTCCTTCATGTCGACCGCGCCGCGACCCCAGACATAGCCGTCCTTGATCGCGCCGGAGAACGGGTGCACGCTCCAGTCCGCGGGCTCGGCGGGGACGACATCGAGGTGCCCGTGGATCATCAGCGCGCCACGGGACGGGTCGGCGCCGGGCAACCTGGCGAAGACATTGCCGCGGCCCGGGGCGCCGGCCTCCACGTATTCGGTGGTGTAGCCGACCTCACGCAGCCGGTCGGCGACCCATTCCGCGCAGTCCGCCTCGGGCTTGGTGGTCGCCGGATCGCCGGTGTTGGAAGTGTCGAATCGGATGAGCACGCTGACGAGATCGACCACCTCGTCGGCGCTGGAGGCGGGGGCAGTCACAAGGTCCATTGGTACCACCGATTCGCTCCGGGACGCCGGTTTGGGTCTGGGGCACCCAATCCGTTAGCCTTAAGCGCCCAGCCCGAGCGGCTGGCAGGTCCGAGTGGCGGAATGGCAGACGCGCTAGCTTGAGGTGCTAGTGCCCTATTAACGGGCGTGGGGGTTCAAGTCCCCCCTCGGACACAAGACAGAAGCGAGAGAATTGGACGCTCGCGTTCATTTCCGATCAGACTGAGTGTGTTGAGCGGCGAAGCCGCGATCACACACAATCAAGCCGGGTTCAATTTCCCGGCGGCGACGGCAACCCAGGTCAATTCCTCGTGGAAGATGTCGCTGTGCGCCCCTGAAGGGCTCTTGTCCTCGATCACCACTTCCGACGAATTCAGGTTCAGGATCTGACCGGGCTGGAACGGGTAGCTCGTCCCCTTGGCACCCAGGCTCTGGGTTTGAGACTGGTAGGCCCCGTGCGAGCCCATGGCCCGCCAGCGGAACAGCGGGTCTTCGGCAGCGGCCGCATCTTCGCCCGCCGCGGCCGATGCCAGCGGATAGAACGTCCCCAGTGCCCGGTCATGGCTGGAGAAGCAGACCGTCAGCGGGCCGTCGATGCGGTCGAGCAGACCGGTCAGCTCACCGGCTCCCTTCCGGAACGGCAATCGTTCGGTGAAGCTGAACCGGGAGTACGCCCCCTGCAACAGGGTCACCGCCTTGACCGGTGAAGGCTGGACGTCGCTCATCCCGGCAAGGGCATAAGACACCACCCTGGCCCCGAAGCTGTGTCCGACCAGATGAATCCGCAGGTCGGGGAATTCGGCGTGCAGCTGATCGATGACGGGGCCCAGCCCCTTGCGCCCCACCACGCCGGCGCGGTTTTTCATCTTCCAGTAGCTGAGCTGGCGCAGCGCCTCCTTGGCACCGTGCCACAGCCGGCCAACAAAATCGCCCAGGCCGGCCGCTCCCCCGCCCTCGTCGTCGAATTCCACACCGGCCGAGGCCAATTCGTCGGCGAAGGTGGTGAACAGCTTCTCCGGGTCCTGATCCGGCGCAAGCATCCCGGGCCCTTGGTCGGGGGCATCGCCTTCACCGTCATTGAACCCGGTCTGAGTGGCGGCGCTGAACGCGCGCAACGCATCGAGCAACTCCGGCACGCGTTCGGTGGTGGGCGGGGCGGCGAGCAGGGCGGCGATGGTGTCCAGCTGGTCCTTGCCGCCGGGGAACATCTCCTTGAGCTCGTCGAGCTGGGCCGGATCGATGGTCACCGGCCCGGCGGGCATGGTGACCGCGTCGCCCAGCGCGGCCGCGCCCCCGCCGTCGTGTGCCGCCGGTTCGCGGAAATCCGGGATCGGCTCGTCGCGCCAGAGCTGAGACGGCCACCGCAGCCCGACGAAGCCGACCGTGCGAGCCGGGTCCAGTTGCGGTGCCAATATCTCGAACCACCGGTCGTACAACGACGTCGCAGCCGCCTCGTCGTTGTTCCAGCCGTGGGAGAAGATGATCAGATCGGTCAGCCCCGCGGCGCCGATCCGGTTCTTGAGATCGGCCAGCACAGCCGGATCGGGATCGCCCTCGGCATCGAACACCAGGCGCCAGATCCGTTCCGCCACATCGTTGGTCATCGGATTCCTTTCAGGTCAGACGGATTGCAGTGCACGCATGAGATCCAGCAGACCGCTGCCCTGGAATGCCGGGTCCCGATTCAGCGAGGTCGCCGATTCGACGAAGATGCGTTTGATGGCCTCGGGTTCGCTGACGAACTCGCGCTGCACCGACAGGAACGCCGCGATCGCGCCGGACACGTGTGGCGCGGCCATGCTGGTACCGCTTTCCTCGATGTACACGGGCACGTCATCGGCCACCTCGATCTGGTTGGTGACCTTCTCCCGGCGGCTGCCGGCCGCCGCCGAGGTGATGCGTTCACCAGGTGCGACCAGGTCGGGCTTGCGCCGCCCGTCCCCGGTCGGACCGCGCGAGGAGAAGTACGAGACGCCGAAGGTGTGCGGCGAACTCCGATGGGTGGAACCCACGGTGATCGCGCTCTCGGTGTTTCCCGGGTCGTTGATCGTCATGTCGGCGGTGAATTTCACCGAATCCTTGCTGAACGCCGTATTCAGCGACACATAGCCGGAATTGCCCGCGGCCACGACCACCACCACCCCGGAGCGCACGGTCTTGTCGACCTCGATGCACATCGGGCTCTGCCCGCAGGCGTACCACTCGGCGTCGAACTCGTAGCCGAGGCTGAGGTTCACGCCGTGTATCCGGGGCACCCGCTCACTGCCGGCGTTCAGCTTCCGGACGTAGGCCAGGGCCTGCATCACCCGGCTCACTCGGGATGCGTCGTCCCCGGGTCCGAGCACCTTCAGGCTCACCAATTTGGCCTTCGGCGCCATACCCGCCAACCGCGACGGATCCGACACCGTGCGCGGCGCGGTGATCGGATCACCGCCGAACTCGGGATCGTTGAGCCGCTTCTCGACCACCACGATGTCCTCGGGCTTACGGTCCACCAAACCACCGGCGATGATCCCGGCCACGTGCGTGCCGTGTCCGTCGGTGTCGGTCAGCGGGGCGTCGCCGCCGGTGAAGTCGTGGTGCAGATCTGCCACCGACGGATCGCGCAGGTTCTGGTAGGCGTCGAAGTGCGCGTGCTTCTCATCGATGCCGGAATCCACCACAGCCCAGACGATTCCGTCGCCGAAGCTGTCGAACGATCGCTGGGCGGCGATGGCCTTGATGGTGGTCGAGGAGGCATCGATCTGCGGGTGCACCTCGAAGTCCGGCCAGATCCGGTAGATCGCGCGCTGCGGCCAGGCCTGCGGAACGGCATCGGCGGACACGATCGATTTGATCTGGTCGGGCGTGAGATCCCCGGCAATGAACTGATCGGCCAACGGCACCGGGGTGCCCGGCGCGCGGACCAGTGTCCACAGCCCCTCGACCCGTTCGATCGCGGCAGCCACCGACGGCTGGAAGGTCAAGTTGAGCTCGATCATGATCGGTATCGGAGTGTCGTTGCTCTCCTGCGCCATCGCCGTGCGCAGCGGCGGTGTCACGACACCGGCCAGGACAGGGTCTCGCTTGGGGGGTTCTGAAGTTCCGACCTGCGTTACCGGGGTGGGCTCGCGCGAGGGAGCCGCGGTCCGCACCGCCGGCGTGGGCGGGGCCTCGGCCCGTACGCGGGCATCCGCGACGGCGTCAGCGCCCGCCTTGGTCAGTTGCACGACTGGGCTCTTCGCCACCCTCGGGGCGATCAGTTTTCGCCTGCGCAGTGCGGTGACCGCTTCTCGAACACGGTTGTGCCAGTACGGGTTGTCGTTCTCGTATTGCCGGTCGCGTTCGTCGAACTGCGACGCGAACGTGGCGGCGACCGTCTCGGTCAACAACGTCAGATCCACGGGTTTCGGGGACCCCTCCAGATCCCCCAACGCAACCAGCACCCGATCTGCCCAGACTTCCCCAGTTGAACTCACCGCGCTCCTCGGCATGATCCGCCACCCCAGGTTTTCCTGCGTCGATTGATCGTCGCTCAGCCGGGCCGCACGTACACGCGTATTCGACTACTCGAAACGCACACGGATCAGCAATGTCGGATCGAGTAGCCCACTACTCATGTCATTTCCGCCTCCGTGAACAACAATCGTGTACTGGGAGGCAGAAACGCACTCCGGCCGGAGGGAAACGAACGAATGGTGACCACGGCGAGACAGGCTCCAGTGTTCATCGCCGCTGCCTGGTCCCGGTCCCGATGGGTGACGGTCACATTCGCGGCCCGGATCGCCCAGTACGTCGATCAGTCGGTGGGCTGGGCCCGGCTTCCCAAAGCCATCGGCCTGGCCGTGCTGATCGGGCTGCGACACCAGCTGCGAACGTCGAATCTGTATGCCGCCGAACCTGCCCCGATCCCACCGACCGGACCCGTCGATATCGGCAACTACCTGGGTGCGCGAACCCGGGACGGTTCCTACAACGACCTGAGCGACCCCAGGATGGGTGCGGTGGGGTGCCGCTTCGGCCGCAACGTCCCACCTGAACACTCGTATCCGGAATCCGCCCAGCGGCTGCTCGATCCCAACCCGCGACTGGTCAGCCGCGCACTGCTGACCCGGGACAGCTTCCAGCCCGCGACGACGCTCAATCTCCTGGCAGCGGCATGGATTCAGTTCGACTTGACATAATGTAGCTTATCGGCACTTTGATATACAGGGCTGACACCGTGGACAGTCGCGTAGAGTCACTTTCTTCGCCCTTTGGCGGAGTCATATCCGGGAGCCTCCTGTGCCCAACCATCATCCATCTCGCTCGTGGCGCGGTTGTGCGCTGTGCAAGCCGCATAAGCGTCGTGGCGCCGGCCGTGCCGCCAAGGATCCGGTCGCAACCCGTCGGCGCCTGGGATGCACACGGCGGTACTCGCGCCGGTCGATCGGCGGCGACGGTTACTGACGCCCCTCTACCCATTCCGGCTCCACACTGCTAATTCCGTCACAGTGACGTTTTCTCGCCTGGTCCCTTGCTTGCCGATTTGATTGTGCTGCAGTCGCTTTCGGACCTCAACCAGGACTGAGAGGTCGGACGGGAAACCTCCACGTGTCATGCCGGTGATAACGCCGACGGTGAATCTCACGGCGTTGTCCACGACGGTGTAGGGACGACCGGACGGACGCGGCGGCGAACTGCGCTGTTCGTGTCCCCGATGGCCGCGCTGGCGGTCACCGCCGGCTGTCCGCACCGATCCGACCCGATCTGTCGCATTGGACGATCCTGCGACGCCACTGCCGATTCCTGCCAACATCCCACCGTTCCCGTTTCCGGGTGACCTTCCGTCGGCGCCGTTTGCCGACATCGCGCAAATTCAGTTGCCTTCTGCCATTCCTGCCATCTCCTTTTTCGAACCCGCCACAAGCCCAACAATCGTCACTGTGACGTATTCTGCTGTAGCAGAACGGTTTTCGCCAGATGTCGTCACATCAAGTTACCGCCGCCGGGCGTGACTGACGGTGACGACGTCGAGGTCCACCTCACCGAGAGGCTGAACTGAACCCGACACGCGCAGGCGTACGGAGCTCGCTTGCGCGCAGGCGGATCAAGCGAACAGGCACCTCAAGACGATGACGATGCAAGGATGACCTCCATGACTGTGGTTCTCGTGCACGGCAATCCGGAGACTGACGCGATCTGGGGTCCGCTCGTCGAGGCGCTCGGACGCGACGATGTTGTGCGCCTGTCGCCGCCAGGATTCGGTGCCCCACTCCCCGACGGCTTTTCGGCGACCTTCCTTGCCTACCGTGACTGGCTCGAAGCCGAGCTGGAGAACATCGACGAACCAGTCGATGTCGTCGGGCATGACTGGGGTGGCGGCCATGTGATGAGTGTCGTCATGCATCGACCTGAGCTGGTGCGCAGCTGGGCCACCGATGTCATCGGAGTCCTCGACCCCGACTACGTGTGGCACGACATGGCCCAGGTATGGCAGACACCCGGAGATGGTGAGGAACTCGTCGACACGATGCTGGGCGGAACCGTCGAGGACCGCGCCGCCCAGATGTTCGCGCTGGGGATACCGATCGACATCGCAACGTCGATTGCGGCGGAGCAAGGACCGGAGATGGGGCGGGCGATCCTCGCGCTATACCGTTCGGCCCGCCAACCCGCCATGGCGGAGGCCGGGCGCGCGCTGGAGAACGCTCAGGCCCGGCCGGGCCTTTCCCTGCTCGCCACCGATGATCCTTACATCGGCTCCGACGAAATTCGGCAGCGTGCTGCGACGCGGGCCGGTGCTCGCACGGAGGTGCTCGACGGCCTGGGGCATTGGTGGATGGTGCAGGACCCGGCTCGTGGCGCGGCTGCCCTCACCCGGTTCTGGGGCGGGCTCGGCTGATGCTGTTTGGCGCGTCGCCGCCCTGACGAACACCTGTTCGCGCTCGATTTGCCCTGGTTTGTAGGCTTCGAACATGCCGTTCAATGCCGGTGACGTCTTTGCCGGGTACACCATTCAGCGGCTCCTCGGCGCCGGTGGCATGGGTGAGGTCTACCTGGCCCAGCATCCTCGCCTTCCCCGTCTGGATGCACTCAAGATCCTTTCGGTGAACACCACGCGCGATGAGGAGTTCCGCGCCCGGTTCGCCCGCGAGGCAGAGCTGGCCGCAGCGTTGTGGCATCCACACATCGTCGGCGTGCACGATCGTGGTGAGTCCGACGGCCGGCTGTGGATCTCGATGGACTATGTCGAGGGCACCGACGCCAAGCATCTGATCGAGCAGCACCCGTCTGGGATGCCCTACCAGGATGTGGTGGAGATCGTGACAGCCGTCGCCGAAGCCCTCGACGTCGCGCACGAACGGAACCTGCTGCACCGCGACGTCAAACCGGCGAACATCCTGGTCACCACCCCGTCGGGAAGTGCCCGGCGACGCATACTGCTCACCGATTTCGGCATCGCCCGGGAAGCCGATGACGCGAGTGGCCTCACGGAGACCGACGTGGCCATCGGTACCGTCGCGTATGTAGCGCCCGAACAGCTCGCCGGGAAGACGCTCGATGGCCGGGCAGACCAGTACGCCCTGGCTGCGACCGCATTCCATCTCTTGACCGGCGCGGCTCTCTTCGACGACACCAATCGCATCGTCCAGGCCGGCAAACATCTCTACACACCACCGCCGCCGCTGTCCGAGCGTCGTCGCGACCTCGCCCATCTCGACGCCGTGATGGCGAAGGCACTGGCGAAGCAACCCGGCAAGCGCTATGCGCGCTGCCTGGACTTCGCGCGGGCGCTGGGGGGAAGTACGGATGTGTCGACCGCGCCCGAACCGGTGGCGAAGCGGGATACCGAGCCGACTCTCCCTGATGCCGGTCCGCACACCGCCCCGCTCGAGCTCCCCGACGACCACGAGAAGCGCAGCTCACCGGAGACCAAGCGGTTGGCCCTGCTCACGATCCTGGGCACTGCCCAAGGGGTGCAGAAGCGACCGTCCGGGCATGACGGCGAGGAAGCGGTCTGGACGTTTCGCGTGGAGCGATACGAGTCGACGGGTGAGGCGCACACTGTCGTGCCGGTCGAGCTCCGTGGCAACTCCATCACGGGAGAACTCTCCGACGGGGATGTGGTGGAGGTCAGCGGCCCCTGGGATGACCGAACGCTGTTCGCCGACTCGGTGGTCAATCATTCGGCCGGGACCCGCGGACGCCGCCGGCGCAACTCGTCTGAAGTGAGGTCAGGTAGTCGCCGCCGTGCTCTGACGTCCGGTCCCGTGCGCATCGTCTTGGTCCTGGCCGTGATCGCGATGATCGTTGCCATGTCCGTCCTTCTCATTCGCGGTTTGGGCTCGTCGTCGCACAGCGCCCCGGGGCCGATCGTGACGCCCGAGAGTGCGACGGTGTTCTCCCCCGGCGGCTCACCAGACCATCCGGATCAGGCGGGGCTGGCCATCGACGGCAACCCGGACACGTCGTGGCCCACCGACATTTACCAAGATGCTGCGCCGTTTCCTGCCTTCAAGGAAGGCGTCGGCCTGCTACTTCAGCTCCCCTCGCCGACCACATTGAGCGAGGTCACGATCGACGTGCCCAGCACCGGAACAGAGGTCCAGATTCGTGCGGCCGACAGTGCCCGCCCGAACAGCCTGTCCGACACAACCGAGCTGACGCCGACAGTGGCGTTACAACCCGGGGAAAACACCATCACCGTCGACAATCAGACGGAAACCTCCAATGTGCTGGTGTGGATTTCGAAATTGGGCACCCTCGACGGGCAGAGCCGCACCAACATTTCAGAGGTCATGCTGCGGGCCGCAGGCGATTGATGCGCGGCTGCGTGGCTCCGTTTGGCCGACGCCGCCCATATCGTGCTGATGACGTTGATCAGCCTCTCGCGTTGGCGTCCATTGGTCTTCGCTATGCCTGGGGAACTGCCGGGGGTCGTTCCTCGCAGCTTCCGTCGCGAGGATATTTCGCCTACTGCGGGCTGACGAGGCCGTATTCAACGCGGTGATTGATGGATGGCGCGACCAAATTCGCGCGGACCTGTGTTCCCAGGGCACTTCTTACAGAAAACACCGCGGTTCCATATGCTCTCCGATGGTGGCAATGTCCGCCCGTCTGCAATTCAATGCGAATACAGATCTGCCGAAATCTTAATACGTCAATTCCCCGCTGCGGGATACTCAGCGATTGCACATGAGGTCGACATACGCCGTTGTGTAGCGCACGAGATTGTTCACCCTGCCAGTCGGGCCCCGCTGCACCCAGGAATGCTTGACGTCAGTGCCCTGCCGCACGGCGGTCACCGTGCACTGGTCCATGGGTGCGTTACCGACCTTGTTGAGGATCACCCGGAATCCCTGTGCCTCTAGCTCACTGATTGTCGCTTGCGCCGATGTCTGACCTGTCGGCGCTGCCAATGCCGGCGCGGACAAGCCTAATCCCAGTGCAGCCGCAGCTGAGGCAACGACGACGCTCCCTACGATCCTGCCGCTCGGCAATGTAATTCCCTTTCCAGCTTTCGCGAAGTGCACGCCTATTCCTGCGCTCCGCCTTTGTGTTGAGTTTAGTCGCGGTTGAATATAATGCGAGGAATTCATAGGCGACGCATAAATGTCGACATAGACAATGCATAGCCAATTCATGTCGAGTTCAGGTGCGACTACTGAGCGGTGCGATCGCTGCGGCTGCCGTGCGAGACAGAAGCTGCCGGCGGAGCGCCGGTGATAACGTCGTGGTTCTCTACTTGACGAGGAGTCGGCCAGATGCCCACGGAGGCGCGACGGATACACCAGCGCAGTGCGCTGTGCCTCCCGATCGCGCTCGTCTTCGCGATGACCGTGGGCTGCAGTGTCGAGTCGAGTCAGTCGGTCGCGTCCAACGACTCGGTGACGACACTGCCTGTTCCGCCCAACATTCCACCCGTACCGTTGCCCAGCGACATTCCGCCGATTCCGTTGCCGAGCGCCGTGCCCAACGTAGAGATGCCGAATGCGATCCCGCGTGAGCAACTTCCGGCCGATGTGCCGCATGTCGAGTTGCCTGCCGATATCCCCGAGATCCCGCTACCTTCAGCGATTCCCCCGATCCCCTTCCCGTAGACGGGGTGCAGCTCCATGCCATCAATTCGTCACAATGACATATCTGCTTCTACCGCAACGGTATTCGTGCGTAGGCGGCCGGCCTTGGGTCACATGATGTTGCCGACGCCGGGCGTGTAGGACGGTGATATCACCCCGTTGGTCGCCACCATCGTCGTGCAGGTGACCGTACCGCTGAAATTGGCCGCTGCTGCTTGGACGTTGACCACCGGTGCGGTAATCGTCAGGCCGCCATTGGATTCCAGGACGAGCTCGGTGCCGTTGGGGTGACGCAACCGCACTTCCTGCGCGGGCTCGTCGATCACCACCTGATGCCCACTGCGCAGCGTCAAGGTCTGGACGGCAGGCATCGGCGGTTCCCGCCACAATCGACCGATCACACAGGGACGGTTGGGATCGCCCGCCTCGAACGCGACAAGCACCTCCGTTCCCACGGCCGGCGCCTCCTGCGCGACACTCACGACGGGCTGCGCGATCGGCGCCCACAGCGCCTGCCCGCCGGCATCGGCGGGCAAGGTGACCTTGACCCGTCCGGCCAGTTCCGGATCGACGTTCTCAGCTACGAGGCCGCGGTAGACACCGAACACCCGCTTGTTTGTCATGTGATCGATGATCACGCGAGCAGCGCCGACAGGGCCGCGTCTTGTCCGAATTCAATGGAGGAAACGACAATTTGGTCTTCGTTCCACCTTGAGCGCCCCCGCTACGAGCGTCGAAACGTCACCATGACCGTTCTCCCCCGGCAAGCACCATGGCTGGGTTTTTTGGTGCGTCACAATCGCTGGACGGAAGCCGATCCGGGAGTGCGAGCGTGAAAATGGTTCGCACGGTCCCTAGGTATTGACGTACGAGCGGACCGGTCGTGTACGGCAGGTCAAAGCGGGCGCATATGGACCGAACCTCTGGAGCGATCTGCGCGTAGCGGTTGCTCGGGAGATCGGGAAAGAGGTGGTGCTCAATCTGGTAGCAGAGGTTTCCACTGAGGAACGCCAACATCGGCCCGGCACGGAAGTTCGCGGTACCGAGCATTTGTCGCAGATACCATTCGGATTTGGACTCGTCCTCCAGTGCGGCGGGTGCGAATTTCTGTGTACCGTCGCCGAGGTGGCCACAGCAGATCACCACGTAGGCCCACACATTTCGCAGCACATTGGCGGCCACGTTCGCGGTGAGCGTGCGGCGCCATCGTCGAAGACTCAGCGCCGGAAAGATCAAGTAGTCCTTGCCGGCCTGCCGCGCCACCTTGCGGACCAAGGCTCGGGTGAGCGCGGATTTGTCGTCGCCCGTCGCGGCGCGCTTCTGCTGCGACTCCCACCCCTGCAGGGCGATGCCCCACTCGAACATGATGGCCAGCAATATGCTTCGGAACGGCTGAAATAGATTGCTCAACCGCCACTGCTGGTCGCGGGTGACCCGCATGACGCCGTATCCCAGGTCGTCGTCCATGCCGATGACGTTCGTGAACACGTGATGCCGGTAGTTGTGGGCGTACCGCCACTGTGAGGAGACGCCGGCCATGTCCCACTCCCAGGTGCTGGAGTGGATTTCCGGGTCGTTCATCCAATCCCATTGACCGTGGCAGATGTTGTGACCGAGTTCCATGTTCTCGATGCTTTTCGCGGTGGCCAGCGCGGCGGTCCCCAGTGCCCAGCCGGGCCTGCTTCGATTGACGGCGATCATGAGCCGTGCCGTGATGTCGAGGCAGCGCTGAAACGCGATGGCCCGCTGAATATATGCCCGATCTCGTTCACCGCGCGAATTCTCGATGTCGCGACGGATTGCCTCCAGTTCGACACCGAGTAGCTCGACGTCGGCCTCGCAAAGGTGGGCGTATTCGGCTGCGTCTGTTATTGCCATCGTCGTACCAAGTCCGTAAGAGCCTGTGGGTCATGCCTATTCGCACAGGAAGAGGGTGAGTTTGGAAAGATGCAAGTGCGGCATCGAGGTCACGTCCGTTCGTGGTCGTCCTACGGAGACTCAGCGGTGGGCGCCGGAGCGGCGCCCGGGACTGCGAGCCGAGCGGCAAGTCCGCTGAGCAGAATGTCGAGTCCGCGGTCGAGTTCGGCCAGTCCGTCGTAGGACGCCCAGGTTGGCGCGAGCTCGCGAAGGTGCCGAAACTGGTCGATCGGAAGTCGGTGCAGTCCCAGCCGCAGTACATGGTCGGTTTCCTCAGGCCGCTCGACGATTTCCTGCAGTTCGGTAAGTACGTGCCCGTACAGGAATCCGAACAACGCCCGGTAGACGTGCACCGCGTCCGCCCCGGTGAACCCGGCACCGATGAGCAGAGTGAGAACCTCTTCGAGGTGCCGCAGGATTCCTGGGGGCCGCATCCCAAGTGGTGTCGCCAGCGGACGGGTGACCAACAACGGCACCACATTGGGATGCGCGCGCGCCAGATCGCGGAACTCGTGGCCGAGCTTGCGCAATGCGGCGGCCCAATCCGGCGTTGTGGTGTCCAGCGGAAGCTGTTCGAAGACCATCTCGACGACCCCGTCGAGCACCGCAGCCTTGTTGGGCACATGGCGATAGAGAACCATCGGGTCGCGCCCGACCGCCTCGCCGAGCCTCCGCATCGAGAGCTTGTCGACGCCGTCGCGGTCGATAATCTCCAGGGCGCTGGCCAGGACCGCCGCACGGGTGATCGGCCCGCTGTCACCGTCCGCCTCGATGTTGCGGGCGACGGGCGCGGGTCCAGTTGGACCTGCTGGCGGCTGGGTCATGGATGTTGCCACCTTCGGCTATGTCTCCAATGTTGACCTTCACTGTAGGCCTACACCGTAGACATAACAATGGCAAAGCATCTCGCCATGTCAACAGAGTATGCCTATGCCGTAGATCTACGCCGTTGACAATGTTGTTGATCAGGCGTGTACTGGACTTCTAAGCATCAGTAGAGGCGCCGCCATGATCGTCATCGTTGGATTGGTGGTTTTGCTCGCCGCGGTGGTCGTGGGGTTCACCGGGGCACTGACAAACTCGGGGCCCACTCACCTACTGAACGCGAATCTCTCCGTATTCGGCGATGACATCACCGGGCCGACGTACAGCGCGCGTCTTCGGCGTCTTCGTCGGCGCATTCCCATGCTCGGCTTGAGCGTGCTGCCGGCCGGTGTACGGCGCACCGCGGGACAAAGGCGCCCCACCCACCACGAACTCGAGGTGTCGTTGACTCCGGCCAACCAATCTCCCGCCCCAATCTTCATCCCGCACTCACGGGCCATGAACACAGAAAATCAAGGAGCCGCACAATGAGCATTGGCAAAAAGGTCGCCCACAAAGCCGAAGCCGCCATGGGTAGCGCGAAGAAAGTCTTTGGCCGCATGACCGGCAACACCCGCCTGCGGGCTGAAGGACGCACCGGCCAGGTCAAAGGCAACACCAAACAGGCAGGCGACAAGCTCAAAGACGCCTTCAAACACTGATCCCGGGGCGGACCTGCCCTCAAACATCCATACCGAAACTAGGTAATAACCATGATCATCCTCGGAATCATCATGATCGTTCTGGGGCTCCTCCTCCCCAGCCTCGTCCCCACATTCGCTTTCGCCCACGTGGTACTGGTCATCGGGGTCATCCTGCTGGTCGTAGGCCTGCTCATGATGCTGATGGGCCGAGCGGGTCACGCGGTCGGTGGCCGGCGCCACTACTACTGACCGGCCCGTGGGTCATGGCCGGCGACCATTGAGCCGACGGCCATGATCGGCCCCGTACCCCAATAGTCGAAGGCATATCCACTTCGAGGCTGCGTGCAGTACTCACGTTTCAACAATCACAAGGAGCCGATTATGGCTACCAGCAATGTCGTTTTCGTCGTCCTCGTGGTGTTCGCGACGATAGTGCCTATCGCCGTCTTCGCATGGGTGACGGGCAATAAGCGCGACAAAGACCGCTCTGCGACACCCGACAACATCCAGAGATCCGCCAACCTGGACCGCCCGCAATCTCGGCAGCGCGAGGCATGGACGTCCGCCGCGACGCGGCACCGAACTCCCCTGAGCAGCTCGACAACTCAGTGGGACCGGGCGGACACGATGGATACCGTCCCACAGCCACCCCATCCGCACACGAGTGCCGATCGCAAGCAACGCCAAGACAATTGACAGTCTCCAAGATGCCCCGGACGGTCGGTATAGAGGAAGAGTTCCACGTTGTCGACCTCACAACCCGACGGCTGGCAACGCGGGCACCAGAGCTGCTGCACCTGCTGCCTGACGGCTATGTGGCCGAATTGCAGAGCTGTGTCGTGGAGGCAAACGGCAGCGTGGTCAGTACCCTTCCGGAGCTGCGGGCTGATCTGATAGCGAGGCGCCGAGTCCTCGTCGATACCGCCGCCACTCTCGGTTTGGGAGTGGTTGCCGCAGGCGCGGTTCCGTTGTCGGTGCCCAGCGAGATGCAGGTGACCCAGACTTCCCGTTATCAGCAGATGCTTGCCGACTATCAGCTGTTGGCGCGCGAACAACTGATCTGTGGGACCCAGATACACGTTGGAATCGAGGACCGTGACGAGTCTGTTCTGGTGGCCGGCCGGGTGGCCGCTTACGTTCCCACCCTGCTTGCGCTGAGCGCGAGTTCGCCATTCTGGTCCGACGGATCTGACACCGGCTACAGCAGTGTCCGCACACTGGTATGGCAACGATGGCCCACCACTGGTTTGGCGCCGCCGGCCACGTCGGCCGAGGAGTACGACACATTGATCTCCAATCTCGTTGCGACCGGAGTGATCAGCGATGCGGGGATGTCGTACTTCGACGTTCGCCCCGCCCTGCGAACTCCTACCTTGGAACTGCGCGTATGCGATAGCTGCCCACGTGCCGACACCATCGTGCTCATCGCGGCGCTATTCCGCGCGCTCGTCGAACGTGAAATCGAGGGACTACGCGCCGGGGTGCCTGCCGCCGTGGTGGTCCCCCCGCTCGGCCGCGCCGCGCTGTGGCGAGCTGCCCGGTCAGGGCTGGAAGGCGACCTGGTGGACTTGATTCATCCGGCGAGTCGCCCCGCGGGCGATGTGGTGACCGACTTGGTCCAGATGCTGCGCCCACAGCTGGAGGCATCCGGAGATTGGCACGCCGTTGAGGAATTGGCGCGCCGGGCGCTGGCAGACGGCAGCTCGGCGGCCCGGCAGCGTCGCGTCATGTGCATGAGCAACAACCTGTTCGACGTCGTCGATCACCTCATCGCTGAGACGGCAGACGTCGCGCCCCGTACCCACGGTGCGTTGGGCAGCACGGCATGACCGGGCTGATAGAGGTGGGAGAGTCTCGGGCCACCTTTTCCAACGATCGCCTCACCGGGCCTGCATTCAGGCTGGACCAGCGTAGGATCACAACTATCGGCGGTACTTCGTACACGCAACCATTTCGAGTGTGTCATCGCTGATTTGAAGGATAGGGCCGCGTCACGCGGTCCAGACGGGAGCGTCGTCATGACGCCACAGCAGACACGCAGAAATGATCAGGACTCCATCGTGCCGGCGCGTACGCCGCGCCTGCGGTTGAAGCCCAAAGCACCACAAAGTGGCTATGTCGACGGGGCGTGGTGGCCGCACACAGATGACCTCAGCACAGAGCTGCCAGACCTGTTGGCCGTGCTCTCAGTGCGACTGGGCCGCATCGACCGGGTGCTGTATCACCTGAGCGCATGGGCGAAAGCGCCACGAAAGCTCATCACCGGAGGGCGGGCGGTACGCCTGGATGGGTATCGGCGACAGCCGATCAACACCGTCGAAGTTCTCGGGCTCGACGGTGACCGGATCACGCTACTGGTGATTCCTCCCCACACCGATGCCGACGACGCACACCGCACCATGATGACCGCGGCGCAACCCCACAACGCCGCGACCGTCGACGGATTGCTCATGATCAGCCAACGAGACCGGGACAGACGCACCCAGGCATCCACTGCTCAAGAACGCTGGGAATCAGAAGGCGGAACAACGGCTTCCCCACGTTTGGCACCGCAACGCGGCTGAACGGGGTCAGGCAATGGCGCGAGTGAATCTCGAACCTGACTCGCAGGTCACTCGACTGCAACCGCACTATGTGCGGTGGTGAAACAGCCCACGGTGCCTGCGCTTCTCGTCCCCTACTACCTCAGTCCAGCGTCCCGCCGGATAGGTCGCGGCCGGCATTGTTTCGGCTCGGACAACCTCCAGTGACCCGTCGGTGTGTTTGATGTAGCAATCGCCGAAGCGGCCAAACTCATCAGTGACGCCGTCGTTGCGTGTTACTTGTACAGTCATGGTCAAATCCGATCCCTGACGATATCGCCAGCGTCTTGCTCTTCAGAGGCGGTCACCGGATGGGTATTGGGGAACGCTCTGCGGGGCTTGAAGATCATTGATTCCCAGCGTTGCTGGGCAACGCTGGCCCGGTCCAAGCTGATCCGGACGCGCGGTCCGATCCCGAGGAGGCGGTCGACATGGGTCTGGTCGCTGGGATGTGCGGCCCTCATCATCGTCGCGTGCGCGTCGGAGGCGTCCGTGTGCACAGCTACGACCAGCAAGTCGAGTCGACGGAATCCGGGTCCTTGCAGACTGATCGTTGAGATCGGTTGGCGCTCATATCCGTCCAGCTTGACTGGACCGCCACCAGTGTCGATTTTTCGAGGCGCGGGCCGCCAGTCCGACAATCGGTAGAGTACCCGTTCGACATGCCCCAGCCTGACGGACAGCACCGCGAGAAGGTCAGGAAGTTCAGCGCCGAGGTCATCGCCGTGAGGCCACCACGCCCCGTCGACGAACCCAATGCGTGGTGCCTTCGGTTTCAATCGCAATCTCGGAGTACGGGACGGGCCTTGCACCCGTTGCGAATTGTCAACCGCTTGTAGCGTCATGCGGACGCTCCCATCTATGACCGAACCAAATCGGCCTGTTGAATCGATGGTCCAAACCCCGATGGGCAATCTGCGTGACGGAACACCGATACGTTTAACGGTACTCGTAGTCACACAAAAAAGCGACAGCCTAGAGCGCATGCGCCTGCGATGACAGCGCGTCAATCAATAGACGATCGAACATATTTCGCGCCGATCGTGACGTTTTCGACTCTGTCTCAAGGCGATTCATACAGCTCTGATCGCATCGACATTCTGCCGCTTCGGGCAAGCGTGCCCGAGGCGCAAACTAGGCCAGTCAGACGGACTGGGCTCCCGGTTCGAGCAGTCGCTTGGGGTGCATGCCGTCGACCTGTCCGATGAACGGCGGGTGGATGCTGTAGCCGAGCATGCGGCGGATGTCCTCGGATACCGCGCGCACCGTGTCACGGGTCATCGACAAGGTGAACGCCTCCTGCGGGCGGAGCCACGGTTCGCAATACTGCGCCGTCAGCGCCAGACGTGCGTTCGCGGATCGGTTGGCGCCGCCGCCGTGCCACAACGTCCCGAGAAAGAACACACATGACCCGGCACTCATCACCACCGGTGCGCGTTCGGCAGGCTCAGGAAGTCGATCACCCCACTCATGGCTGCCCGCGACGATGTCGGTGGCGCCGTTATCGGCGGTGAACTCGTCGATAGCCCAGATCGTGGCCGCGCCCAATGCTTTTCGCGGCCTGGGCAGCGGGTAGAAGCCATCGTCGGTATGCAGCATCTGCGCCTGCTCCCCCGGCAGAATCCTGATGACCTGCAGCATCGACATCAGGTAGTTCGGCATCAACAGCCGATCCAGCAGCGCCAGCACGCGCGGATGGTCGGCGATCCGGTCACAGGTGCGGGTCTTGTTCAACACGCTGTACACACGCTGGGTGGCGCGACCTTCGAATCCGTTGCGGCCCCGCTGATCCAGCAGTGGCCCAACAGTCGACCGGATCGCATCGAGTTCGGCTGCGGTGAGCAGGTCAGGCAGGATCACGTAGCCGTCGCGCAGCACCGCGGCCAGATCCGCGTCGGCCACCGCCGGGTCGACCTGCTCACCACTGCTGGGGGTCCACCGGTACGTGCCGGCCAGGTCACCGGCCAACTCCGTCAACGATGTCACTTCAGTGCCCATGGTCGCCCTCACCGAAACATAACTGACTTCTGTTATGGTCTGCACTATGGCACGGGCCCCGATCGGACGTCAACAACTACTCGACGCTGCCCGTGACGAACTCGTCCAGGAAAACGGTGTCATCGAACTCAGCGGGCTGATGCGCCGCGCCGGGCTCAGCACCGGCGCCCTGTACCACCATTTCGGATCGAAGAGCGGTCTGCTGGCGGCGATCTACGACGGGTTCTACGACGGACTGCGGCACGCCATCGCCGACGCCCACCTCCCCACCGGCGACTGGGCGACTCGCGAACGTGACCGCACCCACCGCTTCGTCGCCTATCACCTCGCCGATCCACTGGCGCCGATCCTGCTCAACCGCACCGCCGGCGACCCGCAACTCACCGAACTCGAAGCCGCCTACATTCACAACCTGATCGACAACGCCGCCGCCAACATCCGCCACGGGCAGCAGTCAGGTGAACTTCCGGCCGACCTGGATCCCGACAGCGCAGGGGCATACGTCATCGGAGGCCTGCGCCACGGCATTGCGCAACAACTCCGGGTCACCCCGACGCCGAATTCCGATCAAGCCACGCAGACACTCTGGCGCTTCACCGCTGCCGTTCTCGGCATCGGGTAGGCCTTTGATGTTCAATCAGAACCGCGGTCAGTCTCGGTCGCCCTGACCGCGGCCGGTGATCCGATTCAAGGTGGAGATGCCCGGAATGTTGGTCAACATCCGGAAGACATCGTTGCCGGTGTTGATCAACGATTCGAGTTGCGGCAGGAGGCGGTCCACCGTACGGAACATCGGGTCGGCCATGGCCATATACCGTTCGGTCCGGTCGATCGTGGTGTTGAGCCGTTCAGTCGCGACAGCGAGATTCTCCAGCAAATCGGGCAACTGCGCGGCGAGTTGAGCCGATGCCGGCGGGATACGCATCGCGCCGCTCGCCACTGCCTGTGCGGCTTCCACGGCGGACTGGGCCGTCCCGACCGCCGCCTGAGCGGCCGATTTGAGGTCGCTCGGTTTCGGTACTTTCTGGCTACTCATAGAGGCAACTGTCCCCCCACTCTGACCGCACCGTTGCTCGATCCAGCAAAATCGACCTGCGACTGTTGCCATGCGATCACTGAAGGGCAAACTTGGTCAGCGGCACGCCGCCGCGCTGACAACGCCGGCGACCACATCCAGCCGGATGACCCGAACGGAAGGACCCGCCATGAGCACACCCCGGACCCCGATCGACCCGGACGCACCGGTGCTCGTGACAGGCGCCAGCGGGTATATCGGCAGCTGGATCGTCCGGTATCTCGAAGCCGGCCACACCGTCCACGGCACAGTGCGCAATCCGCAGAAGACGTCCGGCCTCGAGCACCTACACAAGCTCTCGGCTGACCATCCCGGCCGGCTGAAGCTGTTCAAGGCGGACCTGCTCGAGTCCGGCAGTTTCGACGCGGCCATGGCCGGATGTCAGCTCGTCATGCACACCGCGTCGCCGTTCCTGCTCTCCGGCTACAAGGATGCGCAAGAGGCACTGATCCGCCCGGCACTGGAGGGCACCCGCAACGTCCTGGACTCGGTCAACCGCACAGACAGCGTCAAACGTGTGGTACTGACCAGCAGCGTGGTCGCGATCTACGGAGATGCCCGTGAGACCCGGGACGTCCCCGGCGGTGTATTCACCGACGAACACTGGAACACCACCAGCAGTGTCGACCACCAGCCGTACCCCTATTCCAAAACCGTGGCGGAGCAGGAGGCCTGGCGGTATCAAAAGGCGCAGGACCGCTGGGACATGGTCACCATCCACCCGGGCCTGGTGCTCGGTCCTTCCCTGACCAACGCCAGCGACTCGGCCAGCCTGAGCACGATGAAACAATTCACCGATGGCACACTGCTCGCCGGTGCTCCCGCGTTGACCATGGGCGTGGTGGATGTGCGTGACGTCGCCGAGGCCCACCTGCGCGCCGGGTTCACCCCCGAGGCCCACGACCGCTACATCGTCAACGCCGACTCGCTGAGCCTCCTGGAGATCGGCAAGGTGCTGCGCCGCCGGTTCGGACCGTTCTACCCGTTCCCGAGGATGACCGCACCCAAGGTGCTCGTGAAAGCCATCGCTCCGGCCGCCGGGCTGACGCGAAAGTTCGTCGATCGCAACATCGGGTACCCGTTGGCATTCGACAACAGTCGTAGCCGCGACGAACTGGGACTGGCCTATCGGCCCGCCGAACAGACCGTAACCGATCATTTCCAGCAGATGCTCGACGACGGGCTGGTTCGCCGAATGCCGGGGAGCTAGTCCGCGGGCTCCGGCGGTAGTCCGTACTGCATCGCAATGCCGTTGAGCAACATCGTCATTCGCTGCTGAAAGCTGTCCTCACCGAACGGGTCATAACCGGACTGCGCGATCGCACGCAGCGTCGGATAGTCGGACGCGGGACGTTTGGCGGTGAGTTTGAAGATCCGGGCCAACCACGGCTGTCCGCTTTCGGCTTGGAGGTGTTCGCGGTGCGCCTCGGTGACGCTGCCGATCGCCATCGCGCTCACCGCCGCCCAGACCGCCATCGCATCATCGGGGGCGAGACCGTGCTCGGCCAGCGCCTCGACCGCGTCGCCATTGCACTCCATCTCCATCTCGTCCCGCACCCCGCCCGTCACGAACTTCTCCACCAGTGCCGGCTCGGACGCCAGCACCGTACGGATGTAGGACGCGTAGCTGCGCATCCAGGTGGCCCAGTGCTCGCCGGCGTACCGCGGCGGCGGGGAGTTGACCAGTGCGCTCTCGGCGGCCAGACGCAACAGATCGTCCTGGTTCTTCACGTGGTGATACAGCCCCGGAAGACTGACGCCGAGGTGTTCGGCGACCCGGCGCATGGTGACGTTCTCGGTGCCGATCTCCAGCACCGCAGCGACTATGGCGCTCGTGTCGATGCGGGGCGGCCGACCACGACGCGGCGCTACGTCGTTGGCGGTCACGGAATCCTCCTACCAGGCGGGACACTCTCGATCTGGGGGTTGACGTTAATCCATGCGAGTTCTAAGAATCAATATGAAAATTATGATGACCACGGGAGAGATGAATTGACTGACTCCGCGCACCGGCAGAACCGTCAGGTCCTGCTGCGCCGCCGCCCCAATGGACTGGTCTCCCCCGACGACACCGAGATGGTGACCGTGCCCGCGGCGGTGCCCGCGGAGGGGGAAGCACTGCTGCGGACCACCTATGTCGGCATCGACGCCGCCGCTCGCACGTGGCTGGACGGCGAGCCCGGCTATCTTCCGCCCCTCGAGTTGGGTGACGTGGTGCGGGTGGCCGGTATCGGCGAGGTCGTCGAATCACGCTGCGATGCCTACAAAGTCGGTGATCTCGTGACCACCCTGACCGGACTGCAGGATTACGCGATCATCCGCGACGACCTGTTCAGCACGCCGGTGGTCGGGTACACCGACCCGCTGGCCGTGATGTCGATCTACGGGCCGACCGGCGCGACGGCCTACTTCGGCATGAAGGGTGTCGGCAATCCGCAAGCCGGCGAGACCGTCGTCGTATCGGCGGCCGCGGGTGCCACCGGATCGGTGGCCGGCCAGATCGCCAAGATCGCCGGCGCTCGGGTAGTGGGTATCGCCGGAGGCCCGGACAAATGCCGGGTCGTGGTCGAGGATTTCGGCTTCGATGCCTGCGTCGACTACAAGGCCGGCGACTTGACCGCTGCGCTGAAGAAAGTGTGCCCCAACGGGATCAACGTCTACTTCGACAACGTCGGCGGCGACGTGCTCAATGCGGTGCTGGCCAATCTTGCGCACAAGGCGCGTGTGGTGATGTGCGGCATCATTTCCAGCTATCTCCACGGTGATCACCCCGGACCGTCCAATTACGTGAACCTGCTCGCCACCGCCTCGACGATGCAGGGCTTCATCGCACTCGAAGAGTGGGCGCGTTTCGACGAGGCGTTCGCCGCGCTGCAGAGTTGGGAACAGCAGGGGCTGTTGGCGCACCGTGAAACCGTGTACGAAGGGCTGGAATCCAGCATCGATGCGCTCAACGGACTGTTCACCGGCGCCAACATCGGCAAGATGCTGGTGAAGATCAACGAACCTGGCCAAGGATGACGGCGACGGATCCCGGCCGGAGCAGGGTGCCTGCGCCCGGGGTGGTCGATACCGCCGATGAGGTCGACCCCCAGTGGCTGACCGCTGCGCTGAACTCGTCCGGCGTCGCCGCGACTGTGCGGCAGGTGACCGCGGAACGGGTCGGCACCGGCCAGATGGGTTCCTGCTCACGACTGTTCGTCGACTACGCCGACGGCACCGGCCCTGACCGGCTGATCATCAAGCTGCCTGCCACCGACGCCAACAGCCGGGCCGCCGGCACACTCAGCTATCGATGCGAGACCAGCTTCTATCGCGACTACGCGCACCGGATCGGTGCGCGGCTCCCCCACTGCTACTACGTCGCGGCGGATGCGGAGTCCAACGCATTCACCCTGTTGCTGGAGGATCTGGCGCCGGCCGAGCAAGGCGATCAGATCGCCGGTTGCACAGTGGATGAAGCCCTGGCCGCAGCGGTGAACGTTGCCGGGCTGCATGCATCGACCTGGAATGATCCGGCGGTGCGTGAGCTCGACTGGTTGATTCCCGACCTCACGGCGATGCCCGAGTTCGCCGCGGGGCTGCTGGCCAAGGCCACCGAACAGTTCTCCAGCGGTACACCTTGTCGCCGGAGACCGCCGCTGTGCTGCAGCGGTTCTCCGACGAGTTCATGACCTGGGCGACCGGACGACGGGAGCCGTTCGCACTGCTGCATGGCGACTATCGCCTGGACAATCTGCTCTTCGCCAAGGCCGGTGGCGCCGACCCGGTGGTGGCGGTGGACTGGCAGGTCATGTCAACCGGCCTGCCCCTGCGTGACGTCACGCTGCTGGTCGCGCCAGGTTTGTCGGTCCCGGACCGCCGCGCCGGTGAGCGTTCGATCATCGAGGCCTACCACCGCCGGTTGACCGAACTCGGCATCACCGGGTACAGCCTCGAAAGCTGTTGGGAGGATTATCGTTACGCGCAGTTCCAGGGACCGTTCGTCACAGTGCTCGGCGCACTGGTGGGCCAGCCCTCCGAGCGCGGCGACCGGATGTTCACGGTGATGGCCGAACGGTCGGCCACCGCGATCGCCGACCTCGACGCGTTTTCCCTGCTGGGCAAGTGAACAGAAACAGGACCGATGCTCACACCGTTTGACGACTACCCCATCCACGCGTCGGCCGAACCGGTCGCGACACCGGTCAGCGCCGACCCCAATCACTATGACCGCTACTGGTTCAACGGTCACCAGCGCGACGGAGACTTCTACTTCGGCGCCGCGATGGGCCACTACCCGGTCCGCGGGGTCATCGATGCCGCCTTCAGCCTCGTCAAAGACGGTGTGGAGCACTCGGTGTTCGCCTCCGGGGCAATGCCACTGGACCGGTCGGCGACTATCGGGCCGTTCCGCATCGAGGTGATCGAACCGCTTCGCACCATCCGGTACATCGTCGACTCGAATGAACACAACGTCTCCTGCGACCTGACCTTCCGGGCGACCACCGTGGCGATCGAGGAACCCCGGCAAACGCGCCGGACCACCGAAGGCATCGTGCTGACCGACCACACCCGCCTCACGCAATGGGGTACCTGGGAGGGAACGATCAGCGTCGATGGCGAGGACACCGCTGTCGAGTCCGGCTCTGTGCCCGGAACTCGTGATCGGTCATGGGGTGTCCGGCCCGTCGGCGAGCAGGTTCCTGTCCTCCGCCAGCCGATGCCGTTTCGGGTGTTCTGGCTCTGGGCACCTTTGCATTTCGGTGATCGGTTCACCCACTACGCCTTCCACGAGCATGAGGATGGACGGCGGTGGTTGCAGACCGCGCAGGTCCTCGATCCGCTGCCGGCGGGCGTCTCCCCGTGCAGTCGGGTCGGAGTGCGCGAGTGCTATGACATCGGCTACGAACTCGAGTGGGAACCCGGTCGACGCGAAATCCGGCGGGCGCACCTGTGGTTCACCGATCCGGTCGAAGGCAAGACGCACATCGAGGTGGAGAAACTCTTCACCTTCCGGATGCGTGGGATCGGCTACTGGCATCCGCACTGGGGCCACGGTTCCAACCACGGACAATTCGAGATCGGCCGGGAGTCCATACGTCTCGACGATTTCGACCCGACCGACTTCGCCTCGATTCACCTACAGAACGTCGTCAAGGCCACGATGGGTGAGCGCACCGGCATCGGCGTCGTCGAGCAGATCGCCGTCGGACCGCACTCACCGTCAGGGCTCACCGGATTCATCGACGGCTTCGGAGGTTGAGGCACCTGCGGGTGGTCACGGAACTCCGCTAGCCGATTCGCGGGTCGGTCACCTCGTCAACGAGTTCTTTGGTCTCGAGATCGAGGCGCTGCAAGCGGGATACATGATCGGCCCCGGATACCACCTTCATGATCAGATCTGCTGGGTCCAGACCGCGCGACTTCAGATTGGCGATTGCCGTTTCGACGGCTTCTTGCTCGCTGATGTCCCGGCCGCCGGCGTAGACCTTGGCGGTGTGCGCGAAAGCAGTCGTTCCGTTCACGGGACGGTGAAACGAGACGCGCCGGACACTGATGGCTTCCTGCGGCGGCTCGGTGAAAGTGCCTGTTGTATCGAATTGATTGACGATCGACACCGAGGCGCCGTTGTCGGTCAGGAGTTCGAAATTCAACTCCGTCACACCGACTGCGACAAGGGAAGGTCCGTTCACGGTGATGGTCGATCCACCGACTACGGCTGTACGGAAGAACCCGAAGCTCCGAAATATCGGCGTGGGCGGTAGATCTACGTTGAACTCCATGTGCAACGCAAGGTTCGATTGAGCGATGACGGAGCGCGCGGCATGGGAGTAGTGGACGGTGGCCGAATGGCCCCACGTTTGAACGGTATCCGTCAGAACGATCATGCCCGCATCCCTTCTGCTGCCCGACATCCACAAGCGTATGGAGCCGCAGCACAGCTGGCACGAGTAATCAGCTACCTGTTCTGCGGCACCCGGCCATCGGGCCGGTCCAACTAGGCCCGGTGCATCAGGAACGCAGGCGGCTCGAGTTTTACTGCCCCTTGATGGTTGTCGCCTGCTCTTCTGTTTGGGCAAAACTGCGACGGACCGCGTAGTCGACGACGCCGTTCGGCGACACACCCGTCGCCAGACCCGATACCAAAACGCAACCTCTACAAGGAATTACAGAAGTGCAATTATGTTGCAAGTGGGACTCACGTGATTATTGTGATGTAGAGTACGTACGTACGTAGTTACTACGTAGTTATTGAATGGTCCGTTACCAGCCCCAGCTGCGGCTGCCCCAGGGCGGAAAGGAACTGCGGGACCATGCCTTCCAATCCGCGCTCGGATCAGACCTGCTGGGAACGTCGAACACTCTTGCGCACAGGGGTTTTGGCTGCAGCGTCACTGGCATTGATGGGCGCGCCGCGCGCCCATGCAGAACCCAACGCCGGCCAGTGGGACCCCACTCTGCCCAACCTGCTGAGCGCAGGTGCGCCCGGCGATCCGGTGGCTATTGCCAATGCGTCGTTGCAGGCAAGCGCTTTTGCGGCACAGACAACCTTTGACATGGGGCGAAAGTTCCTCGGCAGCCTGGGACTTGTGCCGGCTGACAACAGCGGCGCAGCTCCCGTACTCCGCGGCAACCGTGTTTACGGCAGACAGGCGGTCGAGTACGTCATCCGGCGGGCCGGCACTCAGATCGGCGTCCCTTATTCCTGGGGAGGTGGCAGCTTGACCGGACCCAGTCGAGGGGTGGATTCTGGCGCCGGCACCGTCGGCTTCGACTGTTCTGGACTAACCCGTTACGCGTTCGCCGGTGTCGGTGTGCTGCTCCCCCGCTATTCGGGCGATCAATACACCGCGGGACGCCAACTCCCGCCGTCACAGGCCAAGCGGGGCGACCTCCTGTTCTGGGGACCCGGCGGTGGACAACACGAGGCGCTCTACCTGGGCAACGGTCAAATGATCGAGGCCCAGCAGTCGGGTGTCCCGGTCAAGATCTCGCCGGTCCGCAAATCGGGGATGACGCCCAATGTCACCCGCGTGATTGAATACTGACGCGATAATCGCCAGGTGAGTATGACCGGTCGACGTGTCCCGTTGTGGCTATTGGCGTGTGCACTCATTTTGGGCGTCGTCGCTGTGATCGCCGTGAGAACACATGGCTTTGGTCTCGTGGACACGGCGGAGCGCGAGGCTCAGGATCGTTGCGAGACTGACGTGCGCGGCAAGCTGGTGACGCCCGCGACCGCGAAGCTCACCGACGTGGAGTCGAAGCTCGGTGACCTCGAGCCCGACAGTCGGGACTTGTTCCCGTTGACCACCGACGAGCCTCTGAAGGGCGTCGAGCACTCACGTATCACCGTATGGAACGTGTCTGGAACGGTCGACGCCCAGACCGAATCCGGCAGCACGATTCACGACCCGTTCGTCTGCCGGGCATACTTCGTCGACGGCAACCTGGCGGACACACTCGTTGTATTCGAACGGGAGCACTGACCTCAACGGCAGAGCAGGCCCGAGACCCCTAGCGCGAAGGTCGCCACCGGAGCCAGCGCGATCACGGTCGTAGCGCCGAACAAACCGGCCCCCGCACCCACCCGCATCCATGGCGCAGGTGGAAGGGCAAGGCGCTCAGCACGGATCAGCAATGCCACGTCGGCGGCTCCGAGTGCCTGGGCCGGCGTGGTCCCGGCCAGGGCCATCAGCCCGGCGAGGAGCGAGCGCTGTCCATGGCGGCGCACAGCGGCGTCGTCGGCACACATTTCCAGCAGCCGACCGACATCGGTGGCCGCCCGCGTCATCAGCCTCACCCGTGGGAAAACCATTGCCAACCCGCGCAGGGCCGTCACGATCTTGAGGTGATGTCCATCCAAGTGCGCCCGTTCGTGGGCGAGGACCGCCTGCAGTTCGTCGCCACCGAGCGCGGCGATCGCACCGGTGGTGACCACGATCGCGGGTGGCGCACCCGCGACGCAGTATGCGGTGCGCTCGTCGGTGTCGACGATGAAGACGTCGCGTTGGGCTGTCGGACGTCCCACCATCCTCACCGCCTGAGCGTGCCGGTGAGCGCGGGACTGCAGCCGGCTGATGGTCCGTGCCGCCTTCATCCCGGCAGCGACCACCGCCACGGCCAGCACGGCTGCGCCGGCGATCATCGTCGACTGCGCTGCCAGGCCTGCACGCCCAGACGCGATGTCACACAGGAACTGCACACACGACGCCAACAAGGACTGCCGCCGCCCGCCGTGGAAGGCCACATCGAGGATGACCAGTATCGGAATAGCGATCCAGGTCGCCAAGACGCTGACCACGGCCGTCAACCACGCCGTCACACCAAATCTGGGAGCCGAGCCACCGCGAGTGAGAACGCCGAGCAATGTCGGCGCCAGCGCCACCATCACCACGCTGTAGATCAGCAGCCCCGCGGCGACATTCACCGCTTCCTCGTCCTTCCGGAGCGCCGGGCCAATGTACGGAGCGCGGCACGTAACCGGTCGGAATCCTGTGGGTCCATCTGCTCGATGAAGTAGCTGAGCACCAGATCAGAACGACCGCCACCGTCGAGCGCCTCGCGCATCAACTGGGCGGTGTGCTGTTCGCGGTTCAACGTCGGCCAGTATCGATAGGCGCGCCCGTCGCGGTCGCGTTCCAGCCAGCCCTTCGTATGCAGGTTGTCCATCGTCGACATGACTGTGGTGTAGGCGATCCGGCGCTCCTCGGCGATTTCGTCGAACACCTCGCGGACCGTGACGGCCGCGTCTCCGCGATTCCAGATGCGATCCATGATGTCGGCTTCGAGTTCGCCGAATCCTCGTACGCGCACTGCACCCCTCCACGATCGGTGTTGTGAGCGTACCTCGCGATCGGGCTCGTGATGCGCCTCGACGCGGGCTCCGTATCTACTACTTAAGCTAGTACGTAGTACTCCCTCGATATGCCGCACGTCAGCCGGCGTAGGCGACGCTCGTCATCATCCCGCCCTCCTGGTGATATGTGTTGTGGCAGTGCAACATCCATGTCCCTGGATTGTCAGCGGCGAAAATCACCCGCCGCCGCTGCATGGGCAGCACGATGAGCGTGTCCTTGCGGGCACCCGGGCGGCCATCGTCACCCAGAACCTGAAAAGTGTGCCCATGCAGATGCATCGGATGCCACATCATCGACGAGTTCTGGAAAGTCATTGCTACGCGCTGTCCTTCGCGCACGGTCAGCGGCTGAGCCTTCGTGAACGATCGGCCATTGATCGTCCAGTCATAGGTGGCCATCGAGCCGCCCAATTCGACCGGCAGCTCGGCGTCAGCAGGCGTGGAGTCGAAGGTGGCCTCCGGCGGTGCGGTGAACGAGTTGACGGTGCCGAGTCGGCCCCGCAATTCCGGTGGCGCGTAGTCGGGCGCCGGAGGTGAGCCGCCGGCGGTCACCAACATCGCGCGCGTCGACGCGTCCTTCCCCTCGGCCGCCGCCACCAGCGGGAATACCCCGTCACGCGCGGTGATCATCACGTCATAGCGCTCACCCATTCCGATCAGCACCGCGTCCACGTCGGTGGGAACCACGGGGAACCCGTCGGTATGGGTGACGGTCATCCGGTGCCCGGCCAGCGCGACCCGGAACGCGGTGTCGGAGCCGGCGTTGATCAGCCGGATCCGAACCCGCTGACCAGGACGTACCCGCAAGCTGCTGGGGTTCTGGGCATCGCGGCCGTTGACCACGTACAACGGGTAGTCGACGTCACCACCGTCGCCTCCGAGCGGTGAACGGTCTCGGCCCCCCATCGAGCCCATCCCGCCGTCGCCGTGCATGCCCGGCATGCCACCCATCCCGGGCATGCCGCGCCCGTCGCCCGACGGCACGCGCAGCCGGTCATAGATCTGAACAGGGCTCGGACCGACGCCATCGGTCCAATCGTCGAGCATCACCACCCATTCGGCGTCGTAGCGGCCGGGGTCGTTCGGGTCGTCGACGATCACCGGGAAGTACAGGCCGGTGTCCGCATCCAGCCCGGTGTGCGGATGGGCCCAGTACGTTCCCGGGTGGGGCACTGAGAACCGATAGGTGAAGTCGCGCCCGTCGGCGATGTCACGGGTCGCCGGCGATGCACCGTCCATGTCGTTCCGCAGCGCAAGGCCGTGCCAGTGCACCGAGGTCGCATGGCCGAGCCTGTTACGTATCGTGACCTCCAGTTCATCACCGACCGATGCCCGCAGGAGTGGCCCGGGCACGACGTCGTTATAGGCGATCGTGTCGGCGATCCTGCCGCCGAGGTCAACCCGCGTGCGCTGGGCGGTCAAGGTGGTCGAAACTGTCCTGCCGCTGTGCGGGCGACGGGCTTCAGCCGCGGCGATCGCGTCACGGTCGCCCACACCGGTCGGCGGGGCGCCGGCGTCGCTCTGACACCCCGCGACAGCTGTGGCGCTCAGCGCAGCAGATGCCACAAGGAATCCCCGGCGACTGAGCCGTGGCTGGTTGGAAATGTCTGGCATGCCCTCCACCCTGGGCGCGGAGTTCAGTGAATCGGTATGAGTTTTGTGAAGGTTCGTTGAAGAAACCCGTCCATCGCACTTGTGGTCCGGGAACCGGAACTCATATCCGGACCGCGTATCTCAGCGGTTACACACCAAGTCGACGTAGACGGTCGGGGCGATGTTCTGTTGCGGGCGGGTTCGAACCCCCACCAGTGGGTTCTGGGATTGCGAGGATTTGCGCCCGGGGCGTACCGCGTTGACCGTGCACTGGTTGAGCGGTCCATGACCGACCTTGCTGATCATCACCCGGAAGCCTTGCGCCTGAAGCATGCCGATCGTCGTCTGGGCATCCGGTGTTCCGGTCGGAGCCGCTTCCGCGACGTCCGCGAACATCATCATCGCGGCGCCGGCTCCAACCGCGAGAACCACTGTTACCGAACGTAATAGAGGCATCGACGTTTCCCTTCTCGACACGATGTTGTGCAGTCAGGGTAAGAGCGGGGTTTCCACGGAAATCGAAACTCATATCGAACACACAACGACCTACGTAGGTTCCACGTATTGAAGAACTAAGTACGGCCTGATTTCGCAGGTCAGAGCGTTGGGTGTTACGTCCGGGGCTTTACGGATTCTTCACAAATGCAATGGCAAACAAACATATTTGTCCCGAAGACTCGACGGCGAGTAGTTGCGTGCCCGCTCACTATCTACTATCCCCGTACGTAACTAGTAGACTGGACGGCGTCATGCATCCGCCCAACCGGGCGTGATCGTCGAGGACACACCGTCGATGGAGGCCTAGTGCAGCACCGGACCAGACACCTGTGGATCGCCGCGATCGCGGCAACCGTCATGGTCACCGCGTCAACGGTCGCCGGCACCACCGCACTGGCAGAACCCGCGGGTCCGCCGCAGCCCGTCGAACCGGCACCGCAACTCGACCCGGCGCCGATGCCCTGGCTCAACCCGTTCGGCGCGGCGGCCAATGTCGCGACCCCGCCGGGACAGAACCCCTTGCCGTTCAGCGGCGAGCCGCCGTTTCTGCCACCCGCGTTCAATCCTGCCAACGGGTCGACGGTCGGTGTCGCCAAGCCGATCTCCATCACGTTCCAGCGGCCGATCGCCGACCGTCAGATGGCCGAGGACGCGATCCACATATCCTCCAACCCTCCGGTGCCCGGCAAGTTCTACTGGATGAGCGATAGTCAAGTACGTTGGCGCCCAATCGATTTCTGGCCCGCCGGCACCGTCGTGAACATTGACGCCGCAGGCACGAAGTCCAGTTTCCAGGTCGGCGATTCGTTGGTGGCGACCATCGACAACAACACCCATCAGATGCAGATCCACCGCAACGGCACGCTGGAGAAGACCTTCCCCGTCTCCCTGGGGAAGCCGGGCTATGAAACCCCCAACGGCACGTATTACGTGCTGGAGAAGTTCGCCGACATCATCATGGACTCGTCTACGTACGGGGTGCCGGTGAACTCGGCCGAAGGCTACAAGCTCAAGGTCCAGAATGCGGTCCGCCTCAGTAACACGGGCATTTTCGCGCACAGCGCACCATGGTCGGTCGGCGCTCAGGGCAAGCGCAACGTCAGCCACGGCTGCCCCAACCTCAGCCCCGCGAACGCGCAATGGTTCTTCGACCACTTCGGCAGTGGCGACCCTGTCGTCGTCAAGAACTCCGTCGGCCTCTACAACCAGCCGGATGGCGCGCAAGACTGGCAGATCTGATCCGTGTGCCGGCCCCCGGGCGACTCCCCATCATCGGGTGGCCGAGCTCGGATGGTGCACGAACCTGGAGGCTCGGCGTTCGATGCGATGGAGACGCCCGCGGGTGCGAACCGGCGCACCCGCCAGATGCATCGGATCGGCATAGAACACCTTCTTGGTGAACTCGACCAAGACCAGGTAGCCCACTGTCAGTAGCACCAGTGCGGCAAAGAACTGCCACGGCAACGGTGCGAAACCTAGGCGAGATGCCAAGGGCGACAGGGTAAGCGCGATCCCGATCGCGACTGCACCGAAGGTCGTCGCGATCAGCGGACCGCTCGGCACGCTGCGGAAGAACGGAATGCGGCGGGTCCGGATGACGAAGATGATCAGGGTCTGGGTGGCCAATGACTCCACGAACCACCCGGTGCGAAACTCGGCGGGCGCCGCGTGCAGCACACCGAGCATCAAGCCGAAGGTCAGGAAGTCGAACAAGGAACTGATCGGCCCGAACGTCAGCATGAACCGCCTGATGAACGCGATGTTCCAGTGTGACGGCGCGCGCAGTTGCTCCGGATCGGCGCGGTCGGTGGGGATGGCCAGCTGGGAACTGTCGTAGAGCAGGTTGTTCAGCAGGATCTGCCCGGGCAGCATCGGGAGAAACGGCAGCACCGCGGACGCCGCGGCGGCGCTGAACATGTTGCCGAAATTGCTTGACGTGCCCATCAATACGTACTTGATCGTGTTGGCGAAGATGCGTCGTCCCTCCGACACACCATCGGCGAGAACGCCGAGATCCTTCTCCAGGAGTACGACATCGGCGGCATCTTTGGCGACGTCGGTCGCCGAGTCCACCGAGATGCCGACATCGGCCGCGTGAAGGGCCAGCGCATCATTCACACCATCACCGAGGAAGCCGACCGAGCGTCCTTGTTTGCGCGCCGAGGTGATCACCCGCGCCTTCTGTTCCGGGGTGACGCGGGCGAAAATGGTTGTCTGGGTGACCATCCGATCGAATTCGAGGTCATCGAGTTTGTCCATCTCGACGCCGGTGATCGTGCCTTTCGACGCCAAACCGAGTTCGGTACAGACTTTTTCGGCCACCCGCGGATTGTCTCCAGTGGCAACTTTCACGTCGATTTCCAGTTCGGCCAGTTTGGCCAACGACTCTCGGGCAGCTGACTTGGGGTTGTCGGCAAAGGACAGAAACCCGGCCAGGCGGAGGTCGGTTTCGTCGGCTGGGGTCACAGCCGCGAGTCCGGACGCGGGCTTGACGGCGACCGCGACGACCCGCCGGCCTTCGGCGAACAGTCGATCGAGCGTTTGGTGAGCCGATTCCGGCACCTGGGCGCACCTGGCCAGCACCTGCTCGGGTGCCCCCTTGGTGATCAGTGTCCGCTGGTCGCGCCCGGGGTCGTCGACAAGCGTCGTGGTGGACCGGCGCGTGTGATCGAACGGCAGAACCGCGATCTGGCGGACGCCCGCGGTCAGCGCCCCGGCGTCGACACCGTCCGCCTGCCACAGTGCGGCATCCATCTCGTTGCCGCTGGCTCCCCCGGTCGCCGGGTCCACGTCGGTCGCCAGCAACCCATCACGCAGCACATCTCCGGAATGGATACCCGCGGCGTCAACGGCATCGATGAAGCTGATGCGGCCGTCGGTCAAAGTTCCGGTCTTGTCGGTGATCAGGACATCGATGTCACCGAGATCCTCGATGCTCACCAATCGTTTGACCAAGACCTTGCGTTTGGCCAGTTCCCGCGACCCGGAGGCGAGGCTGCTGCTGACCACGGCCGGCAGCAGCTGCGGGGTGATGCCGACCGCGATGGCCAGCGCGAACAGTACGGATTCGATGACCGGCCGGCGCAGCATCACGTTGGCCAGCAGGATGAACACGGTCAGGGTCAACGCGACGTAGAGCAGCAGATAGGAGAACTTCCGCAGACCTGCTTGGAAGTCGGTTTCCGGCGCATTCTGGCTCAGGCCGACCGCGATCCGGCCGAACTCAGCGTCAGCGCCGGTCGCATACACGACACCGATGCCGGTGCCCGCGCTGACGATGGTGCCCATGAAGGCAAGATCCGTTGCATCGGCCAGTGCGGTGTCCATCGCCACCACATCGACCGACTTCTCCGCGGTCATCGACTCGCCGGTCAGAATGCCTTCGTTGCACTCCAGACCGGTGACGTCGAACAGCCGGACATCAGCGGGCACCGCCTCGCCCAGCGTGAGTTGGATGACGTCGCCGGGCACCAACTCGGTCACACCAACCTTGACGGCCTTCCCGTCACGGCGTGCGACCGCGGTGTGCTGCACCCGCGAATGCAGGGCTTCGGTGGCCCGTTCTGCCCGGTACTCATTGACGAACCCGAGCCCGATGCTGATCACCAGGATGATTCCGATGATGATCGACTGCGTGGCGTCGCCGAGAAAGGCCGAGGCCACGGCGGTCACGGCCAGCAGGATCAGCACAGCATTGTTCAGTTGCCGCCTGAGCACCGCCCAGGCACTGACCCGATGCGTGCGAATGATGTTCGGCCCGTGCTGGGACAGACGTGCGGATGCCTCCGCCGACGACAACCCCTCAGATTGGGTATGCAGCGTCGACATCAGCTCCGACAACGGGGCTGATGCGGCCTGGCCCGCGGTCACCGTATCGATGCTGCCCCCACAGTTCGTCGCCAGTGGATGACTGGAGCCTAATCCGCCGGGCCGGTTTGCTGCACCGGATTTGGTGTGAGCGCAACGCAGCAGGTCAGTGGTCACACCGCCAGATCGCGTAGCCGACTACTCGTGTGTCCGCCGGCCACGTCGTGCGACGTTGACTGCAAGCGACTCTGGATGGCCGCGCGCCGGCAGATCACCAGGAGGAGACGAACCATGGACACCGAATCGTTCACCGGTACTTGGAGCTACCGCAGCTTCGTCGACAACCCTGACCTCGACGTGGATTTCAACGACCTGAGGTTCGGCGCGGGCACGTTGACGCTGCACTCTCCGAGCTTCGGCCAGCTGGCCGGGACGCTCGGCGGCACCGGTTGGCAACTCGAGATCAAAGGTGCGGCGTCCTACGGGAATCCGTTCGCGTGCCGTCTTCAGGGGGTGGGGGAAATCGGGGGCGAAACCTGGGTCTACGACTACCTCGGTTATCTGACTCCGTCGTGGCCGCACGGAGTCAACCAGGTGCCGGCGATCACCGGATCGGTGATCCGCACCGTGGCGCACTCCAACGGTCAGGCCGAGGCCGGATTCGTTGCGTCCTTCATCGCCGTCCGGTCGTAGGCCGGGCTCAGAAGTTCCCGTCCAGGAATTCCGCGTACGCCGGCAGATCGAGTTGACCGTGACCCGAGAGTCCGATCACGACCACCTGCTCGTTCGGGTCGTCGGCCACGTGCGCGGCGGCGGCCGCGATGGCGTGAGTGGACTCGGGTGCGGGCACGATGCCCTGGGTTCGCGCGAACAGGACGCCCGCGGAGAAAGCATCGTGCTGCCCGACGGCAATGCCCTCGACCAGTCCCAGTTCGACGGTATGACTGAGCGCCGGGGCCATCCCGTGGTAGCGCAGGCCACCCGCATGGATGGGATCTGGCACGAAATCCATTCCGAGCGTGTGCATCTTGAGCAGTGGGGTCAGTCCCGCGACGTCGCCGTGGTCGTAGCGGTACTCCCCCTGTGTGATCGACGGACACGCAGCGGGCTCCGCGGCGATCACCTTCGGGTTCGATCGTCCATGAATCTTCTCGCGCAGGAACGGGAATGCGAGGCCGGCGAGGTTGGAACCACCACCGGCACAGCCGAAGACGACGTCGGCACCATCCGGCTCGACAGCGGCGAGCTGCGCGACGGCCTCGAGCCCGATCACGCTCTGATGGAGGACGACGTGGTTGAGCACGCTGCCCAGCGCATAGCGGGTGTCCGCGTTGGCAGCCGCCACCTCGACGGCCTCACTCACCGCCATCCCGAGACTGCCGGTGGTGTCCGGGTGGGCCGCGAGGATCGCGCGTCCCGACTCGGTGAGATTTGACGGGCTTGAGTGCACGGTGCCGCCGTACGTGCGAATGAGGTGACCGCGGTAGGGCTTCGACTCATAGGACGCGCGGACCTGCCATACCTCGACCTCGAGGCCGAACTGTGCTCCGGCGAAGGACAGGGCACTACCCCACTGCCCGGCACCTGTCTCGGTGGTCAGCCTCCGGACCCCGTCGACGCTGTTGTAATAGGCCTGCGCCACAGCAGAATTGGTCTTGTGGCTGCCGACCGGGCTGACACCCTCGTACTTGACGTAGATGTGGGCACCGGTGTTGAGCGCCTGCTCGAACCGGCGGGCCCGGATCAGCGGCGCCGGGCGCCACATCGAGTAGATGTCGCGCACCACCTCCGGGATCTCGATGTAGGGCTCGGTGGATACCTCCTGAGCGATCAATCCGCTCGGGAAGAGCGCCGCGAGGTCGTCGGGGCCGACCGGTTCCTTGGTTCCCGGGTGCAGATGGGGCGGGATCGGCTGGTCCAGCTCGGCTGCCAGGTTGTACCAGTGCGTCGGTACCCCGACGGAAACCAGATCCGGATGGGCAGCGTCGGCGTGCAGCGTCATGCCGACACTGTAGTCAGGCTGGGTTCGCCGACCTTCGGCGCTCCGAGCCACCGCCACCAAGCCCAAGTCGCGATCCCGGCGACCGCAAGACCCGCGGGAAGCGCAATCGGCGCCGCGGGCAGGGACACTCCGACGAGGAGCAGCAGTCCGAACCCGATACCGATTCCCAGCAGTACCCGCCGGGCCGGCGTCCAGTCCGAGCCGGTGCTGAATCGGGTCGACAGCAGGATCCCGAGAATCAGCGCAATGGCATGTCCAATGGCGGTGAAATCGGTCCCCGAGACCGCCACCACCAGGGCAATTGTCACCCATCCACCGATCCATGCCGGGCGCCACCGCGTCGGAATGGCCGCGGTGAGCGTGCCGAGGACGGCGATCGCGCCGTAGCTCAGCCCCACGTCTTTCGCGTGCGCGACAGAGATCGGCAACCAGCCGAGTCTGATCGCGGCGGCCAGCCCGGCGGCCACGATCAGGGTGGCCCCGACATGCCCCAGGGCGAAGGCCTGGATCAACCGCCTGCTGCACCACAGCAGCTCCGCCAACGCCAGCAGACACACCAGGCCCGGCAGCAGGAGATAGGTGTATCCCTCGGCGGTGACGAACGCGCTGCCCACCAGCGTTCCCAGATGGCCCTGCCCAAGGTTCTCCAGGTTGGTACTCAGATGACCGACCACACTGTCCTGCACCCTGGGCCCCAGGATCAGCAGCAGGGACGCGATTACGAACAGCGCCGCCGCGTAGACCAGGGTGACTCGGACCCGGATCAGACTGGAGAGCATTCGCGACAACATCCCGATCCAGAATACCGACATCGCCCCGGCGAAATCAGCTGGTCACGGCACCGGGCGGTGTGGAGCGAGCTCGAGCGTCACCAACACCGCCGCCGCTGGAAGCAGGTCGACCAGCGGCAGCAGCACATACCGCTGCTCGCCCATCGCGTCGAACTTGCGGACGTATCTATACAGCGACTCCAGTTTGATGAGCCGATCGCCGGCATGAGCGATGGTCCGCAGCGCCCGCACGGGTACCTCACCGCTGCGGTCACTGCGGAACAGATCGGGAAACGGCGCAAAGGCCAGCGAGACACGCTCGCCGCCGTGCGATCGGGCCCAGCCGATCATGTCCACAGTGAGCCGTTCGTCGATCCCATTCGGTGCGCTCAGCCGTCGCCACGGCAGGTCAAGGCTCAATTCGGCACCGCCACCGGCGGCGACGTAACGCTGAAAGGCCTGAATCCGTCCCGCACGGTCCCGCGCGTAGATCAGCCACACGCCGGGACAGCGGCCGGACAAGGTGTCGCCGAGCATCATCGAGAACCCTCGCTCACGACCGACTGCCTTTCCCGACTCGCGCATCACGTCGAGGAGTTCGGCCCGGAGCGCATCGTTCACACCGGACTCGGCGACCACCTCGGTCGTCACGCCGACGTTGCGCGTTCGCTGCGCCGCCTGCCGGAGGTTGCGCTTGGACCGACCGGCCAGGTCGAACCCGTTCACCTCCACCACGACGTCACGTCCGATCGGGATGGCCCGCAGGGCGGTGCCGGTCACGGCACGGTCGCGCCACAACATCACCCGCCGTTCGGACGCGCCCAGCACCAGGATGCGCCAGCCCTGCGCTCGACACAGGCCGCCGAATGCGGTGACGACCTCCGGGTAACGGGTCGGGTCTCCGATCGGATCACCGCTGGCCACCGCAAACCCGGCCACCGTCCGAAAGGCGAGTGCGGCGGTGCCGTCGGCCGAGAACACGTAACTTTTGCCCGCGGCCATCGCGAACGGCGCCAGCGGATCGCCCCGGGTGCGGTCGACCAGAGATGCCACCGCACGTAACGCACCGGGTTGCGCCGTCGACCCCCGCGGCCTGATCAGCATGGCGGCCGAGAGGACGAGACAGATCCACGCGTCAGCCGGGTGGCCGAGCACCACCGCGAATGTCGCCAGCAACAGGGCCGCCGCGGCGGTGGCACCATGGGCCACGGTCAGCGGGCGTCCGAGGAGCAGACCGTGCAGCAGAATCGTCGCGGCCAACGACACCGCGACCAGCCCCATCAGCGCTGACTCGTGACCGATCTGGCCCGTGTTGTGATCGAGAACCAGTGCTGCCCCGCTACCCGCGAGGGTCAGTACCACCACGCCGAGCAGGATTCGCAGCGGCAGCCTGCGCTGTGTACCGGTCCCGGCAGGATCCGTCGTCACGCCGGAACGTGGGCGTGATGCGGGTGCCGGTGACGTAGTCACATCTGCGGTCTTCCCAGTGTTGCCCGAGCGCACGGATCGTACGCTCTATCACCCAATATACGAACCGGGCCCGACACGTGCTCCAGTCAGTCGCTAACGGGCAGACATGGCTCGGTGCCGCCTGACGGCGTCGCGATTGGCGCAACCGTGACTGCAGTACTTCTGTGTACCCGGTCGGGTGAAGTCGACGAATGCCAAGGCGCATCCTTGGCGGGCGCAACGCCGGATACGGTGCATCCCGCGTTCGGTGAGGAAGTGGGCGGCCGCGGCACTCGTGGCGCCGGCCAGCGTGGCGGCGAAGCCGGCGTCAGCGTCGCGGTAGTGCAGATGCCAGCCGCTGCCGTCGTGATCTGTGATCGACGGGCTGGTGGCGAAGCGCGCCAGTAACTGATTGAGAACCGTGACCCGACTCTGTTCGGTGCCGGCGTCGACGACATCCGTCCAGAGTTCCAGGAAATCCCTTACCTCTCGTACGTCGGCACGCGTGACGCGGCAGTGGATGGGCATGTCGCGAGCCGTCCAGCGCTGTTCCAGGTCGGCCGGTGTGGACGCGGGGCGATTGACCAGATCGGTCACGTTCCGCAGCAGCGGCTCGATGTAATGGTTTACACGCACAAGACCATTACATCAGGGTCGGACCATGTCCTTGAACTCCCCCGGGTCCGCCCCGGTTCACGACCCTTCACCCGAGCAAGGCAGCGATTGGCGCCCGTTGGTGACCTGTTGCCTGGCGACCTTCCTGTTACTCGCGTTCACCACCGTCGTGACGGTCAGCGCGGGGAATGTCGCGAGCAGGCTGGGTGCCGGATTCGCAACAGCCCAATGGATTATCGACGGGTACACCCTGGCGCTGGCCGCGCTCGTGATGGCCATGGGAACCCTGGGAGATCGGTGGGGACACCGGCGGCTCTTCTTGGTCGGTCTGATCGTGTTCGGAGTGGCATCGGCGGGGTGCGCGGCGGCCTCCTGGTCGCGGCGCGCGTCGTCCAGGGCACGGGCGGTGCGGCGATCTTCGGAACCGTCGTTCCGCTGTTGACCCAGCACTACCGACGCCGCACGCGCGGAATCACATTCGCTGTCTGGGGAACAGTTGCGGGGATCGGCAGCACCACGGGAACGATCGCCGGCGGAGCGGTCACCCAATTCATCTCGTGGCGCTGGTTGTTTCTCGGCGCACTGCCCATCTGTCTGGTCGCCGTGATCATCGGCGGGCAATCGCTGTCGCGGGAGCGTCCGGTGCGCGCCCGACTCGACGTCGCGGGAATAGCCCTCATCACCACCGTGATGACGGGGACCACGTACGCGGTGATCAATGCCGGTGAGTCCGGGTGGACCTCGCCCGGGACCCTGGGAGCCGCCGCGGTGAGTTTCGCCGCGGTTTGCGTGTTCGTCTCGGTCCAACGCCGCGCCGCCCATCCGCTGCTGCCGCCGGACCTGTTCGCAACACGTGGATTCCTCGCCGTACTCATCGCCGGATTTGCTTACTACTTCGCGGCTTTCGCCGCACTGCCGGCGCTGTCGCAGTGGTTGCAGTCCAGCCGCGGCATGCAACCCCTGCAAGCGGCTCTGGTGCTGACGCTGCAACTTGCCGCATTCGTTCTGGTGTCGCTGACCTTGAGCGCTCGACTGCACCATGCGCCGCGCAGCTGGGTGCTCGGTGGCGGAACGTTGCTCACCGGACTGGCCTGTCTGCCCGGTGCGGCACTGTTGTTGCGCCCACACTGGACTTCACTGATCGCGATGCTGATCGGAACCGGCATCGGTGCTGCAATCGTGTCCCCGGTTCTGCCCGCCGTTGCGGCGACGGCGGTCCCGCCCGCACGGGCCGGAGTGGCCGCCGCAGCAGCCAACGCCGCCCGCCAACTGGGCCTTACCATCGGCATCGCACTGTGCGGCACCATCAGCCACGCAGCGCATTTGCGCGACGGAACGTCGACGTACGCGGTAGTGGCCGCCCTCCTCACCTGTGGGGCGGTTGCGCTGTCCGGCGGGGCGATCAGCACCGTATTGCTCCACCGCGAAAGATCCTGTGTCGCAAGATAAGGCAGTCACGCGTATTGGTGACGACGTTCTGATCGGATTCTGGCCTCCGTCACCGCAGGCTCTCCCCGCGGTGACGGAGTCGAGGCCACGCGGGACACCGGATCGTGTTCCACGGTGCGGGACTGCCGGGGAGCCGGCGGGCGGGCACCCGTAGGTTGGTTGCCATGACCGAGCTGGAACTGAGGGAGATCGAGACGTCCGCCGGCGTGTTGCGGTACTACGACACCGGCGACGGCCCGGCGCTGCTGTTCCTCCACGGCTCGGGGCCAGGAGTGACAGGCTGGCGCAATTTCCGGGGGATCCTGCCCACCTTCGCCCAGCAATTCCGGTGCCTGGTCCTGGAATTCCCGGGGTTCGGTGTCACTGACGACATCGGCGGCCACCCCATGGTCACCGCCCAGGGCGTGGTGGGCCCCTTCGTCGATGCCCTCGACATCGACCGGGTGCACATCGTCGGAAACTCCATGGGTGGCGGGGTGGGAATCAACTTCGCCATCCGCAGGCCGGACCGCATCGGCAAGCTGGTCACCATCGGTGGCATCGGAACCAACCTGTTCAGCCCGGGCCCCAGCGAGGGCATCCGGCTCCTGCAGGAGTTCACCGACGACCCGACCCGTCAGCGCCTGATCGACTGGCTGAACTCGATGGTGTTCGACCCGGCGCTGGTCACCGACGAGCTCATCGAACAGCGGTGGGAGCTGGCTACCGACCCCACGACCCTGGCCGCCGCCAAGCGGATGTACGGCAAGGCGGCGTTCGCGGGGATGATGGCCGCCATGCGGTCGTCGGATGCCCCGATGCCCTGGGCCCAGATGCACAAGGTTGCCGCCCCCACGCTGCTGACCTGGGGCCGCGATGACCGGGTCAGCCCGCTCGACATGGCACTGATCCCCATGCGGACGATCCCGAACGCCGAGCTGCATGTGTTCCCCAACTGCGGACACTGGGCCATGATCGAAGCCAAGGAGGCCTTCGAGCAGACCGTGCTGGGGTTCCTCAACCGCACCTAGTTTCGCGGTGCGTCGAACCCGTCCAAGAAGCGCTGCGGTCCTGACTTCGCGACGGCTCCCGAACAGGCATTCCCCCGTGCCGAAATGTGGGTCCATGACGTAATGCCGACCGTGAAGATTCACCGTTGAATCTGCGATACAGGTCTGTATATTAGTGGTGTGCGCCGGGCCACACGAGCCGCCGGCCTGGCCTTGCCACTCCCCCAATGAATAAGGACCGCAATGGATCTGGTCGACCGAATCGCCAAACACCGCCGCATGGCCGAGAGCTACCGCGACAAGTACGTGCTGCGGAAGGTGCAGGAAGGCGAGTCGTACGACGAGTGGGAGTTCACCGACGACGCCGTGTACACCTCGCCCTACTTCGTGGCAGGTCAGGAACTCGTGCTCAAAGACGTGGCGACCTCGTTCGACGTCGCGGCCACCGTCGAGGCCAAGGCCTATTCGGTGGTGTTCCCCGACTGGAAACCCGTCGACCACAAGTTCTGGCCCGCCGAGAACGGCCTCGTCATGCGCTACCGCTGGGAGGGCACGACAGCCGAGGGTGAGACGATGGGCTTCTACTCGATCAGCTTCATCGACACCAACGACGACGGCCAGATCACCCACTGGTCGACCTACGTCAACGACGAGGAATACGGTCCTTTCCTGGAAAAGGCGATCGGCGCCCGTGGGCCCTTCTACGGGGACGAGTACATGGAGGCGCTGGCTCGCCACTTCGAAAAGCACAATCTGACCTGGTGAGTACGGGTCCCCGGCAGTCGGGACCGGTATGAGCGTTGGCACCGTCGATTGTTCCTGGGAAATGCCTTGGCGCGTAACGAAGGCCGCGTCGACTTTGATGAGATCCTCAGCCACTGCTCCGATTGGCGGGTTGACCTCGTTGAATCCGCCGTCTCATCCTCGTCGTCGGTGCGTCGCCGCGACGGTACGCCGGGACGCATCTGAAGTGCGCTGTCGGCACTCAATATCACTGAGTCCTAGCAGTTTTCATCTCGTTACCGACCGCACAGCACGTGCCTATGGTCAACACAGGGCAAACACAACCCGCCGAAATAGCTTTGCTCTCCGTGCGGCACCGTCGTCGCACTGATCAGAAACGGAGTAAAGCAATGCGTTTCAAAAAATCCGTGGGCATATCGGCGATGGCGGCAGGAATAGGCGTGGCCGGGTTGCTGGGGCTGGGCATCGGCACCGCAGGCGCCGACCCGGGCCCTGGTTGCGACCGTCCGGGTGCGCAGCAATGCGACCGCCACGACGACCGTGACTTCCGGCCCGACGACTGGCACGGTCGCGGCATCGACGCGGCGCGTCGTGATCATCAACCGTTCGAGTGGAATGGCCAGCGGGTGACCCCGATGCAGGCCGCCGACGGCCGCGGTTGGGGTTTCTGGTTCCTCGATCGTTGGATTCCGATGTAACCGAACCGATTTCTGGTGGGGCACTCATCCCCTAGTGCCCCACCAGATACCGGAACGAGGGCACTCAACGTGGGGTTGAGCAAGCCGCCTTCACCGCGGCGTCCATCGCGCCGGCCGCGGTCCAGTTCGCATGGTCTGCCGGCTCGAACTTCGGCAGTTTGGTGGCGTAGTTGTCCACGTACCGAGACTGGGCCCGCAGCAGACCGATCAGAAGCGGATCCGTGGCCTTGTCGGCCAAGGCGCGCAATTCGGCGGCCTCCTGGCGCATGACCGGGATGACAGCCAGTGTCACCGACCGTTGCTTGGGTGACCAGCGCGATGCCGGGACCCGGTGGTCGGTCTTGACCCACGCCTGCTGCTTGCCGTCGTACCCGGCGCCGGCCCGCTGCCATTGCGAACACACCGGATCCGGCTTGGGTGCGGCAAACGCCTGAGCGGGCCGGTCGCCCGGCTCATCCGTCACGGTCGACGCAACCACTTCGGCGGGAACGGGTTTGACACCCGATGGTGCCGGTCCCGCAGTGGCCCGCTGATCCTCGTGCCGCGACATCGTGACTCCCACGACGCCGCCGACGAGCAACGCGGCGGCAGTGGTCGCACCCACCGTTTTCCACACCCGGGTCCGGTTGCCGGTCAGCTTCGGACTCAGTGACCACCGACTCGCACCGCCACCCCCGCGAAGGGCCACGCTGAATGCCGCGTCCGGGCGGGCCCTCAATTCGGCGACAGCTACTTCGACGGCAGCGGTCGGTGTTCCCAGATCGGTGAGAACCTTGACGAATCGGGCAACCGACACGAGATCGCGTCCGTAGAGCGTCCCTTGCGGTTGCCCAGCCGGCAGGAACCGCTCGACCAGGTCCTCCCGCAGCTGCGACGCCCGGGCCACTTCCGCCGCGGTCAGCCAATGCCCTGGAACGTCTTCTGTCCCAATCGAGCTCATTCAGATGGTCCTTCCCGCGCACACCCCATGATTGGTACCGCATCCTGCGCATACGCTGCAACCGCGCAGGCGCCCCACAGCCGCCACGTTGCTGTCACAAGTTGGCCACCGAAAGGTCACGGCCGCCGCCGTCGTCGGCAACACGGGATCGACTGGCAAACAACCACTCTCGTTCACACCGAAGCGATCACGAGGGGAAGTACACCACCTGATTGGAGAAGAGGTGGTGCGGACGGTTGATGTAGTTGGCCGCGCCGGCAACGGCCGCACGGGTCGACACATCGTCATCGCCGTACTCCTCGACGCACAGTGACTCGAGGGTGTCGCCGGCGATATGGCGACGACGATTGAGCCCGGGAACCATCAGAACCTGGCCCGGGTCCGGATCGGTGGATGGGTCCAGGTTGTTGGCGTTGGCGATGACGATCGCAAGGTTATCGTCGCCGTACCACCGGGCCGCCAGGACCACGAAGCTCTCCCCTTCGACGACGGTATGGTGTCCGACGTTGGTGAGATCCGGCAAGAGCAACCACGTACCGCGACGGATCTCCCGCTGCGCCACACCGTTGACCACTTCCCATATCAACTGGATGTCCGGGCTTTGCGTCCCGTAGAACGACTGGGTGAGCTGCCTGCGGGCGGCGGTGCCGTCATCAGCCGTGAACAGATGCCGGTAGGTGACGTACGGGATCAACAATTCCTGCCCGATGTTGATCAGCCCCGGATTGCTGAGGTGATTCTGCTCGGCGATCACGGGGTAGAGATCTCCGTCGCCGTATTCGCGCTGGGCGATCCCGAACAGGGTGTCGCCGAGTGCCACGGTGTAGTTCTTCATCTGCCACTGCCTTTCTGGTCGTGTGCGGCCCATATCGGCTCAGTGTCGAGTACCCCTCGGTCTGTGGTCGCGCGTAGCGGGCTACCTCAAGTCGAGCGGGATACCTGCGCCTGTCAGTCCTGTTGGCGCTCTTGCCATCCCGGTGCTGAGGGGAACGTCCACAGCACCCGCGGTGCCGATGGTCAAGGCGGGCATCGCCGGGACGGGGGCGGCTCCACCACCGATGCCCGCGTAGTCGGCTACTCGCTGCTGTACCGAAGCGTCACAACAGGGCATCACCGGGAAGCTGGACCGCCGGGCACAGAGCCTGCTCACCAACATCTCGTCGAACGGCAATGCCTCATTCCCGGCTGCCGCAGCGCTTGGCATGATGCAGGGCATGGATCAGTACCGCCGCGGGGAATTCGTGTTCGACGTCATCGATGACGGTCCCGCCGACGGTCCGGTGGTCGTCTTGCTTCATGGTTTCCCCCAGCAGAATGTCAGCTGGGAGCCGATCATCTCCCCGCTCACCGCCGCGGGGTTCCGGTGTCTTGCGCCCAATCAGCGCGGGTACTCGCCCGGCGCCCGGCCGACTCGTCGCCGCGATTACCGCGCGACGGAATTGGTGAAGGACACCGTTGCGCTGATCGATGCCAGCGGCGCCGATCGCGTCCATCTCGTCGGCCACGACTGGGGTGCCGCGGTGGCCTGGAGCGTGGCCGGCCACGTACCCGGGAAACTGGCGTCGTTGTCGGCGCTGTCGGTGCCTCATCCGCTGGCATTCCTGCGGTCCCTGCTCACCAGCCGACAGGGTCTGGCCTCCTGGTACATGTACGTCAATCAACTGCCGTGGGTGTCCGAACGGTTGATGCTCGGGCGCGACGGCAACGGCGCGGCGATTGAAAAATCCCTGATCCACAGCGGGCTGCCACCCGAGGCCGCCGAACGTGACGCTCGCGCGATGGCTCAACCCGGGGCCCTGACCGCCGCGCTGAACTGGTATCGAGCCATGCCGCTGAGCCGGTCGGGCCTGAGCGCCGCGGACAAGATCACGGTGCCGACGCTGTACGTCTGGAGTGACCGCGACATCGCGATCACCGCCAAGCCTGCGCGCGATACCGCGAACTACGTGAGCGGTCCCTACCGTTTCGAAACGCTGCAGGGGGTCTCGCACTGGCTCCCGGAAGAAAAGCCGGCGGAGATCGCAGAAATGTTGTTGCAGTGGTTCGCGGCCCATCCTGTTTGAGCGGAAGATGACGGTGTGCTGACTCTGGGCGTGCTTCTCGGCGACGGTATCGGGCCGGAGATCGTGGATTCGGCCACCAGGGTCGCTGAACGGGCCCTGGCCAGTGTTTCGGTCGCCGTGCGCTGGCGCGAACTGCCGTTCGGCCTCGAGGCGATCGGTGAGTTCGGAACTCCGCTGCCGGAACCCACGCTGGCCGAGCTCGACGGGCTGGCCGGGTGGATTCTCGGGCCGCACGACAACGCCGGATACCCCGAGCAGTTCCGGGGCACATTGTCGCCCGGTGGGGCAATCCGCAAGCGCTACAACTTGTTCGCCAACATCCGGCCCGCGCGCACCCTGAGTGCAGCCGTCCACGCGGTCTGCCCCGATCTCGATGTGGTCATCGTCAGGGAGAACACCGAAGGGTTCTACGCCGACCGCAACATGTACGACGGCGCAGGCGAATTCATGCCCACCCCCGATGTCGCGCTGGCCGTCGCGGTTTTCACCCGGACCGCCTGTGAGCGGATCGCCCATCAGGCGTTCCAGTTGGCGTCCGTCCGGCGCAAGTCGGTCACCGTCGCCCACAAGACGAATGTCCTGGCCAAGACCACCGGGCTGTTCCGCGACGTGTGCCAGGCGGTCGCCGAGAGCTACCCCGACGTCGAAGTCCGTGGTGAGCACATCGACGCCTTGGCGGCTCGATTGGTGAGCCACCCGCGCGACTTCGATGTGATCGTGGCCGAGAACATGTTCGGCGACATCCTGTCCGACCTCGCCGGGCAGTTGAGCGGCTCACTCGGGATGGCGCCCTCGATCAACGCGTCGCACACTCACGCGATGGCGCAGGCGGCCCACGGGTCTGCGCCCGACATCGCCGGACGCGACATCGCCAACCCGGTCGCGATGATCCTGTCCACCGCGATGCTGCTGCGATGGCTGGCCGGCAGGGAGGGCGGCACACCGGCGCTCGGCATCGCCGCGGATCGCATCGAGGACGCGGTCCGGCGGACCCTCGATGCCGGTGTCGGCACCGCAGACATCGGCGGCAGCGCGTCCACGTCGTCGTTCACCGAGTACGTACTGGCCGCACTGCCCTGACCCCTATGGTCGGGCCGCCCGCCGTGTCAACAGTCGGTAACCTCCGTAAAGCGCGAGCGCCGCAACAAAATTGACGAAGTAGGCGATGTCGGCACCGTGCCATGCGGTGGCCACCGCACCCTGGATCAGGGTGGTGTTCATGAACGGCACGGCGACGGCGTAGGCCACCAGGAAGGTGATCAGTGCCGCCACCGCATCGCGGCGCCCGGTGAGTTCGGTGCTCGGATCGATGGTGTTGCGTCCGCGGGTACGGATCGCCCAATCCACCACGACCACGGCGACAAACGCCGGAATCCAGTAGCTGACCAACAGCAGAACATCGGTGAACCTGGTCGCGGTATCGGCGGCGTGCAGCCACAGGATCAAACCGAAGGCCAGCGCCGTCACGATGATCGCGGACACCGGCCGGCGCACCCGCACACCGATGGTCTGCAACGCCAAGGAGCCGCTGTAGTCGTTCATCACCCCCGAGCCGACCGCTGCGAGCGCGATCACCAACAGCGCCAGACCGCCGAGCAGGCCCCCGCCCATGACCGCGTGGACACCGTCGGCGGTGTGCTCACCGATGACCGACGCGGCCGCGATCCCGATGCCCTGAACGAAGATGTAGCCCAACACGATCCCGGCGAACGAGTACCCGAACACCTGCCACCGCGACGAGTCGCCGGGGAGATACCGACTGAAATCGGCGGCGTAGCTGGCCCACGAGATCGCCAGGCTCAGGGCGATGGTGACCTCGAAAACGAAAGCTCCGGCCAGATCGGCACCGGACACCGACGGCGCCACGACGATGTCGTGGCCGCTGACCAGCTTGACCGTGAAGACCGCGAACGTGATGAAGAGGATGACGGTCAACACCGCCTGCAGGCGGTGGATCAACTCGTAGCCGAAGAACCCGACTACGCCCTGCACCGCCAGCACGATCAACACCGCGATCCAGAACGGGATGCCCAGCAGCGCCGCGAGCGCCTCCCCGCCGAACAGCCCGACGAGTGCGTCCCAGGCGATCGACGATCCCCACTGCAGGATGCCCGGCACCACGACGAGCCCGCCGAATGCCATGCGCGCGTTCGGAAGTTGGCCCGCCCCGGTGCGCGGTCCCCACGTCGACAGGTATGCGACCACGCCCGACCCCAGAACGGTGCCGATCACCATGGCCAGCAGTCCCAGCCAGAAGCCCAGCCCGAGGGTGATCGCCAATGTCCCGGTGAAGACGCCGGTCATGTTCACCTGCGGTGCGAACCACACCGTGAACAGCCGGGCGGGATGTCCGTACCGTTGGTCGGCGGCCAGCGGTGCGATCCCATGGGTCTCCACGGTCAGGTCACCCGAGCCGGTCGGGCGGCGCCCGCTGAACGTAGCTGCGTTGAGCGCACTGACGCCGAAAGCCATTCGTCTATTCGACCACGCACCCGGTGTGCGGGCACGTGTCGCACCAAGGCCATAATCGGGAAACACAAAGATTAGCTATGGATCGGAGCGGGACGTGGCCAGGACCGAAACCGACCGGTCCGCCTCCCCCGCGGTGCCCGGAATACCCCGTCGCCCCGGTGTCCTGATCGTCGGCCTGAGTCTGGTGGCCCTCACCGTCGCCATCCTGCAGACCGCAGTGGTCCCCATCCTTGGCATCATCGCCAGGCAGCTGAACACCTCGTCGGTGGCGGTCAGCTGGGCCGTCACCGCCAACCTGCTGGCGGCCGCCGCGTCGACCCCGCTGATCGGCAGGCTGGCCGACCTCTACAGCAAGAAGCGGGTCCTGCTCGGCGTGCTGGTGGTCGTACTGGCAGGTTCGGTGCTGGCCGCGGTCACGGCGTCGGTACCGCTGCTGGTGGCAGCCCGCATCCTGCAGGGCGCCTCGTACGCGCTCTATCCGATCAGCATCGCGATCCTGCGCGAAGAACTCGCCGAGGATCGTCTGGTCGGCGCCATGTCGGTGTTGTCCGGGACGCTGGGTTTCGGCGGCGGCGTCGGCCTCGTCGTCACCGGCCTCTTGATGTCGGGCGACGCCGGGTATCACCGGGTCTTCTGGCTCACCACCGCATTCACCGCCGTCGTCATCGTGGTGGCGGTCGTGGTCGTGCCCAACCGCAAGCCTGCCGCCGGCGGCGCGATCGACTGGCTGGGCGCCGCGGGCCTGGCGATCGGGCTGTCGTCGATGCTGCTGGCCATCACCCAGGGCAACTCGTGGGGCTGGACCCACCCGGGGACGCTCGGCTTTCTGACCGGCGGTATCGGCGTGCTGATCGGCTGGTGGTGGTGGGAACGACGAGCCGCCGATCCCCTGGTCTCGACCACGATGCTGGCCCGGCGACCCATCCTGCTGACCAATCTGGCCACGATCTTGGTCGGAATGGGGCTGTACTTCGCCTTCCTCGGCCTCACCCAGTTCGTGCAGATGTCACGTGAGGCCGCCGGCTACGGATTCGGCGCCAGTGTGCTGCAAGCCAGCGTCTACTTCCTGCTGCCCGGAGCGCTGACCGGTTTTCTGGTGGCACTCGTCAGCGGCCGGTACATCGACCGGTACGGCGCCCGCCGAGTACTGGTGGTGGCCGCTGTCGCCGGGATCGCCGGATTCGTCATGCTCGCCGTGGCCCATGGCCGTCCCTGGCAGGTCGTCGTGGCAGGTGTCTTGGCCAACGCCTATATCAGCCTGGGCTACGGCGCCCTGCCCGCGTTGGTCGTCAGCGAGGTGGACGCCAGTGAGACGGGCATCGCCACGAGCATGAACGCGATCGCCCGCACGATCGGCAGCTCCGTTGCGGCCGCTGTCGTGGCGGTACTGCTCGGGCATCGAATGGTGCCGTCGGAAGGCAGCTTCGTGACGATCTTCGTCGCCGGAGCGGTCACAGCCGCCCTGGCGATGGCTCTCATCGCGGTATCCCGCGCCCCCGACCGCCACGGCGAGTCCGTGCGCACCATGTCCGAGTCCCGCGCCATGAACCACGAGTGGGGCTGATTCCTCCAGTCGCCGGTTTCCCGTCGTGACGGCCCGCTGAGCTGCGAAACTTGACTCCAGCCAGTCACTGCCCTTCCAGACCGTGGACCGACCGCACCCGCCGTGGCCGTTAGCCTGCCACGCTATGGAATCACGCTGTCAAGCCGGTTCAGACAAAGGATTCCATTGAAAAATTGTTAATTCATTGCGGAAACGGTTGCGAAGGTCGGCTCCATCGGCGATTGTTTACCGACAGCTTCCCGGCTGTACTGGAGGAGGATTCCGCTGACCGGCCCAGATATCACCGCCGTCGACAAGTCGACGGGACACGACGGCTCGCCACGCACCGGCGCGCCCGTCATAGAGATCGACCACGTCACGAAACGGTTCGGCGACTACCTAGCCGTAGCCGAGGCGGACTTCTCCATCGCATCGGGTGAGTTCTTCTCGATGCTCGGCCCCTCGGGCTGCGGGAAGACCACCACGCTGCGCATGATCGCCGGATTCGAAAGCCCGACCGAGGGTGCCATCCGGCTCGAAGGCGTCGACGTCTCCCGCGTGCCACCGCACAAGCGCAACGTCAACACGGTCTTCCAGCACTATGCGCTGTTCCCGCACATGACCGTGTGGGACAACGTGGCCTACGGGCCGCGCAGCGCGAAGAAGGAAAAGGCCGAGATCAAACGCAGCGTCGACGAGCTGCTGGAGATCGTCCGGCTCACCGACTTCGCCAAGCGCAAGCCCGGGCAGCTCTCGGGCGGCCAGCAGCAGCGGGTCGCGTTGGCCCGTGCCCTGGTCAACTACCCCAGCGCGCTGCTGCTCGATGAGCCACTGGGCGCCCTCGATCTCAAACTGCGCCACGCGATGCAGTTCGAACTCAAGCGTATTCAGCGCGAGGTCGGCATCACGTTCATCTACGTCACCCACGATCAGGAAGAGGCGCTCACGATGAGCGACCGGATCGCGGTGATGAACAACGGAAACGTTGAGCAGATCGGCAGCCCCACCGAGATCTACGATCGTCCGGCAACGGTGTTCGTCGCCAGCTTCATCGGGCAGGCCAACCTGTGGCCGGGCCGGCAGACCGGGCGAACCAACCGCGACTTCGTCGAGGTCGACGTGCTCGGCACGACGCTCAAGGCCAAGCCCGGCGACACCACCATCGAACCCGGCGGCCACGCCACCCTGATGATCCGCCCCGAGCGGGTCCGCGTCTCCATGGAGGTTCCCACCGGGGATGTGGCCACCGTGCCCGCCACCGTCAAGGACCTGACCTTCCAGGGGCCGGTGCTCCGGCTTTCCCTTGCCGCACCTGATGATTCGACGATCATCGCCCACGTCGGCCCCGAGCAGGACCTCCCCCTTCTGCGCCCGGGCGACCAGGTGCACGTGAGTTGGTCCCCGGACGCGTCACGGGTACTTCCGGCCGCGGACATACCCACCACCGAGGATCTCGAAGAGATGCTCGACGACACGTAGGCATTGGCACCAGCCGACCCACGCCCACCCTTCATCGACGAAAGCGCCCGAATTCAGAAAGGTCGCCCATGCCCGCTCAATTCGATCCCCAAGTTCTCGCCCGGCTCACCGCGAATCGCACCTCGAGGCGCCGCTTCCTGGGCGGCGGCGCGGCCGCCGCGGCCGCGCTCGCGCTGGGTCCGTCCGTGCTGGCCGCGTGCGGGTCAGGTGGCGAGGGAGGCTCAGGTGCAACATCGTCGGCCGCCCCCGACGACGGCTCACCGGCCACCGGCGAAGTCCGCATCTCGAACTGGCCGCTGTACATGGCCGAAGGATTCGTCGCAGCGTTCCAGACCGCGTCCGGTCTGACGGTGGACTACAAAGAGGATTTCAACGACAACGAACAGTGGTTCGCCAAGGTCAAGGAACCGTTGTCCCGTAAGCAGGACATCGGCGCCGATCTCGTCGTACCCACCGAGTTCATGGCGGTCCGGCTCGCAGGCCTCAAGTGGCTCAACGAGATCCGCGACTCCCGCGTCCCCAACAAGAAGAACCTGCGCGAGGACCTGCTCAACTCGAAGGCCGATCCGGGCCGCAAGTACACCGCGCCGTACATGACCGGCATGGTGGGCCTGGCCTACAACAAGGCCGCGACGGGGCGAGACATCACCAAGATCGACGATCTGTGGGATCCCGCATTCAAGGGCCGGGTCAGCCTGTTGTCCGACGTCCAGGACGGGCTCGGCATGATCATGCAGTGGCAGGGCAACTCCGTCGAGGATCCGACCACCGAATCCATCACCAAAGCGGTCGATTTCATCCGTGAACAGAAGGACAAGGGCCAGATCCGCCGGTTCACCGGAAACGACTACGCCGACGATCTGGCGGCGGGCAACATCGCTGTCGCCCAGGCATATTCGGGCGACGTGGTGCAGCTGCAGGCCGACAACCCGGACCTTCAGTTCATCGTGCCCGAGTCCGGCGGTGACTGGTTCATCGACACCATGGTGATCCCCTACACCACGCAGAACCAGAAGGGCGCCGAAGCGTGGATCGACTACGTCTACGACCGGGCGAACTACGCCAAGCTGATCGCATTCACCCAGTTCGTGCCGGTGTTGTCGGACATGACCGACGAGCTCGCCAAGATCGATCCCAAGCTGGCCGGCAACCCGCTGATCAACCCACCCGCCGACATTCTCGCCAAGCTCAAGTCGTGGCCCGCCCTCACTGACGAGCAAACCCAGGAGTTCAACAGTCTCTACGCCGCAGTGACCGGAGGCTGACGCCGATGGCGGGCGCAGCCACCAGTAACCGGCAGCGGAGCAAGATCGCTCCGTACCTGATGATCCTGCCGGCGTTGGTGTACCTGGGGATCTTCTTTGTGGTGCCGTTCTTCTCGTTGGCACGCACCTCGTTGTCGACTTCGGGCGGTTCGGTGTACCTGCCGACGCTGGAGTTCGACTGGAACTTCGGCAACTACCTGCACGCGTTCAGCGAATATCAGGACCAGATTCTGCGGACGTTCGGCTATGCACTGGTGGCGACAGTGCTGTGCGCGCTACTGGCATTCCCGCTGGCCTACGTCATCGCCTTCAAGGCGGGCCGGTACAAGAATCTGATCCTGGGCCTGGTCATCCTGCCGTTCTTCGTGACCTTCCTGATCCGCACCATCGCGTGGAAGACGATTCTGGCCGACGACGGGTTGGTGGTCAGCGCACTCGGATCGATCGGATTGCTGCCGAGCGAAGGACGGCTGCTGTCGACGAGCTGGGCCGTGATCGGGGGCCTGACCTACAACTGGATCATCTTCATGATCCTGCCGCTGTACGTGAGCCTGGAGAAGATCGATCCCCGCCTGATCGAGGCATCCAAAGACCTGTACTCGTCGAACACCCGCAGCTTCACCAAAGTCATTCTGCCGCTGTCCATGCCAGGAGTGCTGGCCGGCAGCATGCTGGTGTTCATCCCCGCGGCCGGCGATTTCATCAACGCCGATTACCTCGGCAGCACACAGACCACCATGATCGGCAACGTCATCCAGAAGCAGTTCCTGGTGGTCAAGGACTATCCGGCCGCGGCCGCACTCAGCATGGTGCTGATGGCGATCATCCTGGTCGGGGTGTTGCTCTACACGCGGGCGCTGGGCACGGAGGATCTCGTATGACGTCGACCGCGTTGGCAGACGCCACAAGCCCGGCCACCCCGAAGGTGGTCAAAGGATCACCGCGGTGGGGTGATTGGTCCCTGCGGATCGTCGCCGGTCTGGTGCTGCTGTACCTGTTCCTGCCGATCTTCGTGATCGTGTTGTTCTCGTTCAACAAGCCGGCGGGCAAGTTCAACTACACCTGGCAGGGCTTCACCCTCGACAACTGGGCACACCCGTTCAAGTACCCGGCGCTGACCGATGCGCTCAAGTTGAGCCTGAACGTCGCGGCGGTATCCACCGCGGTCGCCGTGGTGCTCGGCACGTTGGTCGCCATCGCGCTTGTGCGCCAACGGTTCCGGGGGCAGAAGGCGGTCGACACGTTCCTGGTGCTACCGCTGACCGCACCTGAGGTCGTGATGGGCGCCTCGCTGCTGACCTTGTTCCTCGACCTCGGCTGGGCGGCGGGCTACACCACGATCCTCATCGCCCACATCGCGTTCGAGGTGAGCTTCATCGCCATGACGGTGCGGGCACGGGTGCGCGGATTCGACTGGACGCTGGAGGACGCGTCGATGGATCTCGGGGCCAGCCCGACCAGAACGTTCTTCAAAGTGACTCTGCCGCTGATCGTTCCGGGCATCGTGGCCGCTGCGATGTTGTCGTTCGCCCTGTCCCTGGACGACTTCATCATCACCTACTTCGTCAGCGGTTCGACGGTCACCTATCCGCTGTACGTCAACGCGGCGGTCAAGGCCGCGGTACCCCCGCAGATCAATGTGCTGGCCACGGCGATCCTGCTGGTGAGCCTGCTACTGCTCATGTTCGGAACGCTCTACCGGCGCAAGCGTATCGACGCCTGACGTCAGGTCGCGTCGAGTCGCACCGTGACGGCCACTTTGCCGTGGCCGTCACGGTGGGCAACGGCGTGCCCCGTACGGTCGCTGCCGTCCAGGTTCAGCAAGGTGAGCTGACCGCCCCCGTCGAGGAAGTTGCGCCACCAGTTCTTGCTGTCCGGCGCCATCACGTTGATGGTCACCTCGTTGCCGTCGCGCGTCACGGAAACCGGAGTCTCGAACGTGCGACCCGACCGGCGCCCGGTGTACCGGATGACCACCACACCGTGGCCGATCCACCGGCCGAGCACCGGAACTCGGGTGAGGCCCACGGCGGCCGCATTGAACCAGCGGGAGATCGGGGAATTGAAGATTCCACGTGCCATTGGCGCCAGCGTAACCTGATCAGCCGATCTCGGCAGGGACCGGCGTCGTACGCGCCCCGGTACGCGCCGCGCCGATCCCGGCAGCCACCACGAGGCAAATGCCGATCACGGCGGCCGGGGCCGGGACCTGGTGGAGCAGAACGAAACCGACCAGCATGGCAAACGCCGGCTCCAGGGCCATCAGCGTTCCGAACGCGGCCGTGCTCAGGTACCGCAGCGCAGACATCTCGAGGGCGAACGGGATCACCGGCAGCAGGATCGCGAGCCCCACGCCGATAAGCAGCAACTGCGGCGTCAGCTGAGGAAACACCGACGGCCCGACAACCGCGGTGCCGACCAGGCCGGCGACGGGCATGGACACCGCCAGCCCCTTGATGCCGGCCACCTCGTCGCCGACCCGTTGCGTCAGCAGGATGTAGCAGGCCCAGCACAGCGCGGCACACAGCGCGTAGAGCACACCGATGAGGTCGACGTCGCCCGTCCAGGGCTCGGTGAGCAGCACCACGCCGGCCGCTGCCAGCCCGGGCCACAGCACCCGATTGCGCCCCTTCCCGTGGGCCACGGCGACCCCGAGCGGGCCGAGGAATTCCAGCGCACTGGCTGTGCCGAGCGGGATCCGGGACAGCGCCGCCATGAAGAGCATCGTCACTCCGGCCGTGACCACGCCGAGCGCGACGCAGGTCCAGAATGCGGATTTGGTGAAGGCCGACGGGCGCGGCCGCACGATCACGAGCATCAGAACGCCGGCCCACGCCAGGCGCAGCCACGCAGCACCCTCGGCTCCGATGTCATCGATCAGACCGACCGCAACCGCGAGCCCGATCTGCACGCACAGCATGGAGGCCATGGCCATCAGCGCGCCGGTGCGCGCCGGATGTCCGGTCTTGGTCACAAGTTGTTCCCCTTGGGGACAACGATATTGGCCAGAACCATCCGAAGGAACGGCCGGTAAACCGCCTGGTCATCGAGCAGGCTGTTGAGCGTCACGCCGTCGTTGGCAGCCAGAATGACCCGGGCCAGGTCCAGCGCAGGGATGCTCAGGTGGCCTCCCAACCGGGCAGCGCCTTTGGAGACGTAGTCGGCGAGGGCGCGAACCGTCTCCTCCCGCTGTGCGGCCACGCGCTCCCGCGCCTCGGGATTGCGCAGCAAGAACAGCGTGTACTCGGATCCGAGAACTGCGCGGTCGGGCCCCTCGGCGGCGACCAGGTCCCGCCACCGATCGCCGAGTTCGTCGGCGTCGAGGTCCTCGAGCCGGTGAAACGTCGCGATGACGTCGGCGAACCCGTCGAGGAATTGTTCGCGCTGCCGTTCGATGACCGCCAGGAACAACTCGGCCTTGCTCCCGAAATGGGAGTAGATGGCACCGCGCGTGTAGCCCCCGACCTCCGCGATGTCTTCGAGCGCGGCCCCGTCAAACCCCTTGCGCGCAAACACCTCCTCAGCGGCGTCCAGCAGGACGTTGCGGGTGTGCTCCAGGCGGCGTTGTTTGGTCCAGCGTTCGGCCATAGCCCCATCCTGTCAAAGGTCATTGCACTTGTGTTGTCACGGTCCGGCCAGCAGATGGGCCAATTGACCACCGCAGGTCGGTGGGGCGGAACGTCTCGATCTCTCCGACGGGGCCAGGGCGTCCACAAGCCGTCAGCGCCAGCGCCTTGAAGGCCCGCGCAGCAAAGCTGAGCCGATGGTGGGGTACGCCGTCGGGGTCCGCCCGGTCGCAGATCAGCCCGCAGCCCAGATCACCGCCTGCTCCGCACTTTCAGCCATGAGCTCCAACTGAGACCGCACCCGGAACACCCCCACGATCGCCGCGCTTTGCCCGTCTATATTCACAGATGTATAAGACATACGCCTATGTATAGTGGTGACCGCAGTCACAACCACCACTGGCGCCGACAGGGCGGGGAACAACCGGCCGTCAGCGACACCTCACCCGCCCACATATCGATCGAGGAGGTCCGCCCGTGCAGACAGCACGCCCCGGAGATTGGGTCGAGAACGCCACCCGCCTGGACGACATCGCCCCGGATGCGTATCGGATGGAGATTCCGACGAGTCGCTACGTCGCACCGGAATTTGTTGCCCAGGAGCGTGATTCGATCTGGAAGAAGGTCTGGCAGGTGGTCGGTCGGGTCGATGAGTTGACCAAGGCCGGCGACTGGAAGCAGTACCGGATCTTCGATCAGTCCTACATCATCGTGCGCGGCAAGGACGACGCGATTCGCGCGTTCGTCAATGCCTGCCGTCATCGGGGCAACGCGCTGTGCCGCGAGGCCCGCGGGAATGCCAAGCGCGGCTTCCTGTGCCAGTACCACCTGTGGTCATACGACCTGGATGGCCGCCTCAAGGGCATGTTGCGGGAGGCGCTGGCCGGTCCGATCGACAAGGACACACATGGGTTGATCGAGGTCGCGGTGGACACCTTCGCCGGGTTCATCTTCCTCAATCCGGACCCGGATGCAGCTCCGTTGGCGGACTTCATCGGCGACGAGGTGGCGACCATGCTGGCGCCGTACCACCTCGATGAGATGGTCACCGTGATGGATGTGACCGAAGCCATCGACTGCAACTGGAAGGTCGTGCTCGACGCCTTCCAGGAGGGTTACCACATCGACGGTATCCACCCCCAGCTCTTGCGGGTGATCAACATCGATCCCGCCACCAGCCGGTACCGGTTCTTCGAGCAGCACAGTGTGTCGATGGCACCGTTCGACGTCGTCGGCGCCACCCCGGAGCATCAGGTCGACGGAATCATGGACCTACCCGAGACCTTCCCCTCCACTGTCGCGGTAATCCCCCGCTTCCAGGAACTCGTCGCCGAATACCGCGGCGACGACGGGTCGCTGAATTTTCCCGAGGGGGTCACCGCCCGCACGCTGCTGCAGAAGGCGACGCGAGACACCTTGACCGCCATGGGACTTGACGTCAGCGGGCTGACCGACGCTCAGATGAGCGACAACCACGGATGGGTGTGGTTCCCGAACTTCTTCATGACCATCCGCGCCGGCGAAGCGCACATCATCATGTCGCTGCCCCATCCCGACGGAGACCCCAACCGGTGCATCTGGCACGTCGCCAGCTACATGTGGTTGCCGGACGAGGCCAAAGCCGCGTTCACAGCCTCACCGATCGTCGTCGACGAGGCCGGCAGCTACAAGTATTTCGAAGCGCTGCAACAGGATTACGAGCAGATGCCCCGACAGCAGATCGGGTTGCGCAACACTGCGCTTGAGCACATGGCCCTGGTCAAGGAAGAAGTCGTCATCGCGCACTTCCATTCGGTCATCGACAAGTACCTCGAATCGGCCGGCGTCCACTCCTGATCCATCCTGTCTCGAAAATGACTACAGAAGAGGATTTCTCGTTGAAGCATGTCAGTGAGGTCGTCGACGATTACACCGGCCGGAGCCGCGCGGCGGTGCGGTACGCGGTCACCACCCAACGGCTCGTGGACGCCGCCAAGCAACCCGGTTTCGGGGTCGAAGGCTGGGCCCCGCTGGCGGAGCTGGTCGCCATCGATGAGTTCGAACGGGTGGGCAACTTCAAAGAAGTGATGAACTGGGACCAGTACACCGGCTTTCTGACCAACTGGGCGACCACCTCGGAATGGGACGGCTTGTTCAAACGGGTCAGCGAGGTCGACGGTGTGGTGTTCCTCGAGCTCGAGGAACGCACGAAGATGGGCGATTTCGAGTCGGTGGTCAACTCGATCTCGGTGTACGAGTTCACCGCCGACGACAAGATCCGCCACATCGACGTCTACCTGCAGATGGCGTTGCCCAACATCGAGATGCTGACCAGCTACGAGGGAGTTGAGATCTCGGAGTGAGCATCGAGACCAACCGTGGCGATGTCGATACCGTCGACTACTTCACGGAGTTCGCCCGGCGCTCACGAACCTGACACCTTCCGATGCCACGGTGTCCATGTGCGAGACGAACGAAGCCGGGTATCCACCGCCGAGCGGTTCCACCGGTTGTGCGTACTGGTCGTGCACGCCCTGCCGGCGCCTCTGAATTCTCTTGTGGCCCCGACATTTCTCGGCTTTGCGGTGATCAATACCTTCACCTTCGGCGTCGACCTGGCGATCCTCACGCTCCTGCACGGCGTATTCCGGGTACCGCTACCGCTCGCGGTGACCGTCGGATACGCCGCGGCCTTCGGTCTCGCGTACTACTTGAACCGGACCCTGAACTTCCGCTCGCATGCTGCTGTCGGTCCTCAGCTGACGGTGTACGTGGCGGTCGTCGTGATCAACTACCTGGCGTTCATCCTGGGGGTATCCAGCGGGCTGGCCGCCGTGGGTGTCGAGTACCACCTGGCCCGCATCGTTGCCGGCGGCTGCGAGGCGGTCTACATGTACAGCGCGATGCGGTGGGTGGTGTTCCGCCGCTGATCCTGCCGATGCGGGAGCCCAGTCGGATCAGAAGTAGCCGCTGCCAGGCAGCCGGGTGCCACGCACGTGAAGGGCGCCGAGCGCCTGTGCCTTGTATGACGACGGGTTGTGTGAGGCCAGCGTCCGGATATTGCGCCAATGCCGATCGAGCAGATGCGACTGCCGCACCACCGATGCCCCGCCGACATCGAAGATCTGCCCCGCCGCCTTCTGCGCCAGGGCATCGACGACGATCTTGGCCGCCGCGGCCTGCGTGGACGCCTCATGGGCGAGTTCGAGGCCCGGGTCGGTCCCGCTGCTGTCGGCCGCGAACGCCACGGCCAGGGCGTCGGCGGCGGCCAGCACCGTGGCCTGCCCGGCGTATGCGGCGGCCGCGATCTCACCGATCTCGCGCTGCAGCAGCGGGTCATCGGCGGCCGTGGGGGTGGGTGCCCAGGCGAAGCTCCGGGGCCGCTGAAGTACATGCGCCACCGCGTCATTGCGGAGTGCGTGCACCACACCGACTTCCAATGCCGTCACGTACAGCTGGAAGAACGCGCCGGACAGGTACAGCGACTGCTCTTCGTCGTCGGCGTTCGGCGGCGCGAACTCCAGCACCTCGTCGGCGGATACCGCGATGTCCTCGAAGGTCGCGGTGCCGGTCCCGGTAGCGCGCTGCCCCATCCCGTCCCAGTCGTCGACCACAGTGAATCCCGGCCGGTCGGTGGGAACCAGAGCGATCACCGACGCACCCTCGGGATTGCTGGCCAGCACCTCGGCATAGTCGGCGTACAGCGTGCCGGTGGTGAAGAACTTCTTCCCGTTGAGCCGATATCCGTCACCGTCGCGGGTGAGCTTGGTCTGCCAGGTGAACCCGCCGGCCGGGGTCGAGCCCAGTTCGGTCGAGGCGTTGCCGACGATCGCGCCGGACAGTGCCAACTCGGTCACCCGGCGGCGCTGCTCGGCATCGAGCCGCAGCCGCTCCTCGACGTGGGAGAAATGCCCGCGCAGGATGTGCGCAACGTTCACGTCGGCGGTCGCCAATTCGATCACCAGGGTGAACAGTTCACGCAGACTCGCTCCCCCGCCACCGTCGGCGCTGGGCACGCGCAGCGCACCGAGACGCTCGGCGCGGATGAGCTCGATTGCGGCGAACGGCCGTTCGCCGGTGCGTTCGCGTTCCAGCGCGCCCTCGCCGATAGCCGCGATCAGCTTGGCGAGCCGCTCAGATCCGTAGGTGACGGGTTCAACAGTGATGGATGTCATCGGATTGCCTCCTGGTTGGCGTGGCGATAGTTGGCGGCGCGGTGGGTCTCGGGCAGTCGGGGTCCGCGGCCGAACAGCTTGTGGCGCAGGGTTCCTTCCTCATACGACGTCTTGTACAGCCCGCGCCGTTGCAGCTCCGGCACTACATGGTCGACGAAATCGACGAAGGACCCCGGTGTGATCACGTTGGTGAGGTTGAACCCGTCGACATCGGTTTCCTCCACCCACGCCTGCAGCTCGTCGGCCACCTGGGTCGGCGAGCCGACGGTGAACCCGCCTTCGGCGTCGATGGCTTTCGCGTCGATGAAATCCCGCAACGTCCACTGTCCCTGGCCGAACATCTCCACCGAGGACTTCAGGAACTCGTTGTCGGTGACCGCAACCGGGTCATCAAGGTCGAAACGGGACAGGTCGGTTCCGAGCCACCCGGACCACAGCGCAAGGGCACCTTCGGGATCGGTATAGCGCCGGAACTCGTCGTAGCGGGCCTGCGCGGCCTGTTCGGTGGCACCGGTCACCACCACGTGGCCGTTGACGATCTTCACGTCATAGGGATCACGTCCGGCCGCCGCGGCGCGGGCCCGGATATCGGTCACCGCCTCACGGAGTATCTCCTTGGTCGGTGCACCGATGAAGATCACCTCGGCGTTCTCGGCTCCGAACTGTCGGCCGCGGCTGGATGCGCCTGCTTGGTAGAGCACCGGGGTGCGCTGCAGCGAGGGCTCGCACAGGTGGATCCCGGGAACTCGGAAATGCTTGCCGTCATGGGCGATCGGGTGCACCTTGGCCGGGTCCGCATAGGTCGCCCGATCCGGTGCGACGCCGACGGCGTCGTCCTCCCACGAGCCCTCCCACAGCTTGTACAACACCTCGGTGTACTCGTCGGCGATGTCGTAACGATCCGCGTGCGGGGTGATGGTGTCCAGCCCGTGGTTCCGCGCGGCGCTCTCGAGGTACCCGGTGACGATGTTCCAGCCCACCCTGCCCTTGGTGAGGTGATCCAGGGTCGACATCCTCCGGGCGAATGAATACGGATGTTCGAACGATGTGGCTGCGGTGATGCCGAAGCCGAGATTCTTGGTAACGGTGGCCATTGCCGGCACCACGAGCAGTGGGTCGTTCACGGGGACCTGGGCACCCGAACGCAGCGCGGCCGCCGGACCACCCCCGTAGACGTCGTAGATGCCGAGTACATCGGCGATGAACAGTCCGTCGAACAGACCACGCTCGAGCACCTTGGCCAGGTCCAGCCAGTAGTCGATGTCCTTGTAGCGCACCGCCTGCGACTCCGGATGCCGCCATGTTCCGGCGACGATATGGGCGACGCAGTTCATGTCGAACGCATTGAGCACGATCTGGCGGGTCACGGTAAACCTCCGGCAACGGATTCGGACTCGCCAGTCGGGAGACTCGCGAGCAGCTCACGGGTGTATGGATCCTGCGGATTGTCGAAAATGGCTGCAGCCGGGCCTGACTCGACGACACAGCCATGACGCATCACCAGAACCCGGTCGGCCATGTGGTGGATGACACCGAGGTCGTGCGAGATGAACAGGTAGGACAGCTTGAGTCGGTCCTGCAGGTCGGTCAGCAGGTCGAGCACCTGAGCCTGGATGGTGACGTCGAGTGCGGACACCGGTTCGTCGCAGACGATCACGTCCGGCTCGGAAGCCAGCGCTCGGGCGATCGCGACCCTCTGACGCTGGCCGCCGGACAACAACAGTGGCCGACGGTCCAGGTGTTCCCGGTCCAGGCCGACATCACCGAGCAGCTCCTCGGTGCGACGCCGGCGGGCGTCGGCATCCGAGAACAGATCGGTTGGCAGGGCATCGTCGATGATCCGGCGCACCGTCCAACGCGGATCGAATGATCCGAGCGGGTCCTGGTAGATCACCGAGATCCGGCGGCGCCGGGGCCGCCGCTGGGCCTCGGCCGCCTCAGTCCACGGTTCGCCGGCCAACTGTACGGCGCCGTCGTCGGGATCCAACAGGGCCAGCGCCAGCCGTGCCGTGGTGGTCTTGCCCGATCCGGATTCCCCGACGATGCCAAGAGTCTCGCCGACCCCCAGGCTGAACGACACATGGTTGACGGCCACGCGGGCCACTCCGTCTGGCCCGATGAAGCGTTTCACCAAACCGTCAGCGCGCAGCAGGATTCCGTCGGCAGGCGGCGCACTGCGACGCACCGGATGTACCGGGCGCGGCGGCACACCCGACAATCGGGTGCCCTTGCGGTGCGCGGCGGGTACCGCGTCGAGCAGCGACTGGGTATAAGGATGCGATGGAGCGGTGAGCACCTCGGCCACCGGCCCTTGTTCCACCACTCGGCCGCCGCGCATCACCGCCACCCGGTCGGCCAGCCGGCTCACCACAGCCAGGTCATGGCTGATCACGATGAGGCCGGTGCCGCGCGCCTTCATCTCGGCCAGCAGGTCGAGGATCTGGGCCTGCACCGTGACATCCAGCGCGGTGGTCGGCTCATCCGCGATGAGCAGCGGTGGGTCCAGTGCGATTGCCGATGCGATCAACGCACGCTGGCGTTGACCGCCCGACAATTCGTGCGGGAGCTGGCGGGCGCGCAGTTGAGGCTCCGGAACCCCTACGGCGGTGAGCAATTCGATCACCCGGGCAGCGCGTCGAGCGCGGTTGCCGAAGCGATGCAGCCGCAACGTTTCGGCGATCTCCCCGCCGACGCTGCGCAGCGGGTCCAGGGACACCAGGGCGTCCTGCAACACGAACCCGACCTGCTTGCCGCGCACGGCTCGCCAGTCCCGGTCGCGGTATCCCAGTACCGATTCGCCCGCGACCTCAAGGCGGTTCGCCCTCACCCGCGCTGGGGAATTCGGGCCTGTACCGGTCAGACCCAGCAGAGTGCGCGCGGTGACGCTCTTGCCCGACCCGGATTCTCCGACGATGGCCAGGCACTCCCCTGCGTCGACATGCAGGGATACGCCGTGCACCACCCTGCGGCGATGGTCTCCGGTGCCGAAGCTGACCTCGAGATCTGAGATGTCGACCAACCGGACCGGCGCCCGATCGGTCCGCGCAACCAGATCCGGTAATACCTCGGTCATGTCAGCCGTCCTTCCAGCCGTTGCTGCAGATAGCGGCCGACGACGGTGACCGCCAGGGTGCAGCCGACAATCGCCAGTCCCGGAAACACTTCCAACCACCAGGCGGTGGAAACGAAGTCGCGCCCGGCGTTGAGCATGGCGCCCCACTCCGGCGCCGGCGGCGCGACGCCGAGCCCGAGAAAGCTCAGCGAAGACGCCCACACGATCGACTGGCCGACCCCCATCGTGCCGAGCACCACCAGGGGCCGCATCGCGTTCGGGAAGATGTGGCGGGTGACGATGCGATGCGGTGGATGACCGAGAGCGATTGCTGCACTGACGTATCCGGAATCTTTGACGGCCAACACCTGCCCCCGGATCATCCGCGCATAGCCGGCGGCCGAGCCGATCGCCACCGCCACGATCTGAGTCGCCGCGCCCGGGCCGAGCATTGCGATGAACAGCAACGCGACCAGCATGCCCGGCAGCGCCAGCACGACCTCCAGGAACCGGCTGATCGCACCATCGGTGAACCGTCCGCCCAGCCCCGAAGCGAGGCCGAACACGATGGCGACGCTCAGCGCCAGTGCGGTCGCCCCCACGCCGATCGCGAGTGAACTCTGGGCGCCGTAGACAACGCGGGTGTAGATGTCACGCCCGGAGGCGTCGGTGCCGAACCAGTGCTCCCATGACGGAACCTGCAGCGGCGCTTCGATATCGGTGTCGTACGGCGACTCATCGGTGAACAGCGACGGCACGGCGGCCCAGGCCAGCATCAATCCGAGGTAGAGACCGGCGACCCACACTCCGGGGCGAAGCCGCCTGCCGCCCCGGTCGCCCAAGCCCGATCCGGCTGTGAGCCCATCGGCGATACGCACCGCCATCTCATGCCGTCCTGAGCCGGGGATCGACACGGACGAAGGCGATGTCCACCAGCAGGTTGGCCACCACGTACGCCAACGCGACCAGCAGCGTCACACCTACCACGACCGGCATGTCCTGTTTGGAGACAGCATCGACCAGGATGCGGCCCAAACCTGGACGCACGAACACGATCTCGACGATGACGGCTGTGGAGAACAACGACCCCAGTGCCCAACCCGACAACGACAGACCGGGCAGTACGGCATGGCGCAACGCATGTCGCCAGCGCACGGCCCAGTCGCTCATGCCGCGCGCCCGCGCCGACACCGCGAATGGTTGCTCCATTGCCGAGGAGAACTCGTCGCGGGTCACCTGACCGAGGAAACCCGCCAGGGGCAGTGCCAGGGTCAGGGCCGGCAGCACCAACCCGGCCACGCCGTCGTCGCCGACCACCGGGAACAGGTGCAACTGGAACGCGAAGATCACCAGAAGCACGATGCCCAGCCAATATTGGGGCAAAGCGGCCAGGAAGATCTCCAGGCCCGAGCCGATGGAGGCCAGCACCCGGCTGCGATGGGCAGTGAGCAGGGTGACCACCACCGCGATCGCCCAGGAGATCACCAGTGCGGTGACCGTCAGTACCAGCGTGGGGCCCACCTGCTGCCCGATGATGTCGGACACGGGCTGCTTGAGCACATACGACGTCCCGAGGTCACCGTGGAGCAATCCACCGAGATAGTCCAGATACTGCACCGGCAGCGGCCGGTTGAATCCGTACTGCTCGTTGACCGCCGCCAGTTGCTCGGGGCTGGGCTTGGAGCCGGCACCGCCGAGGATCGTCTGAGCCGGCTCGCCCGGCATCAGGTGCTGGGCGAGGAACGTCAACGTCGCTGCGCCCCAGAGCACTCCGATCATTCCGGCGATTCGGGTCATCAGGCGCCTCATGGCGCCAGCCAGGCGTCATGCAGTACCGGCTCGCCCTCCGAGGGCTCGATCCAGACGTCCTTGAGCCGCTTCTTGGTGACCAGGCGGGTGGTCTGGGGGTACAGCCCGAGGTGATAGGCGTTCTCCGCGACGATCTGCTCGACCTCGCCGTAGAGCTTCTTCTGTTGCTCGATGTCGTTCGAGGCTGCCGCCTGATGCAGCAGATCATCGATCTTGGGGTCCGAGACCCAGGACATGTTGTTGCCCGGGGCAGCCTTGAGTGAGTCGGTGGAATACACGATCGACAGCACGGCGGGAGTGGGGCTGTTCCAATATGCACCGGTCAGGCCGTCGTAGGCGTCCTTGTCGGTGAATGCCGAGTAGTACTGGTCGGCGGGAAGTGGTTTGAGCACCACGTCGAAGCCGATCTGCTTCTCGGCGGCCTGAATGTTCTGGAACAGCGTCACATCGGCGGGCGGGGTGTCGCCAGGATCGGACGAGTAGACCAATTGAGCGGTCAGCCGTCTGCCGTCCTTGGTGCGGTAGCCATCGGCATCGCGCGTGGTCCACCCGGCGGAATCCAGCAGGGCGTTCGCCTTGTCCGGGTCGTATGTGTAGAAGTCACGCAGATCCTCACGCAGGTACGGCGTCGTCGACGACAGCGGGCCCGGCTCCCAGTCGAACACGCCGAGGTAGGCGCTTCGGACCGCGGCTTCGGCGTTGGCGCCGTGGATGAACGCCTGGCGTACCGCCTTGTCGTCGAACGGCTTGTGGGTGGTGTTCAGCGCGATGCCGTTCGGAAGTCCGGTATGGGTGAATGCCTGCAGTACCAGGTTGCGGTCTGCTTCCAACGCGGCCTTCTGCTGGGGCGGTGGGTTGAAGATGATGTCGGCGTCGCGGCCCTGCACCGCGGCGAACCGAACCGATCCGTCTTCGAGGAACTTCCAGCTGACGTGCTCGAGATAGGCCGGGCCCTGGTGCTTGGCATCCTGCGGGGCCGAGTTGTATTCAGGGTTGCGGTCCAGTTCGACGCTCTGGCCGCGGTTCCACTGCCTGACGATGAATGGTCCGGTGCCGACCGGGGATTGGCAGTTGGCCTCGAGCCCACGGGCCATCGCCTTGGGCGACTCGATTCCGAAGAACGCCTGCGAAAGTACCGGGAGCAGAGCCGAATACGGCGAGGACAGCGTGAGTTCGAAGGTGGAGGGGTTCACCGCGCGCGAGGATTTGTAGTACGGCCGCAGGTAACCCGTATCGGTCTGCGACTGCGTCGCCGGATCCAGGATCTGCTCGAAGTTTGCCTTCACCGCGGCGGCATCCAAGGGGGTGCCGTCGTGGAACTTCACGCCGGAACGGATCGTGAAGGTGTAAACCAGGCCGTCCGGCGACACCGTCCATGAATCGGCCAGCCACGGCACCACCGATCCATCGGGGCGTTCGGACACCAACGAGTCGAGGTACTGCCGGGCAACGTAGGTCTGCGGCATGTCACCGAAATTGTGGGGGTCCAGGCAGGTGGGCTCACGATCGGCGCCGTACACGATGGAGCCACCGCTCACAGGTGTACCGCTGTCACCCGAGGACGCGGTCTCGGACCCACTACCGCAACCGGCACCAACCAGCGCAACTGAAAGAGCGGCGGCAGACGTCATCAGGGCATGGCGAAGGGCGGTACGAGGCATGTAATGCGTTCTTTCGGTCGGTCGAAGAGCGTCGAGTACCGGGCAGCCGAGCACGGTGGAGATGACCGTGCCGATCGGTGATGTGGCGAGCGCTGCTCAGGGGTCAAAGGGTGGTACAGAAGCTCCGCCACGATGCCCAACCAGAAAGCCGGATACAAGAGATCCAATCCGGCCGATCAAAAAGGACTACGAAATCGACCAACACGAGCTGTCGCCGCGGTGATCGCGGTTCGGGAAAACTCCTCGTAGACGAGGGCCGCGGGATGGACGGTCAGACCGATCCAGCCTGCGGCTTGTGGCCCAGATCGCACGCGTCAGCGCACAACCGAACCGGTGCCGGTGGCGGCGAGCCGAGAACCTCTTCCCGATGGGGTACGCCGCTCACGCGGTCATCTCGGCGCGGTGCGATCCGGAAACGGGTCGTGGGAGAAATCGATCTGCGCCGCCGGATTGCTGATCGCCGTGACGAGGCCGGTGCCGAACGCCCCGGCGCTGTCGAACAACGTCGACGCGCCCACGGCGACGCCATCGGCAGCCCAGTGCGAATCGGCCTGAACGCCGATCCACTCGTCGCCGGGCAACCGCGAAAGGGCGACGGTCAGGTCACCGTTGATGTAACCGACACCAGCGGTGCCCAGGTTGGTCACCAGGCTTGTGCCCTCTGCGGCCATCGCGGCCCGCACGAAGGGTGAGTTGGGTTGTCCCTGCACCACGGTGATGGTCCGATTCATGAAGCGCTTGCGCGACGCGTTCTGATGCTCGGCGATGGCGCGACTCCAACCGCCCGCGTCACTGCCCATATAGGTGGTCCGGTCCCCATCGAGCGCGGTCGGCGGTTCGAAGTGGGTCGGCGACGTCCACTCCTCACCGCGCGGGGGTGCACTCAGCCGGTACTGCACCAACGTCGCACGTGCCACGGTCACGCCGTCCTGCACCAGTTCGCATTCGGAGTTGCGGACCCGCCGACCGTCCCGGACCAACGCCACCTTCGTCGTGGTCGGCACCCCGCGCGCTGCCTTGAACAGGTCGACCGTCAGCCGGGCGGGCAGAAATTCGGGCAGTCCGAAGGCCGCCTCCAGCGCCCGCGCGGCCAGACCGACCAACGCCGGGCCGTTGAGGTGATCCTCACCCCAGTGGCTCTGCGCAAAGCGGGTCGGCTGGAACCTGTCCTGCTCGGACTGCACAAAATGGGCGTCAACCTCGGTCATCGGCGAATCGTCGCATATGGGCTAACTAAATTTGTCGGCGGGGATCACGAAGCGGACCAGGCGCTCAGCCAGCGCTGCTGGAGCCGGATGAAATGCGCGTCGACGACGGCGCCGTGGCCGGGGACGAACACCCCGTCCTCCCCACCTGCGGCGAGCACCGCCTCCAGGGTGACCGGCCAGGCCTCGAGGTCGGAGTCGGCGTCGATGACCGGGTCACCGGACTGCTCGACGAGATCACCGCAGAACACCACCGTATGCCTGCCGGGCACCGTGACGATCAGGTCGTGGTCGGTGTGGCCGCGGCCGGGCCGCCGGATGCTCACGGTCCGACCGCCGAGATCGATATCGCCGCCGGACACCTGGTGCGCGGGGACCGGCATCGCCGCGATGGCCTGGTCGACATCGTCGGCGTCGGCGCCGTAGCGGATCGCATCCTCGCGCAGGTGCGCCCGGCCCGATGTCATGGCAGCCGCAACCTCTGGTGCGCAATGGATTTCGGCCTCGTTGAACCACGAGCAGCCGAGGACGTGGTCAAAATGGCTGTGCGTCAGGACGATATGCCCGACCCGTCGCGCCGTCAGCGCGGCAACGTCGGCCTCGATGCCGCGGGCCTCGGCCAACGTGGTGCCGGAATCGACCAATAGGGCGTGCGTGCGGCCACTGACGAGTCCCACCGTCACATCCAGGAACGGCAGGCGGGTGCGCCACACACCCTCGCCCAATGGTTCCCAGTCGTAGTTCATTGCCCACCGTCGGTGCCGGCAATGGGACGCACGCCTGCGAAGCTACTCCTGTGCACCGCCTCCTGTTCTCTGTTTGCGTACTCGTCGCGATGGCGTGCGGCATCACGATCCCGTCGGCGCGGGCAGCCTGCACGACGGGGACGGACTGCGATCTCGCCGACCGCGTCGCCGCCGCCGACGCCTATTTGGCGAGCCGCCCCGGCACGGTCGGGTACGTGCTGCGCGACCGCACCACCGGCGCCGTCTACCGGAACGCGCACGCCGGCGACCTGGTGTGGACGGCGTCCACGATCAAGCTGGGCATGGTGGTCGACCTGATGACCAGGCAACGGGCCGGGACCGTGACGCTGACCGATTCGGACCGGACCCTGATGGCAGCGATGCTGCACTCGTCCGACGACGACGCCGCCGATACCTTGTGGACCCGGTACAGCGGCGCCGACCACCAGGCTTTCAACGCCGATTTCGGGGCGTATGGGCTGACCGGGCTGCAACCGCAACGCGGGTTCAGCAAGACCTTCCCGTACTGGGGCTTCCAGAAGGCCACGCCCGAGGATCTGGACCGGTTGATGAACTACACGCTGACCAGCCTCACGCCGGCCGAAACGGCAGGCATCGTGGACGCACTGCAGCATGTCGACGCCAACCAGCAGTGGGGTGTCTGGGGTGCCGGTGCGGCGATGAATCCCGGCAACAAGGACGGCTGGTCACTCGAACAGGGCGGCTGGGTGATCAACAGCGTCGGTTTCGCGGGACCGCAGCAGCGGTACACGTTGGCGATAATGAATGCCCTCGGCGACCAGGGCGGCTACGACGACGGAGTCCAGACCACCACCCACCTCAGCGAAGTTCTCCTGGCCGGTCGTCGCTGAGCTGACCGCACAGGTTTGCTCTGGCGGGCTGGGGGAACTCCTAGCCCATGTTGATCAGACGAATCGCCCGTCCCATGTTGTCTGCGACCTTCATCGCCCGCGGTGTGGACACTCTGCGCGACCCGAGTACCTCCACGGAGACGACACAGAGAACCCTCGGCGCGCTGAGCGCACTGCCCGGCCCGGTGGGGGCCGGTGTTCCCAACAATGCCAATGCCGTCGCGCGGGTCAACGCGGTGGTCCAGGTGGCAGGCGGGTTGCTGCTGGCCGCCGGGCGGGCGCCCCGCCTGACCGCGGCGGCCCTTGCCGTCACGATGATTCCGGGAAGCCTTGGTTCGCAGGCATTCTTGAAGGATTCCGACCCGCAACACGCCGCGCGGCAGCGCCGTGAGTTTCTGACCGATGTGAGCCTGCTGGGCGGTCTGATCATCGCGGCAGCCGACACCGCGGGCAAGCCGTCGCTGGCCTGGCGCGGACGCCGGGCCGCGCGACACGTCTCGGCCAGTGTCGCCGCTGCCGTTCCCGGTGTGGCGGCGGGCGGTGACGCCCTCGCTGACAGTGCCATCGCCGAGAAGATCGGTCACGGTCTGGCCGTCGGCGCCGAACGCGGCCGCGAACTTGCCGACGCGGCCGTGGACAGGGCGACCGAATTGGCCTCGGAGTTGGCCCAACTCGCGCGTGACCACGGACCCGAGGTGGCTGACGCCGCCCGTGCACGGGCCGGCGAACTCGCCCATGTCGCCCGCGAACGCGCACCCGAACTGGCCGAGGCCGCCCGGGAACGCTCCGCTGCTCTTGCCGATCTCGCACGAACTCAACTCGACCAGCGCCTTGATCGGTAGCGTTGTGGCATGACCACGGGTGACTATCAACCGGAATTCGGACAATACGGACAACCCGGCGGCTACCCACCGCCCTACGGCGGGCAGGCGCCGGGCGGCTATCCCCCGCCCTACGGCACGCAGACCCCCGGCGGTTTGGGGCGACGTTGGCTGGCCCGGGTGATCGACGGGATCCTCGTCGCGATCGTGGCGTTCTTCCTGTCGTTCGTCACCGACTCGCTGTCGAGCTACTGGGTGACCGGCCTGTTCACCGGACTGCTGATGTTCGTCTACTTCGTCGGTTTCGAAGTGGCGACGGGTGCGACACCGGGCAAGAAGGTGCTGGGCCTGGCCGTGCACGGCGCGGGCAACACACCGAAGCCGACCGCCAAGGAATCGGCCATCCGCAATGCCTTCACCCTGCTGACGATCATCCCGTTCGTGGGTGGCTTCCTGGCCATCGTCGCCATGATCGTCATCGCGGTCACCATCAGCTCGAGCCCCACCAAGCAGGGCAAGCACGACGAACTCGCCGGCGGCACGCAGGTGGTCCGGGGCTGAAACCCGTTGCGTGAGATGCCCGTTGAATCGGGCATCTCACGCCGGGGCCGGTCAACCGGCTCAGACCACCAGGCCCAGCAACAGGACGAAGATCAGGCCGGAGACCGACAGCGCCGTCTCCATCAGTGACCACGATTTGATCGTCTGGCCGACCGTCATCCCGAAATACTCCTTCACGAGCCAGAATCCGGCGTCGTTGACGTGCGAGAAGAACAACGAGCCGGCACCCACCGCGAGCACCACCAGGGACACCTCCCCGGTACTCATCCCCTCGACCAGTCCGAGCATGAGTGACGACGCGGTGATGGTGGCCACGGTGGCCGACCCTGTGGCCAACCGGATCAGCACGGCCAACACCCACGCCAGCAGTACCACTGACAGGTTGGCGCCCTTGGCCCATTCGGCGAGCAGGGTTCCGATCCCGGTATCGACCAGAACCTGTTTGAATCCGCCACCGGCCGCGACGATCAAGATGATGCCGGCCACCGGCGGAAGCGATGACTCGATGCATTTCACGATCTGGTCGCGACTCATCTTGGCGCCGCCGCCGAGCGTGAACATTCCGACCACCACCGCGATCAGCAACGCCATCAAGGGCTGCCCGAGGATGTCGAACGTCTGACGCAGCAGGTGCGACTTGTCCTCGACGAAGATGTCGACCAGCGCCTTGCCCATCATCAGTGCCACCGGCAGCAGGACGCTGAACATGGTGATCCCGAAGGTCGGTCGCGCCTTCGTAGCGGTCGTGCCGGTCGTGGCACCGCCGCCGGCATCCGCGCCCGTCGGGCCCGCCGTGGAGTCGGCGGCGTCGAACCGGTCCGGGACCTCGAGGACCACCCAGCGTCCGGCCAGCTTGCCGAACAACGGACCTGCCACCACGATCGTCGGGATCGCGACCAGCACACCCAAGGCCAAGGTGACACCGAGGTCTGCGTTGAGCAATGAGATCGCGGCGACGGGTCCCGGGTGTGGTGGTACGAATCCGTGCATGGCCGACAGGCCTGCCAGCGCGGGGATGCCGACCGTGATCAGGGACAGTTGAGAACGGCGGGCCACCAGGTAGATCACCGGCATCAGCAGCACCAGACCGATCTCGAAGAACATCGGCAGGCCGATGATCGCGCCCACCAACGCCATTGCCCACGGGAGCGCCCGCGGTGAGGCGTGCCCGACGATGGTGTCCACGATCTCGTCCGCTCCCCCGGAGTCGGCCAAGAGCTTGGCGAACATCGCACCGAGAGCGATCAATATCCCGACGCTGGCAGCAGTGGACCCGAAGCCGGTGGAGAACGAGGCGAGCACGTCGCTGACGTTCTCGCCCGCCGCCATGCCCACGGTCAGCGCGCCGAAGATGAGGGCCAGGAACGGATGCAGTTTGACGATCGTGATGAGCACGACGATCAGGGCGATGCCGGCCAGTGCGGCCAGGACCAGCTGCGCGCCGCCCGCCACCGGCTCAACCAGCTCCGTCCCGGCCGCGAGATGAGTGAGCGCCGAGGTCATCGGTTCTCCTGTTCTGTTGTCGCAGTGTCGGATTGGGCAATGTACTCATCGACGATGTCATCGATGCTCTGATCTACGTCGATGGCGATGCCGACCTCGTCGGGGCCGAGCGGCTCCAGCGTCGCGAATTGGGAGTCCAGCAGGGCGGCCGGCATGAAATGTCCGGGACGACTGGCCTGGCGCCGACGGATCACCTCGGCTGAGCCACTCAGAAACAGAAACACCACATCGGTGCAGTGCCGCCGCAATTGGTCGCGGTACTTGTGTTTGAGCGCCGAGCAGCTCATCACGCCACCGTCGTGGTGCTTGGCGAGCCACTCACCGATCGACTCCAGCCACGGATAGCGATCGTCGTCGTCGAGGGCGTGGCCCGCGGACATCTTGGCGATGTTGGCCGCGGGGTGAAAGTCGTCGGCATCGGCGAACGGCACCCGCATCCGCTGCGCCAACGCGGCGCCGACGGTCGACTTGCCCGACCCCGATACACCCATGACCACGACTGGTGAACCCATACATCCGCCCTCAAGATATGTGTCTGCCGTCACACAGCATGACTTAAAAGGCATACGTTTGCAAGACGGTCACGATTAGATCTGATCTTTCACCACCCAATGTCGGATATGACAGGATGTAACCGTGTCCTCGCCTTCAAACGTCGGTGCGCTGCATGCCAGCCTGCTGACCGCGCTCGGCACCGGCATCGTCTCCGGTGAGCTGGCGGCTGAGCAGGTGCTGACCCTGGACCGGGTCAGCACCGAGCACGAGGTATCCCGCAGTGTCGCGCGGGAGGTGATCCGGGTCCTGGAATCGATGGGCATGGTGGAATCACGACGCCGGGTGGGGATCACCGTCCAGCCCGCGCGTAAATGGAATGTGTTCGACCCCAGGCTGATTCGCTGGCGCTTGCAGGCGGGCGACCGCGCCGCGCTGCTGGCGTCGCTGTCGGAACTCCGGCGGGGTTTCGAACCGGCCGCCGCAGCACTCGCCGCCCGGCGGGCCAACCCGGATCAGTGCCGGATCCTGGCCGCCGCGGTTTCGGACATGGTGGTGCACGGCCGTTCCGGCAACCTCGACGCTTACTTGTTGGCGGACAAGGTTTTCCACCAGACGCTCCTCGATGCCAGCGGCAACGAGATGTTCCGCGCGCTCAATGACGTGGTGGCCGAGGTCCTGGCCGGGCGCACCCAGCACGGCCTGATGCCGGACTCCCCCAACCCGGCCGCCATCGCGTTGCACGACGAGGTGGCCCGGGCGATCCGGCTACGCGACGAGGACGGCGCAGAACGGGCGATGCGGGCCATCATCGACGAGGCCGCCACCGCGGTGATCGACGGCAACGGTCCCGATGCTTAACTAGCGGTATGGGTCGTACTCCGGAATTGGCACGGCGTTTCTTCGACCGGCTGGAGCCGGTACACGGGGTCACCTACTTCGCCCCGGAGTCGCTCGCGGCGTTCGCGGAATTGGGCTATCCCGGCTTCTGGATGGGCTACTTCGGCGCCCGCTCGGCGCCGCTGGGCATCGTGCCGCCCGAAGTCGTCGCCGCGGCGTTCTACAACTTCACCATCGCGCGGGTGGCCAGGGCGCTACCCGCGGCCTGGGACAAGGCAAGTCCGGCAAAGCTTTTGCAGGTGCGGTCGGAGTCGGCCGTCGCGGCACTGCGTCGCTCCGGGGTGACCGACTCCGAGTCGACCCGCCTCGCGGCCGAGCTGGCCGCGAAGGCGGCCCGCACCGCGCCGCTGGACGGCCGGCCGCTCTACGCCGCCAACCGGGCCCTGCCTTGGCCGGAGGAACCGATCGCGAAGCTCTGGCATGCGGTCACCCTGCTGCGCGAGCAACGCGGCGACGGCCATATCGCCGTACTGGTCGCCGAGGGGATCAGCGGACGGGAATGCAATGTGCTGCACGCCGCCGCCGGTCGGGTGCCGCGCGAGATGATCATGCGCGGCCGCGACTACGACGACGAGCAGTGGGCGGGCTACGTCGAACAATTGCGCTCGCGCGGCTGGCTCGACGGCCAGGGTGAGCTCACCGACGCCGGGCGAGACGTCAAGCAGGTGGTCGAGGACCGGACCGATGCCCTGGCCCTGGGTGCGCTGGACGCGTTGACCGACGACGAGGTCACCACCTTGTTCCGGGTGCTGACACCGATCACCCGGCAGGTGGTGGCAGCCGGCGACGTGCCCGCCGCGACCCCGATGGGGCTGAGCCGCGACGACCTCGACGACGACAGCGCCCATCTGGGCTGACGATCAGCGCGGGGCGTACATGATCAGCCCGACGCCGACGAGGGCCACGAGTGCTCCGGCGACATCCCAGCGGTCGGGCCGGAAGCCGTCGGCCACCATGCCCCACAACAACGAACCGGCGATGAACACGCCACCGTAGGCGGCCAGGACCCGGCCGAAGTGGGCGTCGGGCTGGAATGCCGCGACGAAGCCGTAGGCGCCGAGCGCGATCACCCCGGCGCCCATCCACATCCAGCCGCGGTGCTCGCGCACGCCCTGCCATACCAGCCAGGCGCCGCCGATCTCCAGCATGGCGGCCAGGACGAACAGCGCGATCGATTTGCCTACCATCACCACCTCAGAGTGCCGTGAGCGTGCGCAATTGTGGCCCTTTGCGCGGCGTGTCGCCGGCAGTCACGCACGCTCGCGGTGCGGGGGAATACCGGGCCGGCTACGCGACACCGAGGTAGGCAGCGCGAATGCTATCGTCTGCCAACAGTTCCCGCGCATCACCGGTGCGGGTGACATTGCCCGTCTCCAGGATGTAGGCGCGGTCGGACCGGCTCAGCGCCTGTTGGGCGTTCTGTTCGACCAGCAGCACCGTGGTGCCCTGGGTGTTGATCTCGGAGATGATCTTGAAGATCTGCGAGATCACCATCGGCGCCAGTCCCATCGACGGCTCGTCGAGCAGCAGCACCCTGGGCCGGGACATGAGTGCCCGGCCGATGGCCAGCATCTGCTGCTCCCCGCCGGAGAGGGTGCCGCCGACCTGGCTGCGCCGCTCGGCCAGCCTCGGGAAGGTCGTGAACACCCAGTCCAACCGCTCGTCATGCTCCGCACGGGACGCGAATTTGCGTCCATAGCAACCCATCTCGAGGTTCTCCAGCACCGTCATGCCGGGGAACACTCCGCGCCCCTCCGGAGCCTGGATCAGCCCGTCGATCACGCGCTGGTGTGCTTTCACCCGGGAGATGTCACGGCCCTCGAACCAGACCGAACCCGAGCTCAGCGGCCGCAGACCGGAGATCGCGCGCATCATCGTGGTCTTACCGGCCCCGTTGGAGCCCAGCAGCGTGACCAACTCCCCCTCGTGCACCACCAGCGAAACCCCGTGCAACGCCTTGATCCGGCCGTAGTGCACCACCACGTCGCGCACCTCGAGCAGCACCGGTCGGCTGGTCTCAACCGAGCTCGTCATCGGGTACCCCCAGATAGGCGGCGATGACCTTCGGGTCCTCGCGAATTTCGTGTGGCAGTCCGTCGGCGATCTTGCGGCCGAATTCCAGCACCACGATGCGGTCGGTCACGCCCATCACCAGACGCATGTCGTGCTCGATCAACAGCACGGTGTAGCCGTCGTCGCGGATCTTGCGGATCAGCTCGATCAGTGACGCCTTCTCGGCGGGATTGAATCCGGCGGCAGGCTCGTCCAGGCACAACAGCTTGGGCTCGGTGGCCAGTGCGCGGGCGATCTCGAGGCGGCGCTGGTCACCGTAGGGCAGATTCTTGGCCTTCTCCTCGCCGCGGTGGGCGATCCCCACGAAGTGCAGCAGGGCCGCGGCGCGTTCGATCGCCGACCGTTCCTCGCGACGGTGCCGAGGGGAACGCACGAGGGCCCCGGGCACCGACGTCTTGTGCCGCGCATCGGTGCCCACCATGACGTTCTCCAGCGCGGTCATCTCGCCGAAGAGCCGGATGTTCTGGAACGTACGGGCGATGCCACGCCGCGTGATCTGGTGACGCTTGATCCGGCCCAGCGGCGCGCCGTCGAAGATGACCGATCCCGAGCTGGGCCGGTAGACACCGGTGATCGCGTTGAAGCAGGTGGTCTTGCCCGCACCGTTGGGCCCGATCAGACCGAGGATCTCGCCGCGGCGGATGTTGAAGCTGACCGAGTCCAGGGCGACGAGGCCACCGAACTTGACAGTGAGATCCCTGGTCTCCAAAAGGACCTCGCCCTCGGCAGCCTGGATCTCGCGGTGTACACCCGCCAGTTCCTCGACGCTCTCGGTCACGCCGGGCATGGGCTCGCTCATCCCACCGGCTCCTTGTCCGTGTTGCCGCGCAACAATTGTCGAGCCGATCTGCCGTACGTCAACAGCTGCTGGCGTACCGGGAAAAGACCTTGTGGCCGGAAGATCATCAGTACCACCAGCGCCAAACCGAAGAAGAGGTACTTGAGGTCACCGAGGTTGATCCCGAGGAACTCGACTCCCAGGAGCCGGTTGGGCAGATACACGACGATGAAGGCGCCGAAGATGACGCCGAGCTTATTGCCCTGCCCGCCGAGCACCACCGCACACAGGAACAACATCGAGTTGATGATGTTGAACGTCGGCGGAGCCACGTACTGAACCTGACCGGCGTAGAGCGCGCCCGAGAGGCCGCCGATCGCGGCGCCGATCACGAACGCCCACAGCTTGAACCGGAAGGTGTTGACGCCCATCACCTCTGCGGCGTCCTCGTCCTCGCGGACCGCCACCCAGGCGCGCCCGACCCGGCTGCGCTCCAGGTTGCCCACCAACAGGAGGATGCCGACCATCAGGATCAGGCCCAGCCAGAACCACCAGGTGCCGTAGTTCGCCTCACCGGCCGAGTTGCCGCTGGAGAACACCCCGTTGGGCAGCTGCTCGCTCTCCCCCAGCCGTGGGTACGCGACCTGGTTGAGTCCACGCGAACCGTTGGTGATGTCGGACAGGTTGTCGGCCAGCAGACGGATGATCTCGCCGAATCCGAGAGTGACGATGGCCAGATAGTCTCCGCGCAACCGCAGAGTGGGCGTTCCCAGGATCAGCCCGGCCAGCGCGGTGACCGCCATCGCCAGCGGCACACACGACAGCCAGGCCCAGTCCTTGCTGAAGAACCCGTCGGGCCCCACCTTGTTCCACGGACTGTCGGGGCTGGTCAGCAGCGCGACCGTGTAGGCGCCGACCGCGTAGAAACCCACGTAACCGAGGTCGAGGAGGCCGGCCTGCCCGACGACGACGTTGAGCCCGATCGCGATGATGGCGACCATCGCGAACTGGGCCATGGTGCCGCCGAAACTGATGCCGGTGGTGTTGAGGAAGCTGGGCGTGAACAACGGCAGCAGGGCCAGCAGTCCGAAACCCATCACCCCGACAAGCCATTTGGCCGCCCGCGGCAGGCTGGACCACGAGTCGCGAATCGCGTCGCCGGGGGCCAGCAGCGTCTTGGTCACCGACCCGGCGGACTCTGAACCGTGATGCTCGCTCATACCCGCGCCTTCCCGAGGCTCTCACCGAGTATGCCGGTCGGCCGGAACAGCAGGACCAGCACCAGCAGAACGAATGCCACGACGTCACGCCACTGCGTTCCGAAGACCGCCTGCCCGTAGTTCTCCATGATGCCCAGCAGCAGACCGCCCAGCAGAGCGCCGCGAAGATTACCGATGCCGCCGAGCACCGCCGCCGAGAATGCCTTGATGCCGAGCAGGAATCCGCCGGAATAGATGATGCCCTGCGGAACCTTCAACGTGTAGAGCAGCGCTGCCGCACCCGCCAGCAGACCGCCGATCAGGAAGGTCCGCATGATGATGCGTTCCCGGGAGACACCCATCAGCGTCGCGGTGGTCGGGTCCTGCGCGACGGCCCGGATGCCGCGGCCGAACTTGGTTCGGTTGATCGCGATGTCGGTGAGCACGGCGAGTACCAGGGCGGCGCCCACGATCACCAGCGTCACGTTCGACACCGTGGCGCCGAAGATCGTGAACTGCGCTTTCGGCTGGACCAGGACGATGGGTTGTTGAGCGTTACTCCCGCCGTAGCCCTTCAGGAGCTTCGGCAACACGAAGTGCACGAACTCCTGCAGTACGAACGACATACCGATGGCGGTGATGAGGAAGGTCAGCGCGCGGGCATTGCGTTTTCGCAGCGGCCGGTAGGCGATCAGTTCCAGACCGACCGCCGCCGATCCCGAGACCAACATCGCGAACAGCATGGCGATCCCGAGATACAGCACTGTCAGCGCGACGCCCTTGTTGTAGGCGTTGCCGCTCGGGGCGAAACCGAGAATGACGTCCAGACAGAAGTAGGCGCCGAACATGCCCAGCATGAAGATCTCGGAATGGGCGAAGTTGATCAGGCGCAGCACACCGAAGACCAGGGTGTAGCCCACCGCCACCAGCGCGTAGATCGCGCCCCAGGACAGGCCGTCGATCGTCAACTGCCAGAAGCCGTCTCGCAGGCCATCCAGGTTGAAACTGATGTTGGATGCCAGGCAGGCGGACTGCTCGACGCACTGGTAGATCATCCGGTGGCGGCTCCTGACTGAAGTGGTGTGTAACGAAACGCGTCCGAGTCCTGGTGACGGTCTCGGACGCGTTTCGTCTCGTGGCTACTTGACTTCGTACATCCAGATCAGAGTGGTGGTGAGCTCACCCTTGTCGGTCCACTGGTACTTACGGGCGACACCCTGGCCCTCGTACTTGCGGACGAAGTCGAGCAGTGCCGGCCGGGTGATGGCACCGGAGTCGATGCCCTTGAGCAGGATGGTGCCCAGGTCATAGCCCTCGGTGCTGTAGGTGCCGGGGGCCTGGCCGAACTTCTGGGTGTACTCGTCGGCGAACGTCCCGGTGGCCGGACCGCACGGGCAGGACAGCAACGCGCCCTTCGACGACTCACCGGCCTGGTCGACGAACTGCTGGTCCTTGGTGCCGTCGGCGCTGACGAAGGTCGCCGTCACGCCGCCGTCCTTGAGCTGCTGGACGAACGGCGCGGCCTCGGAGTAGTAGCCGCTGTAGAACACCGAATCCGGAGCTGCTCCCTTGATCTGGGTGACCGCGGCGGAGAACTCCTTGTCACCCTTCTTCACCGAGATGTTGCATGACGAATCCGCAACCGGGCCAAGGGTTTCCCGCACCGCCTCGGCCAGCCCGAGCCCATAGTCGGTGCTGTCGTCGACCACGCACACCTTCTTGTTGCCCAGCGTGTTCTTGAGGTAGTTGGCCACCGAGGGCCCCTGGACGCCGTCGTTGGCCAGGCCGCGGAAGAACGTCTTCCACCCGTTCTCGCTCAACGTGACGTTGGTGGCCGATGCGGTGGCCGCGACCAGACCGGCCTGGTTGAACACGTCGCCGGTGGCCTTGGTCTCCCCGGAGAACGCGGGCCCGATCAGGCCGACGATGAACGCCTCGTCGACGATCTGCGGCGCCACACCGGTCGCCTTCTGCGGATCACCTTCGGTGTCAAAGCTCTTGAGCTGCACCTGGCAGCCTGAGTTGGCGGCGTTGTGCTTGTCGATCGCGAGCTGCACGCCGTTCTTGATATTGATGCCCAGCGCGGCGTCCGGACCGTTGAGCGCACCCATCATGCCGATCATCACCGGCGGGCAGGTGGCCTTCCCATCGCCGGCGGGATCGGCCGGGGTGACGCCCTCGGCCGCCTTGACCTCAGCACCGTTCTCGTCGATCTGGACCTTCTCGACGATCTTCAAATTGGTCTGCGATGCCTCGCCTTCCGGCGAGGATTGGTTACAGCCGGCAATCGCCAGGGCAACCACACCCGCACTTCCGAGAGCAAATGCTTTCCGTGCCACGCGACCGCGCACGCTTCACCTCCGGGTCAGAGTTGTCAGCGGCACCGGCGCCCTGACCTTGGAAGGGCTGGGCGCCGGAGCTTCGGGTAGAACATAGCCAACCACCGGCCCGAGTGCGGGATGTTGAGTGAATGGTTCGTCCGTGGGTCCTGGCTGAATGCGGAATTTCGGCCCGGCGGAAACCCATAATTAACAACCGGGCCCCCCGATCAGCTCTCCTGAACCGGTGATTCCTCGGAATCCTCGAGGGTTTCCAGTACCACCTCGGCCACCCGTTTCATGGTGGTCCGGCGGTCCATCGCGGCCCGCTGAATCCACTTGAACGCCTCGGGCTCGGTCATCTGATGTTTGCTCTGCAGCAAACCCTTGGCCCGCTCGACCAGCTTGCGCGTCTCCAGACGATCCCCCAGCGTCGCCACTTCGTTTTCCAGCGCGGCGATCTCGCTGAACCGGCTGACCGCGACCTCGATGGCCGGGACCAGGTCGGTGATGCTGAAGGGCTTGACCAGGTACGCCATCGCTCCGGCATCGCGGGCCCGCTCGACCAGCTCCCGCTGGCTGAACGCGGTCAGGATGACGATCGGGGCAATGCGCTTGCTGGCGATCTCAGAAGCCGCATCGATGCCGTCGCGTCGCGGCATCTTGACGTCCATGATCACCAGGTCCGGCCGGAGTGACTCGGCGAGCTCGACGGCCTCTTGCCCGTCGCCCGCCTCACCGACGACCTCGTAGCCCTCCTCCCGGAGCATCTCCGCGAGGTCGAGGCGGATGAGCGCCTCATCCTCGGCGATGAGCACGCGGCGGGGGCTGTCAGCGTCTTTCGGTGACCCGGTCATGAGGATCATTGTGTCGTGGAGGCCGCCGTTCGGCGACTGCGGGGCCATCCTCTATGGTGGTAGGCCGCAGTACTGATCGGCACGCCCTCGTATCCCAACTGGCAGAGGAAACGGATTCAAAACCCGTACAGTGTGAGTTCGAATCTCACCGAGGGCACCACCACACGCCAATCGGCCCCTGGCTGATCAGAAGCCCGGACGCCAATCGCCGCGTCCGTGCCAGTGCCCGCGGTCACGGGCCTCGCCGTCGAAGTAATAGTCGTCATGGCACCGGTCGCCGCCCCAGTTGAAACCCCATTCGGGGTGCCAGAACTCCCCCGGGCACCAGTGGTAATCCGGCAGCGGCACTGTGGGCGCCGCCTGCGCGACAGCTCCACCCAGACCCGCGAGACCGATACCTGCGGTAAGTAGCGCTGTCATTGCCGCAACACGTGCTTTCGTCATCATGAGTCAGGACTATCACCGCAGACTCGGCGTACCCCTGCCAGAACGCTTCGGGTCCGCTGTCGCTCCCGCCGCCACAATCCCGGTCGTACGCGCAGTCGGGTGATTTCCCGGTCACGACTCTCGTGTCCGGAACCCGTGCGGTGACCGCCACTTCACCCTCATGACTTGTCCGTCAATTGCACCCATCTTGCAGGTGACCGACGGTAGGTTGAGCCGTGCGCTGGGTTGCGCCCGCCGGCAGTCTGTGCCGCGACGGACGACAGGAGGATCGTGAAAGCCGTTGCGAGAGTAGTCGGATTCGGGCTTGTTGAACTCATCGTGTTCGGCTTGGTGCTGTTCTCACTCGCCGGCACACTCGACTTCTGGCAAGCCTGGGCTTTTCTCGTCGTGTTCGCCCTGTCGACGTGGATTCCCAGTATCTTCTTGCAACGGACAAACCCCGAGGCACACCAACGGCGCAAGCACGCCGGACCGGCGGCGGAAACCCGAACGGTGCAGAAGGTCCTCATCGCCGGCTGGTACCTGTCGCTGGCGGCGATGGTGGTGGTCAGCGCACTGGACCACCGCTTCGACTGGTCGTCGGTACCGGCGGCGATCTGCGTTGCCGGTGACGTTCTGGTGGCCCTCGGACTGGGTGTCACGAGCCTGGTGGTCATCCAGAACAGCTTCGCGGCCTCCACCGTGCAGGTGGAGTCAGGCCAGAAGCTCGCCTCCACCGGCCTCTATGGGCTGGTTCGTCACCCCATGTACACCGGCAACGTGCTGACGATCATCGGCTTCCCCCTCGCGCTCGGCTCCTACTGGGGGCTCCTGCCCGTCATACCGGGCCTCATCGTTCTCGTCGTCCGCATTCGGGATGAGGAAAAGCTGCTCGTCGAAGAGTTGGACGGCTACCGCGAGTACGCGCAGAAGGCGCGTTATCGCCTGGTGCCCTATATGTGGTGACTGCTCCGCCGGCCCGCACGGGGCCGGCGCGGCAGTCGTTCATTGAACCGGTGCGTTTGCCAACTGCTGAGCCAAGCTGCGTACGGACGGCGCGTCGAACAGCGCGAGCATCGTGAGTTCGACGTCGAGGGCTCCGTTGATCGCGGCGATGGCACGCATCGCCGAAATCGAATCGCCGCCCGCATCGAAGAATGACTCCTCCACGTCCACCCGGTCGACGCCCAGCACCTCGGCGTAGATGCTGGCGAGGATCTGCTCGACCAAGGTGGCCGGGGGGCGATAGGGGCCGTCGGCCTCACCGACTTCGGATGCGGGCACCACGCCGGTGTCCGGCCGAGCCGATACCGCCTTGCGCCCCCACCCGTCCAGGCACGCGGTCTTCGACAGGAGATCCAGGGATGACACGCGGCGACCCGGATGGGCCGTCATCCCCACCAACACCTTCTTGAACCGCTCCATCAGCGCTTCTATGGTTTCGCCGTCGAATACCTCGGTGTCGTATTGGACCCGCAGCTCCAACTCGCGACCGGGCCCGGCTTGCACCGCGATCGGGTAGTGGTAGAAGTCGCGGCTGCTGAAACCGGTGACGGCCAAACCCTCGCCGCCCGGTGGTGTTCCGGTATCGGTCGGATAGTTCTCGTACACGAAGACGGTGTCGAAGAGGCTGTCCTGGCCGGTCATGCGGTGAATGTCGCTGAGCGCCACGTGCTGATGATCGAGTGTGTCGTTGTGGGCACTTTGCAGCTGGTCCAGCAGATCGGCCGTGGTGGTTTCCGGGGTGAAGGTAGCCCGCACCGGAACCGTGTTGATCAGCAGGCCGACCATCGAATCCGCACCGTCCACCTCCGGTGGCCTACCCGAGACGACGGTTCCGAAGGCGACGTCGTGGTGGCCGGTCAGCGAGCTGAGCAGGAGAGCCCAAGCCCCCTGCAAGACGACGTTCACGGTGGTGTGATGCGCGCGCGCGAGTTTCGTAAGGGCCCGCGTGGTCTTGGCGGGCACCCGGTACGAGCCGACACAACGTTCCCCGAACCGCAGCTTCTGCGGCGGTCCCACGAGAATCGGAGTGTCGAAACCGGCCAGCACCTCACGCCACACCGCATGGGCGGCATGGTGATCACGTTCGGACAGCCACGTCACGAAGCTGCGGTACGGGGAGGCCGCGGGCAGCCGCAGCCCCTGGTAGCCGGCGAAGATCTCCTGCATCAGGATCGGCATCGACCATCCGTCGAGCACGATGTGATGGTTGGTCAGCACGAACCGGTGCCGGTCTTCGGCAGTGCGGATGAGGGCGGTCCGGAAGGCAGGTTGGTTCTCGAGGTCGCACACTGCGCCACGTTCGGCGGCGCAGATCTGCTCGATCTGCTGGTCGACGCCAATGCCGTTGGCGTCCAACTCGATATACCGCCACGGCGTCACCGGATCAGCGGGGATCACCTGCACGGGTTGCTCGAACTGCGGGCAGAAGCGGGCAGCCAGATGCGGATGCCGACTCACCACGGTCTGCACGGCATCGCGCAGCCGGTGTACGTCGAGCGGACCGCTCAATGCCAGGTCCAGCTGCACCGCATAGACGTCGTCGCCAGAGGAATTCGCGATGCCGGCGTGGTAGAGCAGTCCCTGCTGCAACGGCGTCAGGAGAAGCACGTCGGCGATGGGGAATTCGCTGTGCAGCGCATCGATCTGGTGCTGGCTCAGCCTTGCCGGCGCGATGTCCGACGGCGTCAATCCGCCCCCGCCCCGCCTGACATGGGCACAGATCCCCGCCAGGGCGTCGAACCACAACCGGCTGATCCGGGTGACAGCCGTACGATCCAGTGCGGTGGGCGCCCACGTCCAGGTGGCATTCAGGTGCGGGCCGCTGTCGGTGTCGATGGTGACCGCATTGAGCTCCACGGAGTGCGCCAGCGCAATCGGCATCGCGCCGGCCGCACCGGTCATCGACAGGCCGTCCTGACTGAAACGCCACACGTCACCGGACGCGTACGCCGCCGGGGAACCCAGCCGCCCGAGATAGTTGAACCCGATCACCGGATCGGATCCGGCCAGATCCACGTCGGGGTTGAGGTAGCGCAGCAGTCCGTAGGTCAGACCGTCGGGCAGGGTTCGAAGCTGCTCTTTGGCGTCCTTGATGACCGCGCCGAGCGCCGCATCGCCTGCCACCACCTGCGTCCAGCGCAGCCCACCGACTGCCAGCGATACCGGGTACTTGGCGGTGAACCACCCCACCGTGCGCGATAGGTCGACCTCTGGGTCGTCGGGTGCGCCCAGATTTGCCAAGTCCTCCTGGCGCCCGTGGCCCTCCACATCGATGGCGATCGGAGCGCCGCCCGTCCCCAGATACTGGGCCCACGCCAGTGCGAACGCGATCAACAGGATCTCTTGCACCCCGGCGTGAAATGCCGCAGGCACATCACCCAGCAGCATGTGGGTGGTCTCGGCATCCAGGAACTCCGACAGGTATCCGGCGGTGGCGAACGTATCCTCGGCGGGCCGCGGCGCCGGCAATGCAGGTGGGATCGAGGCCACCTGCCGCCACGCCTCCGCCCGGCCGACCACGTCGGGGTGGTGCGCGTACTCAGCCAGCAGCTCCGCCCATCGTTTGAACGACGACCCGGTCGGCGGCAGCAGCACCGGCTGCTCGCCGCGATGCTGGGTCCAGGCGATGTTGAGGTCCTCCAGCACAATTCGCCACGACACTCCGTCGACAGCCATATGGTGGGCGACCAACGCCAGTTGCCCCGTGGCAGAACTCCACAACGCGCTCAACATCACCCCGGCGGCGGGATTCAACCGCGACCGTGCCACTGCCAGCGCGTCTTCCGTCAACAGGTCGACGGTGAGCAGATGCTCGCGCGCATCCACCGCGTCCGGGTCGGGCACTGTCAGCGACCATGCGCCGGTGCCGTCGTCCTCGGCACGCAATCGGAGCATGCCATGCCGTGCCAGCAAGGCCTGCAACAGGATTACGACGTCGTCCTCGGATGCACCGGCGGGTGCCTGCAGCACCACCGTCTGATTGAACTCGTCGATCGGGCCGTCGGCACGCTCCAGGCCCTTCAGCCACCGCATGATCGGGGTCGCGACCACCGGACCGAGACCCTCGTCGATCACGCCGCCGGCGTTGTTGGCCATACTGACCACCCGCGCCAACCGGGCCACCGTCTGCTGGACGAAGATGTCGCGTGGGCGCCCGGTCAGACCGGCACTATGGGCGCGCCAGATCACCTGAATGGCCGAAATGCTGTCGCCACCAAGGTCGAAGAATGATTCGTCGACGCCGACGCGGTCCAGGCCGAGGACTTGGGCGTAGATGCCGGCCAGAAGCTCCTCGACACCAGTGGCCGGAGCACGATAACGATCGATGTCCTGGTATTCCGGGGCCGGCAACGCTCGAATATCGAGTTTTCCGTTGACCGTCAACGGCAGGGCCTCGATCTCCACCACAGCGGTCGGGACCATGTAGGGCGGCAGCTTCTCCGCCAGCGCGGCACGCAACACAGCAGGATCGGCGGTCCCGGTGACATAACCGACCAGCCGCTTGTCCCCGGGCCGGTCCTCACGGGCGATCACCACCGCCTGCTCGACACCGTCCAACGCCATCAGCGCAGACTGGATCTCACCCAATTCGATGCGATAGCCACGGATCTTGACCTGCTCATCGGCACGGCCCAGATACTGCAGTTCCCCGTCCGCGCGCCACGACACCAGGTCCCCGGTGCGATACATCCGCATCCCCGGCGACCCGAACGGACACGCTGTGAATCGCGACGCACTCAATCCCGGCCGACCCACATACCCGTAGCCCAAACCCGCACCGGCCACATACAACTCGCCCACCACCCCGACCGGCACGGGACGCAACCAGCGATCGAGCACGACAAAGGCCAGGTGCTTCAGCGGCACACCGATCGGACTGACCGCGACCTCCGCATCGAGCTCGGTGATCTCCCGGAACGATGCGTGCACCGTGGTCTCGGTGATCCCGTACATGTTGATCAACCGCGGCAACACCGGATGGTCCTGGAACCACTCCGCCAGCCGAGTCGGGTCCAGTGCTTCACCGCCGAATACGACCAACTCAAGCTCGAGCTCAGAACCGGCCCCCGCTGAGAGCTCGTCCGCGGCTTGCAGCGCATAGAACGCCGACGGCGTCTGACTCAACACACTGACCCGCTCGGCGACCAGCAAGGCGTGGAACTCTTCGGGCGACCGTGCCACCGAATCGGACACCACCACCAGCCGGCCACCGTGCAGCAGTGCGCCGAAAATCTCCCACACCGAGAAATCGAAGGCCAGCGAATGACTCTGCGTCCACACTTGATCCGCCGACAACTCCAGATCGGCGTCCAGGGCCTGCAGCAATCGAGTCACGTTGTGGTGCGGGATCGCCACACCTTTCGGCACACCCGTGGTGCCCGAGGTGTAGATCAGATACGCGATGTCGTCCGGACCCGGCCCCGGCAGGGCTGTATCGGGTTGGCCGGCCACCGCGGCATCGTCGACGGCGATCACCCTCAATGCGCGCCCGGCCAGCCGGTCGGCCAGATCCGTGGTGGTGATCGCCGCCAGCGGCGTGGAATCGCTGAGGATGAACTCCATTCGGGAATCGGGCACCGCGGGATCGATCGGCACGTATGCCGCCCCGGTTTTGAGCACCGCGAAGATCGCGACGATCGCCTCGACCGACCGCGAGAACAGCAACGCCACCCGCTGGCCCGGACCAACACCCTGCTCGACGAGCAGGTGCGCCAACCGATTCGCGGCCCGATCGAGATCCCCGTACGTGATGTGGCTTCCGTCGAAACTGACGGCCACCGCACCAGGATCACGGATCACCTGAGCATCGAACAGAACCGAAATCGACACCGGACCGGGGGTCGGACGGGTCAGCGTCGCCAGATTGCCCACCGTGTCCAGACGTGCCCGCTCATCGGCGTCGAGCACATCGATCGCCGACAGTCGCAGGGTGGAATCGGCGGCCATCGCCTCGAGGACCCGCCGCAACCGATCGACGAGGGCTTCGATGCTGCCGGCGTCGAACACATCGGTACGGAACTCGACAGTGCCGGAAATTCCCGCGGCCTCACCGGTTTCCGTCCAGCGTTCGGCCAACGACCACGACAGGTCCATCCGCGCGGTGTGGGTGTCCAGCGGCAACTGAGTGACCTGCAGATCCCCCAGCGACACCCCGCCGCCGTCTTCGCCCGTCTGACCGGGAACGTTCTGCCAGGCCAACATCACCTGCACCAGTGGGTGGTGGGTCAGCGACCGGGTCGGGTTGAGCCGCTCGACAAGCACCTCGAACGGCACGTCCTGGTGCTCGAACGCACCGAGACTGCGTTCCCGAACTTGAGCCAGCACCTCGGCAACACTCGGGTCTCCGGCCAGATCGACCCGGAGCACCAACGTGTTGACGAAGAACCCGATCAGCTCGTCGAGGGCAGGGTCACGGCGCCCGGCGATCGGGAAGCCCACCGCCACATCCGAACTCGAGCTGAGCTTCGACAGCAGAGTCAGCAGCGCCGCTTGAATCACCATGAATTTGGTCGCGTTGTGTTCGCGAGCCAGGCGAGCCACCTGTTGCTGCAGATCGGCGGGCCATTCCACATCGACTCGGTCGCCATTCTGGTCAGCCACCAAGGGATAGGGACGATCGGTCGGCAATGCCAGGCGTTCGGGCATCCCGCCGAGTGCGTCCGCCCAGAACCTCAGCTGCTGGGAGATGCGGCTGTCGCTCTCCTCCAGATCACCCAGCTGGGCGCGCTGCCACAACGTGTAGTCCGCGTACTGGACCGCCAACGGCTCCCAGCCCGGCGCCTGCCCTTCACGCCGGCTCGCATAGGCCACCCCCAGATCGGCCACCAGCGGAGTGATCGACCAACCGTCGGCGGCGATGTGATGCACCACCGCCACCAGCACATGCTCATCCTCGGCTACCCGGAAAACCTTCGCCCGCAGCGGGATCTCGGCAGCGAGGTCGAAGCTGTGACGCGCCGCGTCCTCGACGGCCTGCTCCAACCTGCCGGCCGGCCATCCGACGGCATCAACCACCTCCCAGCCGAATTCGGTCAGCTCAGCGGGAACAATCAGTTGCTGAGGCGTCCCGTCAACCGTCGGGAACAACGTGCGCAGGCTCTCGTGTCGATCCAAGAGGTCCCCGAACGCCGCGCCGAGGGCCTCGACATCAAGTGGTCCGTCCAAGCGCAAACCCGCCGCCAGGTTGTAAACCGGTGAAGGCCCGTTCAATTGGTCGATGAACCACAACCTGCTCTGCGCAAACGACAGCGGCATCACCGCGGGCCGTTCCGCGGCCAGCAACGGTTGATGCCGGCCTTCGTCGTCACCGATGCAGAGCATCAGCTGGGCGACCGTTGGGGCGTCGAACAGGACGCGCTCTTCGAGGCCGGTGCCCAGAGTCCGATTGAGGGCGGCGACCAGGCGCATGGCCTGCAAGGAATCACCGCCGAGATCGAAGAATGATTCGTCGACGCCGACGCGGTCCAGGCCGAGGATCTGGGCGTAGATGCCGGCCAGGATCTCCTCGGTGGGCGTGCTCGGAGCCCGGTAGCCATCGACATGCTGGTATTCCGGTGCAGGCAAGGCCTTTTTGTCGAGCTTGCCGTTGACCGTCAACGGCAACGCATCGATAGCCACCACCGCCGCGGGCACCATATACGGCGGCAGCGTCTCCCCCAGCACCGCACGCAACACAGCAGGATCGGCGGTCCCGGTGACATAACCGACCAGCCGCTTGTCCCCGGGCCGGTCCTCACGGGCGATCACCACCGCCTGCTCGACACCGTCCAACGCCATCAGCGCAGACTGGATCTCACCCAATTCGATGCGATAGCCACGGATCTTGACCTGCTCATCGGCACGGCCCAGATACTGCAGTTCCCCGTCCGCGCGCCACGACACCAGGTCCCCGGTGCGATACATCCGCATCCCCGGCGACCCGAACGGACACGCTGTGAATCGCGACGCACTCAATCCCGGCCGACCGACATACCCGTAGCCCAAACCGGCACCGGCGACGTACAACTCGCCAACCACCCCGGCGGGCACCGGACGCAACCAACCGTCCAGTACGAAAAACGCCAGATCCGCCAACGGCACACCGATCGGACTGACCACATTGCCCACATCAGCGGCGCTGATCTCACGGAACGAGGCATGCACCGTCGTCTCGGTAATCCCGTACATATTGATCAACCGCGGCATCACCGCGTGCCGGTCCAACCATGGTGAAAGCCGCTGCGGTTCCAGCGCCTCCCCGCCGAACACCACGAGTTCGAGTGAGAGCTGGTGGTCAGGCCGGGCCGCGTCGACCGCGGCCAACGCATAGAACGCTGCCGGTGTTTGACTGAGCACACTGACCCGTTCGGCGACCAACAACGCGTGGAACTCATCGGCCGAGCGCGTCACCGATTCGGGCACCACCACCAACCGGCCACCGTGCAGCAGCGCACCGAAAATCTCCCACACCGAGAAATCGAACGCATACGAGTGGAACTGCGTCCACACCTGACCCGCCGACAAATCCACATCACGATCGATCGCATCCAACAACCGCGCCACATTCCGATGCGGAATCGCCACACCCTTGGGCACACCCGTCGTCCCCGACGTGTAGATCAGGTACGCAACATCATCGCCAGTTGGTTCGACCAGCGGTGGGGTGCTCGGCCGGCCGACCGCGGCGGAGTCGTCGACATCGATCACCGTCAACCCACGCCCATCCAACCGACCCACCAGATCAGCGGTGGTGACCACAGCGATCGGCGCCGAGTCGGTTAGGACGAAATCCAAGCGCGCATCGGGCACCGAAGGATCGATCGGCACATACGCCGCACCGGTCTTCAGCACCCCCATGATCGCCACCACAGCCTCGACCGAACGTGGGAACAACAACGCCACCCGCAGCCCGGGACCTGCTCCCCACTCGACCAGCAAGTGCGCCAACCGATTCGCAGCCGCGTCGAGTTCCCGATAGGTCAACGAACTGGCACCGAGGCTGACTGCCACCGCGTCCGGATGACGAGCCACCTGCGCGTCGAACAGCACCGGGATCGACGCCGACACCGGGACCACCTCATTCAAGGCTGCCCGGTTACCCCACCCGTCGAGTTCCTCGACGTCATCGTCGTCGTCGAGATCCATCGACAACAATCGCCGGTTGGCGTCGGCAGTCACGATGGTTGTACCTCTCCGGTCATGGCCTCCAGCACACGCTGGAACCGTCCGACGATTTTTTGCACGCGCTTCGCAGTGAATACGTCGGTATCGAATTCGACACGCAGAACCAGTTCGGTGCCGGGCATGGCCTGCAGGGTCAATGGGTAGTGGTTGTATTCGCGGCCATTGACCTCGGTGATGGCCAACCCGTCGACCATCGTTGCCGCGACCGTCTCGACCGGATAGTTCTGGTAGACGAAAAGGGTGTCGAACAGTTGATCGTGGCCGACGGCACGGTGAATCTCACTGAGCGCCAGATGCTGATGTTCGAGCGTGTCGCCGTGATGGCGTTGCAGTTCGTCGAGCAGCCCGGCGATGGTCGTGTCCGGTGTGATGGTGGCCCGCACCGGCACGGTGTTGATCAGCAGGCCCACCATCGAATCCGCGCCGGCCACCTCCGCCGACCGGCCCGAGACCGCAACGCCGAAGGCGACGTCATGCTTTCCGGTGAGCCACATGAGCACCTGCGCCCACGCCGCTTGGAGCACGGTGCTGGCAGTCGTGTGCTGCGAACGCGCGAGTTCATTGACCGCTCGGGTGGTTTCGGCGGGCAATTGGAACGACTCGGTGGCACGTCGCCCTGGAGTTACCCGGTTGGGGGCGACCAGGGCCGGGGTGGCGAAGCCCGCCAGGACTTCGCGCCACGCGGTGTGAGCGGCGTCGACGTCTCGATCGGCCAACCACGTGACGAACCTGCGGTAGGGAGCGGCGGCAGGAAGCCGCTGCCCGTAGTAGCCGGCGAAGATCTCCTGCAGCAGGATCGGCAGTGACCAGCCGTCGAGCACGATGTGGTGATACGTCATCACGAACCGGTGCTCGTCATGCGCAGACCGGATCAGTGCCGCGCGGAATGCCGATTGGTGGACCAGATCGCAGACTGTCGCACGTTCGTCGGCGCACAACCTCTGTATCTGCTCGTCCACACCGGCGGCATCTGTGCCCGTGGTCATGTCGAGGTACTGCCAGGGCACGCTGGGTTCCGCCGGGATGATCTGGACGGGTTCGCCGAATCGTTTGTCGAACCGCGCGGCCAGGTTGGGGTGGCGGTTGACCACGGTGCGCACCGAATCGCGCAGCCGGTGCGGATCCAGCGGGCCGGTGATGGTGACGTCGAGTTGCATGGCGTAGACGTCGTCATCGTTGCTTTGAGTTGCATTGGCCTGGAACAGAAGTCCCTGCTGCAGGGGTGTGAGGGGCAGCACGTCGGCGATCCGGTGGTGCTCGCTCAGCTCATCGATCTCGGGCTGGGTGAGACGGGCAGGGACGATGTCGGACGGTGTCAGGCCGCCACCGCCGCCGGCGATGTGCGCGCAGATACCGGTGAGCGCCTCGAACCAGAGCTGACTCAGCCGGCCGATCTGGGCCTCGTCGAGAGCCGAGGGCGCCCACGTCCAGGCGGCGTGAAGACTTGGGCCGGCATCGGTTTCGGCGGTGCTCGCGTTGAGTTCCACGGTGTGCCCGAGCGGCATCGGTATGGCCGCGGCGGCCGCGGCGACCTCTGCCCCATCGCGGCTGACCTGCCACAGGCCGGCAAGTTCGTCCGACTGTGCCGGGCCGGTCGCACCCAGTCTGCCGAGGTAGTTGAAACCGATGGTCGGGTCGGCTCCGGACAGATCGACGTCGGGGTTGAGGTAGCGAAGGAGTCCGTAGGTCGTTCCGTCGGGCAGTCCGCGCAGTTGTTCCTTGGCGTCCTTGATCACGCGGCCGAGCGCCGGATGGCCGGCCCGCACCTCAGACCATTGGAGCCCGGCCAGGGGCCCTCGGACATTCAGTCTCACCGGGTACTTGGCGGTGAACCAACCCACGGTTCGTGAGAGGTCGATATTTCGGTCGAGAGCTTCACCCAATTCTTCGGTTCGGCCGTGGCCCTCGACGTCGATGGCGACCGGCAAGCTGACGCCCAGGAATTCAGTCAACGCCAGACCGTAGGCGATCAACAGAATGTCTTGTACCCCAGTGTGGAACGCTGCCGGAACCTCGCCGAGCAGGACCCGGGTCGTCTCGACATCCAACGATGCGGTGAGGTGCCCGGCCGTCCCGTACGTGTCGAGTTCGGGCCGGACCACGGGCAGCGCGGAGGGGGTCGCCAACACTCGCCGCCAGCTGTCGGCCTGATCCACCACTGCCGCCGAGCTGGCGTGCTGACCGAGCAGTTCCGTCCACTGGGCGAATGAGGTCCCGGTCGTCGGAAGTGCCACCGGCTGGCCCTGGCAATGCTGAGCCCAGGCGATGTTGAGGTCTTCGAGCAGAATCCGCCAGGACACGGCGTCCACCGCGAGGTGGTGGACGATCAATACCAGCTGGCCGGTGGAGGCCACCCACAGTGCGCTGACCATCTCCCCGGAACTCGGGTCCAGCCGGGACCGGGCTCGCATCAACGCGTCGTCGGACAGCACATCGACCGACTCCAGATGCGCTCGCACCGAACCCTTCTCGGGCACTACGAACGACCAGCTTCCGGCCCCGTCGTCTTCAGCGCGCGCACGCAACATGGCATGCCGGTCCAATAGAGCGGTCAACACCATCTCGACGTCGGACACAGTGGCCCCCGGCGGCGCCTGGACCACCACCGTCTGGTTGAACTGGCCGACCGGCCCTCCGGCACGGTCGACCTCTTCCAGCCAGCGCATGATCGGAGTTGCCCCTACCGGACCGATGCCCTCGTCGACCGGGCCGGTGTCATCGGCGTCGAGGCCTACCACCAGAGCCAGTCGCGCCACCGTCTGCTCGACGAAAATGTCACGGGGCCTGCACATCACACCGCATGCCCTGGCCCGGGCCACCACCTGCATGGACAGGATGCTGTCGCCGCCAAGGTCGAAGAACGAGTCGTCGACACCGACCCGCTCAAGCCCGAGCACCTGGGCAAAGATGCCGGCCAGGATCTCCTCGACCGCAGTCTCCGGTGCACGATATTGCTCGGCGTCCTGATATTCCGGTGCAGGCAACGCGCGGGTGTCGAGTTTGCCGTTGACCGTCAACGGCAATGCGTCCAGAACCACGATCGCGGCCGGGACCATGTACGGCGGCAGCCGATCGGCCAGTGCGCTTCGCAACCCAGCCGGATCCACCGACCCGGCCGCGTCTGGGATGACGTAGCCGACCAGACGCTTGATGCCCGGCTGATCCTCACGGGCGATCACCACCGCCTGCCCGACTCCGGCCAGCCCACTCAACGCGGCCTGAACTTCGCCGAGTTCGATGCGATAACCACGAATTTTGACCTGGTCATCGGCGCGACCCAGATACTGCAGTTGCCCGTCGACACGCCAGCTCACCAGGTCTCCGGTGCGATACATCCGCCTTGCGGGCTGCCCCGGCTCACCGAACGGGCACGCCACGAAACGTGCTGCGGTCAATCCCGAGCGGCCCAGATAACCGCACGCGACACCGTCTCCGGCCACATACAGTTCGCCGACCACCCCAGGGGGCACCGGGCGCAACCACTCGTCGAGCACGAACAAGGCCGACGTCGGAACGGGCGCCCCGATGGGCGCGGCCCCCGACCCGGCTTTCAGCGGTGCGCTCATAGACGCGTACACCGTGATCTCCGTGGGGCCATAGGCATTGATCACCACACGCCCGGTCGCCCAACGATCGACCACTTCACCCGGACAGGCCTCACCGCCGAGTAGCAACGCGACCGACTCCAGCCCCTGCGGGGACAGCGCCCCGGCCGCCGACGGGGTCTGGGTGAGCACGTTGACCCGCTCGCCGACCAGGAGGGCATGGAAGTCGTCGGGTGAACTCACGACGGACTCGGGTACCACGACCAGGCGTGCCCCGCCCAGCAGCGCAGCCCAGATCTCCCATACCGAGAAGTCGAAAGCGTACGAATGACATTGCGTCCAAACCTGATTCTCCGGCAGGTGTGCAGGGGTGGACCGGGCGAGGTGAGTCAGGTTGTGGTGGCTGACGGCCACGCCCTTGGGCAGTCCGGTCGTTCCCGAGGTGTAGATGAGATACGCGATATCCTCCGGCGCCGGTTCTGCGGGCGCGGTGGTGAGCTGGTGCTCAACCGCCGGATCGCCGACGTCGATCACCCGCAGGCGATGGCCGTCCAGTCGGTCGGCCAGACCGCTGGTGGTGATCGCGGCTACCGGGGCGGCATCGGCCAGCATGAAATCGATCCGGGTTGCGGGCAGCGCGGGGTCGATCGCCAGGTAAGCGGCCCCCGCTTTGAGCACCGCCAGCATCGCGACGATGGCGTCCGCAGAGCGCTCCAGCAGCAGGACCACGTAGCGACCAGGTCCGACACCTTGCCCGATCAGCAGGTGCGCCAACTGGTTTGCCGCCTCATCGAGTGCGCGATAAGTCAGGGACCGGCCGTCAAAGGTGACCGCGACGGCTTCCGGGTTCCGCGCGACCTGCGCGGCGAACAATGCCGGGACCGATACCGGATCCGAGGGCGGCACCGACCCCGCCAGCGCGGCGCGGTTGCCGATCGCGTCGAGGTGGGCGTGTTCGACGTCATCGAGCAGATCGATCGAGGACAGGTGCCGGTCCGTGTCGGCGGTCATCGCCGACAGCACCAGTTCGAACCGCTTGATCATCGTTTCGATGGTCGCCGTGTCGAACACGTCGGTGCGGAACTCCACCGTCCCACCGATTCCGGCGGGTGCACCGGTCTGGGTCCGCCGTTCGGCGAGCGAGAAGCTCAGGTCCATGCGCGCGGTGTGGGTGTCCGCGGGCATCTGGCTGACCTCCAGGTCACCGAGCGCCAGGGCGCTCCCGGACTGACCGGGAACGTTCTGCCATCCCAGTGCCACCTGGATCAGCGGGTGATGGGTCAGGGATCGGGTCGGATTGAGCCGCTCGACGAGTACCTCGAACGGCACATCCTGGTGGTCGTAGGCGGCCAGGCTGCGAGACCGCACCTGCGCCAACAGTTCTGCCACCGTCGGATCCCCGGCCAGATCGGCCCGCAGGACCAAGGTGTTGACGAAGAACCCGATCAGGTCGTCGAGGGCGGGGTCGCGGCGTCCGGCGATGGGGAAACCGACTGCCACATCGGAACTTCCGCTGAGTCTGGACAGCAGGGTCAGCAGCGCTGTCTGGATCACCATGAAGCTGGTCGCGTTGTGCTCGCGGGCGACCCGGGCGACCTGCTGCTGCAGTTCGGCGGACCAGTCCAGCGAAACGATGGCGCCGCGCTGATCGGCGGCCGGCGGATAGGGCCGATCGGTGGGCAGTGCCACCCGTTCGGGCATGCCGGCCAGCGCATCCTGCCAGTAGCTCACCTGTGTGGCGATACGGCTCCGGCTGTCGTCGAAGTCGCCGAACTGGGCGCGCTGCCACAGCGTGTAATCGACGTACTGGACGGCCAGATCAGCCCAGGCGGGCGCCTGCCCGGTGCTGCGGCCGGCGTAGGCCACCCCGAGGTCGGCCACCAGCGGGGTGAGAGACCAGGCGTCGGCCGCGATGTGGTGCACCACCGCCGCAAGCACGTGTTCGTCACCTCCGAGCCGGAAGAGCTTCGCCCGCAACGGGATTTCACCGGACAGATCGAACGTGTGACGGGCGGCTTCGCCGATCGCCTCGTGCAACTGCTCCCCCGACCAACCGGTGGCATCCACGACGTCCCAACCGAACTGGGCGTGCTCGATCGGCACCACCGACTGCCGCGGGATTCCCTCGGCCGCCGGGAAGACGGTACGCAGGCTTTCGTGGCGGGCCACCACGTCGGCCAGCGCGACGCCCAGGGCGTCGACATCCAGCGCCCCGCTGATCCGAAGCGCGGTGGCCATGTTGTAAACCGGTGAGGGGCCTTGCAGTTGGTCGAGGAACCACAGCCGGGACTGCGCGAACGACAGCGGAATCGTGGCGGGCCGCTGACCGGCCACCAGAGGATCCAGCCGAGCCTCTTCGCCGCCGATCCGCGGCGCCAGTTGCGCCACGGTAGGCGCCTCGAACAGGACCCGCACCGCAAGACCGCTGTCGAGAGCGGTGTTGATGGCGGCCACCAGGCGCATCGCCGACAGGGAATCTCCACCCAGATCGAAGAAGGAATCGTCGACCCCGACCCGCTCCACTCCCAGCACCGCGGCGTAGATCCCGGTCAGGATCTCCTCGGTGAGGGTGCCGGGCGCGCGGTAGCGGTCGATGTCCTGATACTCGGGTGCGGGAAGGGCGCGGGTGTTGAGCTTGCCGTTGGTGGTCAACGGCAGCGTCGGCAATGAAACCACCGCGGCCGGAACCATATAGGCGGGCAGCTGCTCGGCCAGCTGGGTGCGCAGCTTCGCCGGGTCCGCGGTCCCGGTCACGTAGCCCACCAGTCGTTGGTCCCCGGGACGGTCGGTCCGGGCGATCACCGCGGCTTGTTCGACGCCGTCCAAGCCGGCCAAGACCGACTGAATCTCACCAAGCTCGATCCGATAGCCGCGGATCTTGACCTGCTCATCGGCACGCCCGACGTAGCGAAGCTGCCCATCGGGGCCCCAGCACACCAGATCTCCGGTGCGGTACATGCGCTGTCCCGGAGATCCGAACGGGCAGGCCACAAATCGCGAACCGGTCAGGTCCGCCCGGCCCAGATAGCCGACGCCAACACCGCGGCCGGCCACATACAACTCGCCGACCACCCCGGGCGGAACCCGGCGCAACGCCCCGTCCAGTACGAACAACGCGGCACCCGGCACCGGTGCACCGATCGACGGCGCCCCTGCACCTACGGCCAAAGGTGCAGTCCTGGAAGCACATATCGTGGTCTCGGTCGGACCATAGGCGTTGACCATCACCCGGCCCGGCGCCCAGCGGTCCACCAACTCGGCCGGGCAGGCCTCACCGGCCACCAGCAATGACACCGCGCCCAGCCGCTCGGGCGACAGCATCGCCACCGCCGACGGGGTCTGGCTCAAGACATCCACCTGTTCGGCGACGAGCAAAGTCTGCAGGTCCTCCGGTGAGCGGGCCACCGACTCGGGCACGACCACCAGCCGTCCGCCGTGCAACAGTGCGCCCCAGATCTCTTCGACCGAGGCGTCGAAGGCGTAGGAATGCCACTGCGTCCACGCCTGTCCCGCCAGGAAGGTGTCGCGCGACCCCAACAGTGCGGTCACATTGCGGTGGGTGATCGCCACGCCTTTGGGCACGCCGGTGGTGCCCGAGGTGTAGATGACGTAGGCGACATCGTCCGGGTGCGGCACCGGCAATGCGGCGCCGGGGACGCCGTCGCGATCCTGTTCCGCGACATCGCCGACACGGATGACCCGCAGGTCACATCCGGCCAGCCGGTCGGCCAGGCCTGCGGTGACGATCGCGACCGTCGGCCCGGCGTCGGCGAGCATGAATTCGATTCGCGCATCGGGCAACACGGGGTCGATCGGCAGGTACGCGGCGCCCGCCTTGAGCACCGCCAGCATGGCCACGATCGCTTCCGCCGAGCGTTCCGACAGCAACGCCACGCATGCACCCGGACCGACGCCGTGAGCCGCCAGCCTGCGCGCCAGTCGAGTCGCGGCGTCATCGAGTTCCAGGTAGGTCATGCGGCTGCCGTCGAAGCTGATCGCCACGGCCTCGGGCACTCGGGCAGCCTGTGCGGCGAACAGTGCCGGAATCGAGATTGTGGCCGAGGCGGTCGCCGGAGCATTCAGTACCGCCCGGTTACCCCACCCGTCCAGATGCGCGCGCTCGGCCTCGTCGAGAAGATCGAGCGACGAGATCCGCTGGGACGTGTCGGCGGTCATCGCCGCCAAAACCCGCCGCCACCGTGCGATCAACGCCTCGATGCTGTCGGCGTCGAACACGTCGGTCCGGAATTCCACCGCCCCGCCGATCCCGGCGGGCTCGCCCTCGGGCGTCCAGCGTTCCCCGAGGGAGAACGTCAGATCCATGCGGGCGGTCTGCGTGTCGACCGGCAACGGCGTGACCTGAAGGTCTCCCAGGCTCAGCCCGCCGGCGGGGCCGGTGTCCTGCCAGGGAAGGTTCTGCCACGCCAACGCCACCTGAACCAGTGGGTGATGGGTCAGGCTGCGGGTCGGGTTGAGCCGCTCCACCAGAACCTCGAACGGCACGTCCTGGTGGTCGAAGGCGGCCAGGCTCCGGGCCCGCACCTGGGCCAACACCTCTGCCACGGTGGGGTCCCCGGCGAGATCCACCCGGAGGACCAAGTTGTTGACGAAGAAGCCCACCAACTCTTCGAGGGCGCGGTCACTGCGCCCGGCGATCGGGAATCCAACGGCTACATCGGAACTCGCACTCATCTTGGACAGCAGCACCGCCAGCGAGGCCTGCATCACCATGAAGTTCGTCGCGCCGTGGTCGCCGGCCACCGCGCACACTCGCTGTTGCAACTCGGCCGGCCAGTCGACCGCGACGGTGGAGCCGCGCTGATCGGCGACCGGCGGGTAGGGCCGATCGGTGGGCAGCGCGATACGTTCCGGGAGCCCGGCCAGCGCGTCTTCCCAGTAGGTCAACTGCGCGGCGATGGGACTGTCGGAGTCGTCGAGATCGCCCAGCTGCTCGCGCTGCCACAACGTGTAGTCGACGTACTGCACCGCCAGCGGCTCCCAGTCGGGTGCCGCCCCTGCGCAGCGGCCGGCGTAGGCCACGCTGAGATCACGCACCAGTGGGGCAAGTGACCAGCCATCGGCGGCGATATGGTGCACCACCGCCACCAGCACGTGGTCGTCGTCGGCGACGCGGAAAACCTTGGCCTGCAAGGGGATTTCGGAAGCCAGGTCAAAGCTGTACCGAACCGCGCCGTCGATGGCATCGTTCAGCGCGCTCTCGGTCCAGCCGGTGGCATCGACGACGGCCCAACCAAAGTCGGCCCTGTCGACGGACGTGACCACCTGACGAGGAGTTCCGTCGGGCGCATCGAACAGCGTGCGCAGGCTCTCATGGCGACCCACGACGTCGCCCAGTGCCGCACCCAACGCGTCGGCGTCGAGCCGTCCATGAAGCCGCAGACCGATCGGCATGTTGTAGACCGGCGACGGTCCCTGCAGCTGGTCGACGAACCACAACCGGTTCTGGGCGAACGACAGCGGGATCACAGCGGGGCGCTCACCGGCCACCAACGGTGCCAGTCGCTGTTCGCCTTCACCGATACGCAGCGCAAGCTGGGCAACCGTGGGCGCTTCGAACACCGTCCGCACCGAAAGTTCGGTATCCATACTGGCGTTGATCGCGGAGACCAGGCGCATCGTCGAGACGGAATCCCCGCCCAGATCGAAGAACGAGTCGTCGGCGCCGACCCGATCGACACCCAGGACCCGCGCGTAGATGCCGGCCAGGATCTCCTCGTCCGGACTGGCCGGCGCACGGTAGTGGTCGACATCCCGGTAGTCCGGCGCCGGTAGCGCCCGGGTGTCGAGTTTGCCGTTCACCGTCACCGGCAGCGCGGCGAGGGCCACCACCGAGGCGGGAACCATGTAGCCCGGCAGCCGTTCGGCAAGTGCGGCACGGGCTTGCACGGGGTCGGCCGTCCCGGTGATGTAACCCACCAGACGCTTGTCGCCCGGGTGGTCCTCGCGGGCGATCACCGCCGCTTGATCCACGCCGTCCAGCGCGTTGAGCGCCGACTGGATCTCGCCGAGTTCGATGCGGTACCCGCGGATCTTGACCTGTTCATCAGCGCGGCCGAAGTAGTCCAGCTGCCCGTCGGCGCGCCACCGCACCAGGTCTCCGGTGCGATACATGCGCGTGCCGGGTTCCCCGAACGGGCAAGCCATGAAGCGGGATGCGGTCAGCCCCGACCGGCGCCAGTACCCGATGCCGACGCCCGCGCCGGCCAGGTACAACTCACCGACCACGCCTGCGGGCACCGGACGCAGCCACTCGTCCAGCACGAAGAACGCCGCCCACGCCGTCGGCGCACCGATCGGCGGAGCTCCGGTCCCGGCGGCCAGTGGCGCACTGGCACACAACCACATGGTGGTCTCCGTCGGGCCGTAGACGTTGACCATCACCCGTCCCGGCGCCCAGCGATCCACCAATTCCGGTGGGCAGGGCTCCGCGCCGATCACCAACGCCGCGGCGTCCAGGCCCCGCACCGGCAGCACTCCCACCGCCGACGGGGTCTGCGTCAACACCGTGACCTGCTCGCGCAGCAGGAGGGCATGGAAGTCTTCCGGGGAACGGGTCACCGTGTCGGGCACCACCACGAGCCGCCCGCCGTGCAGCAGCGCGCCCCAGATCTCCCAGACCGAGAAGTCGAACGCATACGAGTGGAACTGCGTCCACACCTGTCCCGGCTCCAGCGGTATCCCGATCTGGAGCGAGTCGAACAGCTGCGCCACGTTGCGCTGGGTGACCGCCACACCCTTGGGCTGTCCGGTGGTCCCCGAGGTGTAGATGATGTGAGCCATGTCGTCGGGAGCCGGGGGCGTCAGCGCCGCGCTGGGCTGGTCGGCGACGACGGGGTCCGTCACGTCGAAGATCATCAGGCCGTGCCCGTCGAACCGGTCGACCAACTCGGTGGTGGTCACCGCGGCGATCGGGGCGGAGTCGGTCAGCATGAACTCCACGCGGGCCTCGGGCAGCGCCGGATCGATCGGCAGGTAGGCCGCCCCGGCCTTGAGGACCGCCAGGATCCCCACGATGGCCTCGGCCGAACGCGGGAACATCAAGGCCACCCGCTCGCCGGGACCCACCCCGTGACCGACGAGCAAGTGCGCCAACCGATTCGCGGACTCGTCGAGTTCTCGATACGTGAGTGAATGATCCCCGCAGACCAGTGCCACCGATTCCGGTGCCCGCATCACCTGCGCGGCAAACAATTCCGGCACCGACGCCGGCTGCGCCAAGTCGTACAGCACCGCCCGGTTCCCCCAGCGCGCCAGACGGCTGCGCTCGGCCTCGTCGAGCAGGTCCACAGTCGACAGCGAGCGACCCGGATCGGTCGTCATCGCCTCCAGCACTGCCTCGATGCGGTGGGCGAGAACTTCGATGTCGGCGACGTCGAAGACGGCTGTGTCGTATTCGAGACGCAGGCGCAGTTCGTCACCGGGTATGGCCTGCATCGTCAGCGGGTAGTCGGTGGACTCGTGGCTGGCGACCTCGATGATCTCCAACCCACCGTCGCCGCCTGACAACGCGCCCGTGTCCACCGGGTAGTTCTCGAACACGAACAGGGTGTCGAACAGTCGGTCGTGGTCGGCGATGCGGTGGATCTCGCTGAGCGAGAGATATTGGTGCTCAAGGGTCTTCGTTTGCGCACGTTGCAGCTGGTCGAGCAGGCCAGTGGTGGTGGTCGCCGCGGTGATATCCGCGCGCACCGGCACCGTGTTGATCAGCAGGCCCACCATCGATTCCGCGCCCACGACCTCGGCCGGGCGCCCCGAGACGACCGTGCCGAACACGATGTCGCCGTGGCCGGTCAGCGAATTCAGCAGTAGCGCCCAGGCGCCCTGCAAGACGATGTTGGCGGTGGTCCGATGTGAGCGCGCCAGTTCGTTGAGCGCGCGGGTGGTTTCCGCGGGCACTCGATGTGCCAGCACGCCCCGCTGCCCCAGCTTCGATTTCTGCGACGGGCCGACGAGGGTCGGGCTGTCAAGACCTTCCAGCACCTCGCGCCAGGCGGCGTGGGCGGCGGGGAGGTCCCGATCGGCGAGCCAGTTGATGAAGCTGCGGAACGGTGTGGCCGCGGGCAGCCGTTGTCCCTGATAGCCGGCGAAGATCTCCTGCAGCAGGATGGGCAGCGACCACCCGTCGAGCACGATGTGGTGGTTGGTGAGCACGACCCGGTGCCGGTTGTGTCCGGTGCGGATCATCGCCACCCGGAAGGCCGGTGGATGGGCCAGATCACAGACGGCTGCGCGTTCGTCCGCGCACACCTGCTGGATCTGTTCTTCGGTTGCGGCGGTGCCTAATTCGACATACCGCCACCCTGCGGTGGGATCGGCCGGAATGATCTGCACGGGCTCGTCGAACTGTTCGCAGAACCTGGCCGCCAGGTGCGGATGGCGGGTGGCCACGGCCTGCACGGCATCCCGCAGCCGGTGCTCGTCGAGCACACCGGCGACGGTGATGTCCAACTGCACCACGTAGAGATCGTCGTCGGGATTCTGCGCGCTAGTGCTGTGGAAGACGAGTCCCTGCTGTAACGCGGTCAGCGGCAGGATGTCGGCGATCCGGTATTGCCGCGCCAGCTCATCGATCTCGGACTGGCTGAGCCGGGCCGGCGCGATGTCCGACGGCGTCAGTCCACCCCCGCCGCTTCGCACGTGCGCACAGATGCCGGCCAGAGCGTCCAGCCACAGCTTGCTGAGCCGGCTGATCTGTGCGTCGTCGACAGCCGAGCGTGCCCAGGTCCAATTGGCTTGCAGCTGCGGGCCCGAATCGGTGTCGAGGGTGCCCGCGTTGAGTGCCACGGTGTGGGTCAACGGCATGGGTATCGCCGCGGCCGCACCGGTGGCCGACAGACCATCCGCGGATATCCGCCACAGCTCATCGGCTGCCGCGGTGGATCCGCCGCCAAGACGCCCCAGGTAGTTGAACCCGATGTTCGGGTCGGCCCCGTCCAGATCAACGTCGGCGTTCAGGTAGCGCAGCAGGCCGTAGGTCAGCGGATCCGGGAGCGAACGGAGTTGCTCCTTCGCGTCTTTGACCACCGAGCCCAGTGCCGCATCGCCGGCTACCACCTGGGACCAGGTCAGTCCCCCGGTGCGGCCCGCGAAGTTCAATGCCACCGGGTATTTGGTGGTGAACCACCCGACAGTGCGCGACAGATCGGTGTTCGGATCGAGGGTTCCGCCCAGTTCTTCCTGACGCCCGTGCCCTTCGACGTCGACGGCGATAGGCATGTCCGGTGTGCCCAACGTCCCGGAGAATTCGGCCACCGCAAGCCCGAACGCGATCAACAGGATGTCGTGCACCCCGGCGTGGAACGCCGTCGGCACTTCGCCGAGCAACATGCGCGTCGTTCCGGCGTCCAGGGACACCGCGAGCTGACCGGCCGTCTGATAGGTGTCCGCGTCGGGGCACACCGCCGGCAACACCGCAGGGGTGGCCGCCACCCGCCGCCACACCGGGGCCTGAGCCACAACGTCCGGGTGGTCGGCGTGCGTCTCCAGCAGTTCGGCCCACCGCGCGAAGGACGTCCCAGCAGGCGGCAGATCCACCGGTTGTCCGCCGCGACGCTGTGCCCACGCGAGATTGAGGTCTTCCAGGACAATTCGCCACGACACCCCGTCGACAGCGAGGTGGTGGACGATCAGCACAAGCTCGCTCGTCGAGGTCACCCACAGCGCGCTCAGCATCACCCCGGTGGCCGGGTTCAACCGCGACCGCGCCGCCACCAGCGCCTCATCCGTAAGGGTGTCCACCGATTGCAGGCATCCATGCGCGTCGACCGCGCCTGCCTCGGGCACGGTCAACGACCAGCAGCCCGCGTCAGGATCCCCGGTTCGCAGCCGAAGCATGCCATGCCGATCGAGCAAGGCCTGCAACATGATTACGACATCGGCCTCGGCCACCCCATCGGGCGCCTGTAACAGCACCGTCTGGTTGAACTGGTCCACGGGACCGTCGGCGCGTTCCACGTCGTTCAGCCACCGAATGATGGGAGTCGCCGGCACCGGTCCGACTCCTTCGTCGACCGGGCCCCGCGATGCGCCGGCCGTTCCGGCTACGCGCGCCAACCGGGCCACCGTCTGCTCGACGAAGACATCACGCGGATGGCACACCAGCCCCGCGGCGCGGGCCCGGGCAACCACCTGCATCGACAAGATGCTGTCGCCGCCAAGGTCGAAGAACGAGTCGTCGACACCGACCCGGTCCAGCCCGAGAACCTGGGCGTAGATACCCGTCAGGACCTCTTCCACCGCGTCTGCCGGGGCGCGATACCCGTCCCCGGAGCCGTAGTCGGGAGCGGGAAGCGCACGGGTGTCGAGTTTTCCGTTGACCGTCAACGGAATCGCGTCCAACACCATCACGGCGGCGGGCACCATGAAGGCGGGCAACCGGTCCGACAATTCAGCACGGATCCCGGCCGGATCGGCGGTGCCGGTGATGTAGCCAACGAGCCGCTTGTCGCCGGGACGGTCCTCGCGGGCGACCACCACCGCCTGCTCCACGCCATCGAGCGCTGCCAATGCGGCCTGGACTTCACCGAGTTCGATGCGGTAGCCGCGGATTTTGACCTGCTCGTCGGCGCGGCCCAGGTACTGCAACTGACCGTCCGGGCGCCAGCACACCAGGTCTCCGGTGCGATACATCCGCGTGCCGATGCCGCCGAACGGGCACGCGACAAATCGCGAGGCGGTCAACCCGGTTCGGCCCACATAGCCATACGCCAGACCCGCACCTGCCACGTAGAGCTCACCGATCACTCCGGCAGGCACCGGACGTAGCGACTCGTCGAGCACCAACAGCGCGGCTCCGGGAACCGGTGAGCCGATCGGCACGCCGTGGCCGGGCTGCAGGGGCGCACTGATCGCCACGCACATCGTGGTCTCGGTGGGTCCGTACGCATTGATCATCACGCGGCCGGGAGCCCACTGCTCGACCACCTCGGGTGAGCAGGCTTCGCCGACCACCACCAAGGCCGCCGACTCCAAGCCTTCGGTCGGCAATGCCCGTACCGCAGAGGGTGTCTGGGTGAGAACGTCGACTCGTTCCCCGACCAGCAAGGCATGGAAGTCGTCCGGTGAGACCGCGACGTCCTCGGGTACGACCACCACCCGTCCACCACGGAGCAGGGCGCCGAAAATCTCCCACACCGAGACATCGAAGGCCAGGGAGTGACACTGGGGCCACACTCCCGGGCGTGGCAGCCCGGCATCGAGGGACTCCAGCAGTTGGGTCACGTTGTGATGGGTGACCGCCACACCTTTGGGCACACCGGTGGTACCCGAGGTGTAGATCAGGTAGGCGATGTCATCTGCGCGCGGCGTCGGCAACCCACCAGCGGCGGCCGTGGCATCGACCTCGCTGACGTCGACGACCGCGACACCGCGCCCCTGCACCCGCTCGGCGAGATCGGCGGTGGTGACCACGGCCACCGGCGCGGCGTCGGTCAGTACGAACTCCAACCGTGCATCGGGCACCGACGGATCGATCGGCAGATACGCCGCGCCGGTCTTGAGGACCGCCAGGATCGCGATGATCGCCTCGGCGGACCGGTTGAACAGCACCGCGACACACTGGCCGGGGCCTGCTTCCCGGCGGGTGAGCAAGTGCGCCAACCGGTTCGCAGCGTCATCGAGTTCACGATAGGTCCACGAACGGTCACCGTAGGTGACCGCCGTCGCCCCGGGGGTGCGCGCCACATGCTCGGCGAACAACGCGGGGACCGAGACCGGCCGGGGAGCCGGACGGGTCAGCGCTTCGTGATTGCCCATCGCAGCGAGCCGGGCATGCTCGTCGTCATCGAGTAGATCGACCGACGACAATCGCGCCGTCGGGTCGGCAGTCATCACCGTCAGCACCCGCTGCAGCCGGGCGATCAGTGTGGCGATGGTATCGGCGTCGAACACGTCGGTGCGGAACTCCACCGTGCCGCCGATTCCGGCGGGCTCGCCGGAATCGGTCCGGCGTTCAGCCAGCGAGAAATTCAAATCCATTCGGGCGGTGTGGGTGTCCACCGGCATCCGAGTGACCTGCAAATCGCCCAACTCCAGGCCGACAGCTGAATCATTGATGTCGTACCCGGCGAGGTTCTGCCATGCCAGCGCTACTTGGATCAGTGGGTGGTGGGCCAGGGATCGAGTCGGGTTCAGCCGCTCGACGAGCACCTCGAACGGCACATCCTGGTGATCGAAGGCGGCCAGGCTGCGCGCGCGGACCTGAGCCAGCATCTCGGTAACCGTCGGGTCCCCGGCCAGGTCGACCCGCAGGACCAGGGTATTGACGAAGAAGCCGACCAGTTCATCCAGCGCGGGATCGCGACGTCCGGCGATCGGGAAACCCACCGCGACATCTGAACTCGCGCTGAGTTTCGCAAGCAGGGTCAGGAGCGCCGCTTGAACCACCATGAAGCTGGTCGCGTTGTGCTCACGTGCCACGCGGGCAACCTGCTGCTGCAACTCCGCGGGCCAGTCCACTGTCATCGTGGCTCCGCGCTGATCGGTCGTCAGCGGGTACGGCCGATCGGTGGGCAGGGCAATACGCTCGGGCATACCGGCCAACGCGTCCTGCCAGTAGCTCAGCTGTGTGGCGATACGGCTCTGGCTGTCCTCGAAGTCGCCGAACTGCGCGTGCTGCCACAAGGTGTAATCGGCGTACTGCACCGGCAGGGGCGCCCAGTCGGGAGCCTGCCCCGCGCAACGGCGGGCGTAGGCCACGCCCAGATCAGCCACCAGTGGGGTGATCGACCAGCCGTCTGCGGCGATATGGTGCACCACCGCGGCCAGTACGTACTCGTCGTCGGCCAGGCGGAAAAGTCGTGCCCGCAGGGGAATCTCGCTGGACAGGTCAAATGTATGCCGTGCTGTGGCCTCGAGAGCAGCCTGCAGCTCCTCCGGTGTCCACCCGCCGGCAGCGACGACATCCCAGCCGAGTTCCGTTTGCCCAGGGGCCATCACCACCTGACGTGGAACGCCGTCGGGTGCGACGAACAGGGTGCGCAGACTTTCGTGGCGAGCCACCACGTCGGCCAACGCCTCATTCATGGCGTCGATGTCCAGAACACCGCTGACCCGGAACGCAGCCGTCATGTTGTAAACCGCTGACGGACCCTGCAATTGGTCCAGGAACCACAAACGGGACTGGGCGAACGACAGCGGAACCACCGCGGGCCGCTCACGGGCCACCACCGGCTCCAACCGAGCCTCGTGCCCACCGATATGGGAGGCCAGGTGCGCGACTGTCGGCGCGTCGAACAAGGAGCGCACAGCGATGCCGGCATCCAGCGATTTGTTGATCGCCGCGACCAGGCGCATGGCGGACAAGGAGTCCCCACCCAGATCGAAGAACGAATCGTCGACGCCCACCCGGTCCACGCCGAGAACACGGATGTAGATGTCGGTCAGGATCTCCTCGACCGGGTTGGCCGGGGCCCGGTAGCCCTCGCCGCCAACGTAGTCCGGTGCCGGCAGGGCGCGTCGGTCGAGCTTGCCATTGACTGTCAGAGGCACCGTGTCGATGACCAGCACCGCAGACGGGACCATGTAGCTCGGGAGTCGCTCCGCGAGCCGAGCACGGATCTGGTCCGGGTCGGCGGTGCCGGTGATGTAACCGACCAGGCGCTTGCCCCCGGGGCCGTCGTCGCGAGCGACAACCACGGCCTGCACGACATCGTCGAGTGCGGCCAGGGCGGCCTGGACCTCACCGAGTTCGATGCGGTAGCCGCGGATCTTCACCTGCTCGTCGGCTCGCCCCAGATACTGCACTTGACCATCGAGGCCCCACCGCACCAGATCGCCGGTGCGGTACATGCGGGTTCCCGGCGCCCCGAACGGGCACGCCACAAACCGCGAAGAAGTCAGCCCCGACCGGCGCCAATATCCTGTCCCCACACCGCGACCGGCGATATACAGCTCACCGACGACTCCGGGCGGCACCGGACGCAGCCAACCGTCCAAGATGAATAACGCTCCCCCGGCGACCGGCGCGCCGATCGGCACCACCGAATCCGCGGCGAGGGGCGCGCTGATCGACGCGTACACCGTGGCCTCGGTGGGACCGTAGGCGTTGATCATCACCCGGCCCAGAGCCCAGCGCTCCACCAGCTCGGGCGGACACGCCTCGCCGGCCACCACCAACGCCGCAGATTCCAGGCCCTGGGGCGCGATCATGCCAGCAGCGGATGGGGTCTGGCTCAGCACGGTGACATGTTCGGCAACCAGCAGATCGTGGAAGTCGTCGGGCGATGCGGCGACCGACTCTGACACGACCACCAGGCGCGCCCCATGGAGCAACGCACCGAAGATCTCCCAGACCGAGACGTCGAAGCTGTAGGAGTGCCACTGCGTCCATACCTGCCCCGGTCCCGACGACACGTGAGCGCCGAGGGATCCGAACAGGCCCGGCACGTTGCGGTGCGGGATGGCAACACCTTTCGGGACGCCGGTGGTGCCCGAGGTGTAGATGATGTACGCGATGTCATCGGGCGCCGGGCCCGTCAGGGTATTGCTCGAGCGAGCTCCCGAAACGGAGTCTGCGGTCGCCGCGACATCGCCGATGTCGATGACCGGAACCTCGCACCCGTCCAGGCGCGACCGCCGTGCCGCCGTGGTGACCGCCACGACCGGCGCGGCATCGGCCACCATGAACTCGATGCGGGCAAGCGGTAGCGCAGGATCGACCGGAACGTAGGCCGCGCCGGTTTTCAATACAGCGAGAATTGCCACGATGGCTTCGGAGGACCGGGAGAACAACAGCGCCACTACCTCGCCCGGGCCCGCACCGTGAGCAGACAACACGTGCGCGAACCGGTCGGCGGCGTCCTCGAGCTCCCGATACGTGATCGACCGGCCATCGAAAGTGACCGCCACCGCATCTGGGGTGCGGGCCACCTGTTCGGCGAACAACGTCGGAATCGACTCCGCCGTAGCCGGTTTGGTCAACACCGCCCGATGGCTCCACGCATCGAGACATGCGTGGGCAGCTTCGTCGAGCAGATCCACCGACGACAACGGCCGCCGCGGGTCTGCCGTCATCGCTGACAGAACCGCATTCAGCTGTTCGATCAGGGCCTCGATGGCGTCGAGGCCGAACACCTCGGAGTCATATTCGACGCGGAGTTGTAGTTCGCGGCCCGGCAGAGCTTGCACCGCCAACGGGTAATGGTTGGATTCGCGGAAATCGAACTTGGTGATCGCCAAGCCGTCGATGTTCGACAGTGCCGTGGCATCGACCGGGTAGTTCTCGAAGACCAGGAGGGTGTCGAACAGTCTGTCCTGGCCCGTGATCCGGTGGATGTCGTTGAGCGCCACGTGCTGGTGTTCGAGGGTGTCGTTGTGGGCGCCCTGCAATTGTTGCAACAGGTCCGCGGTGGTGGTGTCCGGGTGGAGGATCGCCCGCACCGGCACCGTGTTGATCAGCAGGCCCACCATGGAATCCGAGCCGGGAACGTCGGCGGGGCGTCCGGAGACCGTCGTGCCGAAGGCGATGTCTTGCCGGCCGGTGAGCGAGCTGAGCAGTAGCGCCCACGCGCCCTGCAACACGACACTGGGGGTGGTGTGATGCGAGCGTGCCAGATCGCCGAGCGCCCTCGTGATCTCCTCGGACAGCCGGAACGACTCAACACCTCGCTGCCCCAGTCCATCTCGCTCGGGCGGACCGATCAGCGTCGGCGTTTCGAACCCTGCCAGGATCTCGCGCCACGCCTCATGGGCACCGGCGCTATCACGTTCGCAGAGCCAGGTGACAAAACTGCGATACGGCGCGGCGGCGGGCAGTCGTTGCCCATTGAGCCCGGCGAAGATCTCCTGGAGCAAGATCGGCATCGACCAGCCGTCGAGCACGATGTGGTGAGCGGTCAGCACGAACCGATGCCGGTCGGGCGCGACGCGAATGAGCGCGACCCGGAACGCGGGTTGGTTCTCCAGATCGCAGACCGCAGCACGTTCGCCGGCGCAGATCTCCTCGATGTGACCGTCGGTGCCAATGCCGTTGACTTCCAACTCGATGTACTGCCAGGGCACCACGGGATCAACGGGGATGACCTGCACCGGTTGCTCGAACTGTCCGCAGAACCGGGCCGCCAGTTGCGGATGTCGGCGGACCACCGTCTGCACCGCTTCGCCCAGCCGCTGCGCGTCGAGCGGGCCGCTCAGCGCGACATCCAGCTGCATCGCATAGACGTCGTCGGAGCCCTGTGCGGTGTCCGCGTGGAAGAGCAATCCCTGCTGCAACGGGGTCAGCGGCAGGACGTCGGCGATACGGTGGTGCCGGCTGAGCTCGTCGATCTCGTCCTGGCTCAGCTCCGCGGGGGCGATATCCGATGGAGTCAATCCGCCGCCACCGCTTCGCACATGCTCGCAGATGCCGACCAGAGCCTCGAACCACAACCGGTTCAATCGACTGATCTGCTCGTCATCGAGCGCCGAGCGTGCCCACGTCCAGTCGGCGTTCAGTTGCAGGCCGGCGTCCGTGTCGAGGGTGGCTGCGTTGAGTTCGACGGTATGCCCGAGTGACGTGGGCACCGCCGCGGCGGCGCGGGTCGACGACAAGCCCTCGGGCTGGATCTGCCACCGATCGCCGGACGTATCGCCGGCGGTTCCACCCAGGCGGCCCAGATAGTTGAACGCAATCGCCGGGTCGGGTCCGGAAAGGTCCACGTCGCGGTTCAGGTAGCGCAGCAGACCGTAGGTCAGGCCGTCCGGCAGAGCGCGGAGCTGCTCTTTGACGTCTTTGATCACGGTCCCGAGCACCGCGTCACCGGCGACCACCTGGGACCAACGCAATTCGCGAACCGCCAGGGCTACCGGGTATTTGGTGGTGAACCAGCCGACCGTGCGCGACAGGTCGATGTCGCGATCGGCGCCGAGTTCTTCGGTGCGGCCGTGGCCCTCGACATCGATGGTGATCGGGGCGCCGCCGCCACGTGAGAATTCGGCGACCGCGAGCGCGAACGCGATCAGCAGAATGTCTTGAGTGCCTGCATGAAACGCCGCGGGCACTTCACCGAGGAGTAGGTGGGTGGTCTCGCGGTCGAGCGTCATCGACAGCTGCCCGGCGGTCTGGTAGGTATCGACCTCGGGTTGCGGCGCGGGCAGCGCCGGCGGTGTGGCCACCGCCTGCCGCCATGCGTACGTCTGGTCCGTCACGTGCGGATCCTGCGCGAACTGCGCCAGCAGGCCCGCCCATCGGGCGAACGACATACCCGCCGGCGCCAGCACCACCGGTTGGCCGCCTCGATGCTGGGACCAGGCGATGTTGAGGTCCTCCAACAGAATTCGCCATGACACACCGTCGATCGCCAGATGGTGAACGATCAGCACCAGCTGACTCGTGGAAGTCACCCACAGCGCGCGGAGCATCGCCCCGGCGGCAGGGTTCAACGCTGACCTGGCCGCCACCAGCGACTCATCGGACAGCACGTCCACTGAGTGCAAGCATTGACCGGCGTCGACTGCCCCCGCGTCGGGCACTGTCAGCGACCATGCGCCGGTGCCGTCGTCCTCGGCACGCAATCGGAGCATGCCGTGCAGATCGAGCAAGGCCTGCAACAGGATTACGACGTCGTCCTCGGAGGCACCGGCGGGTGCCTGCAGCACCACCGTCTGATTGAACTCGTCGATCGGGCCGTCGGCACGCTCCAGGCCCTTCAGCCAGCGCATGATCGGGGTCGCCACCACCGGACCGAGACCCTCGTCGGCGGGCTGGTCGGTGACACCGGTCGCCTCGACCACCTGGGCAAGTCGGGCCACGGTCTGCTGGACGAAGATGTCTCGTGGGCGACACGTCAGTCCTGCGGCCCGAGCACGGGAGGCCACCTGCATCGACAGGATGCTGTCGCCACCCAGCTCGAAGAACGACGCGTCCACACCGACGCGGTCCAGGCCGAGGATCTGGGCGTAGATGCCGGCCAGGATCTCCTCGGTGGGCGTGCTCGGAGCCCGGTAGCCATCGACATGCTGGTATTCCGGGGCCGGCAACGCTCGAATATCGAGTTTTCCGTTGACCGTCAAAGGCAGGGCCTCGATCTCCACCACAGCGGTCGGGACCATGTAGGGCGGCAGCTTCTCCGCCAGCGCGGCACGCAACACAGCAGGATCGGCGGTCCCGGTGACATAACCGACCAGCCGCTTGTCCCCGGGCCGGTCCTCACGGGCGATCACCACCGCCTGCTCGACACCGTCCAACGCCATCAGCGCAGACTGGATCTCACCCAATTCGATGCGATAGCCACGGATCTTGACCTGCTCATCGGCACGGCCCAGATACTGCAGTTCCCCGTCCGCGCGCCACGACACCAGGTCCCCGGTGCGATACATCCGCATCCCCGGCGACCCGAACGGACACGCTGTGAATCGCGTCGACGTCAACGGCACCCGACCGACATACCCGTAGCCCAAACCCGCACCGGCGACGTACAACTCGCCCACCACCCCGGCGGGCACCGGACGCAACCAACCGTCCAGTACGAAAAACGCCAGATCCGCCAACGGCACACCGATCGGACTGACCACATTCCCCAGATCGGCAGCGGTGATCTCACGGAACGAGGCATGCACCGTGGTCTCGGTGATTCCGTACATATTGATCAACCGCGGCAGCCTCGGATGTTCGGCCAACCACGGGCTCAGCCGCGACGGCTCCAGCGCCTCCCCGCCGAACACCACGACCTCCAGCGCCATCCGATTTTCCGGCTGGGCCGCATCCACCGCCTGCAGCGCGTAGAACGCCGACGGCGTCTGACTCAACACACTGACCCGCTCGGCGACCAGCAAGGCGTGGAGCTCCTCAGGCGAGCGCGTCACCGATTCGGGCACCACCACCAACCGGCCGCCGTGCAGCAGCGCACCGAAAATCTCCCACACCGAGAAATCGAACGCATATGAGTGGAACTGCGTCCACACCTGACCCGCCGACAAGTCCACATCACGATCGATCGCATCCAGCAACCGCGCCACATTCCGATGCGGAATCGCCACACCCTTGGGCACACCCGTCGTCCCCGAGGTGTAGATCAAATACGCGATGTCGTCAGGCGTCGGCCCTACGGACAGCGCCGTACCCGGCTGGCTGTAGACCGCGCGGTCATTGACATCGATCACCGTCAACCCGCGCCCATCCAGCCGATCGGCCAGATCAGCGGTCGTTACCGCGACCGCCGGCTCGGAGTCGGCCAGTACGAAATCCAGCCGTGCGTCGGGCACCGAAGGATCGATCGGCACATACGCCGCACCGGTCTTCAGCACCCCCATGATCGCCACCACAGCCTCGACCGAACGTGGGAACAACAACGCCACCCGGTGCCCGGGCCCCACGCCCTGCTCGAGCAGCAGGTGCGCCAACCGATTCGAAGCGGCATCCAATCCGCGGTACGACATCGAACTGGCACCGAAGCTGACCGCGACCGCCGCCGGATCTCGAGCCACCTGCGCGTCGAACAGCACCGGGATCGACGCCGCCACCGGCATCGTCCGATTCAAAGCGGCCCGGTTACCCCACCCGTCGAGTTCCTCGACGTCAGCGCGGACAGTGATCGCGGAAAGCGGCCGTCCCGGATCGGCGGTCATCGAGGTCAGAACCCGCTCGAAGCGATCCGCCAAATCGCGGGCGTCGCAACCGACGAACAGCTCGCCCACGCCCGTCGTGCTGAGAAGAAGGTCCTCGTCTTTCTGGAGGAAGACCAGACCGAACTGATCCACCAGGCCGGTGTGTGTGACGGTTCCCGATGCCGGAGCGCCACCGAACTGATCCTCGGGAATGGTCGGAATGAAATTGATGGCAGGCCGGGCCGACGGTTGTCCCGTGCCCTGGAATCGCGACTTGTTCTCGATCGCGCGCAACGGGAATCGTTGATGGCGCAGCGCATCTCGGAACCGCTGGTCGACATGCTCACACAAGGCCGCCACAGTCGACTGCGGCGACATGCCCAAAATCAAAGGCACAACCCCGGACACCATGCCGGGCACCATCAGTGCCTCTGGACGCACCCGCCGGCTGACCGGAAGGTCGAGTACGACCTCGGTTCCCCCGATCTCGCCATGCACCAGCAGCGCGTAGGCCGCGGTGATCACCGAGGCACGACGCACCCCCAGGGCTTTCGCCAGACCGCGGGCCCTGGCCACGACGGAAGAGGCCAGCTGGATCGGCGCAGAAGGCTCATACTGGTTGGGCGGGTTTGCGACTCCGAGAGCCGGTCCAGAGCGGTGTTCACTCTCGGGCGGAACGTTCCTGGCCCAATAGGCCTGATCGTCGAGGTAATCCTCGGTAGCCTCGTATTCCGACTCACAATCGATCAGGCTCTTCAATGAGCCGAAGATCGCAGGTGGCATCGGCGCGGCACCAGCGATTGCTGTGTAGGCAGCGGCAATCTGGTGGCAGACCAGGGCCATCCCGATTCCGTCGATCGCGATGTGGTGGCAGCACACAAAAAAGTAGAACTCGTCGGCGCGTGTCTGCAGCAGCGCGAACTTGAACAACGGGCCGCTGAGCGGCATCGGCGTCTGCCGGATCGCTGACGCTACCCGATAGGCGTCCTGCGCCGGATCAGACGACTCCGTCAGGTCGTGGCGGACAAGCTCGACATCCGGATAGTCAACTACCGTCTGGAAAACCTGGCCATCGGCTTCGGCGAAGGTAGCTCTGAGGGGTTCAGCCTCGCGCACCACATGACGAATCGCTCGTTGGAGCACTTCGTGTTCGATGACGCCGTCAATCCGCGCCAGCATGCCCAGTTGCCACTTGACACCCGCGAGGCCGGTTTCCTCCGAAAGCCAAATGTCCAACTGGCCCCGCGTGAGCGGGAGTCTCTCGTGATCACATTCCATCGGTCGCAGCCCGCCGACTACTGATCAACAGTCCGACCCTGTGCCAACCTGTCTCGCAGACTCTTCGGCCGAATGTCGGCCCAGTGTTGCTCGATGTACTCCAGGCATGCGGCGCGGTTCGCCTCGCCGTAGACCACCCGCCATCCGGCTGGAACATCCGCGAAGGCCGGCCACAAGCTGTGTTGCTCCTCGTCGTTGATCAAGACGAAGAAGCTGCCGTTGTCGTCGTCGAATGGATTGATACTCACCTGTTCTCCACACCATCTGGGCGAGCTAAATGGAACACGTTCTAAACCTAACCCAGACGGTCCGACTGGCAAGCGATTTTAGGAAAATCGTCAATATTTGCTGTTCTACGTCCGGCAGGCGTGGTGCGATGCGGGAACAGTCTGCAGGACCACCGTTAACATGGCGAATTAGCCAGCAGACCTTGGTATGCGCCCGGTAAGCGCCCTGCTGCCAACGTCGACACCAGCCATTTCGCCGATAGTGTCATGGTTTGCCAGAATTTTGCTGACCGGCGGGTAGTCGGCATCGGCGACGCGTCATCGAGCCATCGGCCGATCCCTAGAGCTCATAGGAAATACAAATTCAATCGATCAACAAACGCTGTGCATCCGCTCAGGATTCCGCCGGGAGACGATCCGTCGAAAGTGCCCCGCGCCCCAACCGACAACGTACGGTTGGGAGTTACCGTAGAACCCAGAGCTGCGACCGTGGATCGACCCGGAGCACTTGCTCCCCCGCGACCGGCGATCAGCGTCGGTCACAGCCCGAGGTCGTCATGTCGGCATACGTACCATCTAGTAGCTAGGGATCGCGCAGAAGTGAGCAATACCGCCAAAACCGCACTGCCGCCTGGACCTCCGCTTCCCATGGTGGTGCAGTCCGCGTTGATGGCGGGCTACGGCTTGCGCTTCCTGAAGGGGTGCAAACGCCGCTACGGCAACATGTTCACACTGCGGATTCCACTTTCGGGTACGGTCGTGTACCTTGCGGATCCCGCCGATATCAAGACCGTATATGCCGGTGACCCCAAGGTTTTTCATTCCGGCGAAGCGCATTGGTTTTTTCGTGGACTTCTTGGCGACAGCTCGCTGTTCGTGCTCGACGAGGACGCACACCACAGCCTGCGTCGCCTGACCATGCCGGCGTTCCACCGCGATGCCGTCGCAAACCAGGCCGCTCAGATGACCGAGATCGCGGCCGCGAACATCGCCGGCTGGGAGGTCGGCAAGAGCTTCCCGGTGGCGCCCAAGACGACCGAGATCACGCTGGAAGTGATCCTGCGGACCGTCATCGGCGCCAGCGACCCAGCACGGCTGGCCGCGTTGCGCAAGGTCGTGCCGAGACTGCTCTACATGAAATCGTGGGAAACACCGGCGATTACGAAGCCGAGTCTGCGGCGCCACCACCCGTGGCGAGGAGTGGGCCGACGATTCGCGGAGACCGACGCCCTGCTCTACGCCGAGATCGCCGACCGTCGCGCCGACCCCAACCTCGCCGAACGCACCGACGTGCTGGCCATGCTGGTCCGCGCCACCGACGACGACGGCCGCGTGATGTCCGACAGCGAACTGCGAGACCAGCTCCTGACGGCGATCGCGGCCGGGCACGAGACCACCGCGACGGCCCTGTCCTGGGCACTGGAACGGCTGACCCGCCACCCGGTGGCGTTGGCCAAGGCCGTGCAGGCCGCCGATGCCAGCGCGGCGGGCGATCCTGCCGGTGACGAGTACCTCGACGCGGTGATCAAAGAGACGCTGCGGATCCGTCCGGTGCTGTTCAGCTCGGGACGCGTGCTGAAGGAGCCGGTCGAGGTGGGCGGCTACCGGCTTCCCGCGGGCATCATGGTCGACCCGGCGATCGGGCTCGTGCACGCCAGCCCCACGGTGTACCCGGATCCGGACAGGTTCGACCCCGATCGCATGCTCGGCACCACCCTGAGCCCGACGACCTGGTTACCGTTCGGCGGCGGGAACCGCCGCTGCCTCGGCGCCACCTTCGCCATGGTCGAGATACGGCTCGTACTACGTGAGATCCTCCGCAGGGTCGAGTTGAGAACCACCACCGCGGCAGACGAGAAGCAGCGACCGAAACATGTCACGTTCGTGCCGCATCGCGGCGGGGTGATCCACGTTCGCGCGATCAGAGACGCCACACCGCCATCACGGGTGTCAATGGCCCCAACACACTGCCCCGCCAGCGCTCACGGGTCGCACAACTCGCAGTAGTAACGCGCCGCGAAGCTGATTCGACGTCGGTCACGGCCGGCCGAGGCCGGCCAGCTTCTCCACGAGATCGGCGGTGACCATCACGCTTTCGGCAGGCTTGGTCATCCGCGCGGCGACCTCGCGGGCTCGATCGGCATACTGCGGGTCGAGGATGGTGCGCAGGTCTGCGACCAACGACTTTTCGGTGGTGCCCGAAAAACGGCGGGCAGTACCCACTTTCAGCTGTTTCACCCGCCTGCCCCACAGTGTCTGATCGAGGTCCGTCGACAGGATCAGGGTGGGAACTCCGGCACGCAGCCCCGCAGCCGTGGTGCCCAATCCCCCGTGGTGAACGACGGCACGGCAGGCGGGGAAAGCGGCCGAGTAGTTCATCGCACCGACCACCTTCACGTGATCGGACGGCGGGACGTCGCTCAGGTCGGTTCCGGCGGAACACACCAACGCACGCTCGCCCAGCTCCGCGCAGACCGAGCTGATCATCGCGAGTGTCTTGGCGCCGGATTCCATCGGCAAGCTGCCGAAGCCGAAGAAAATCGGCGGTGTTCCCGCGGCGATCCACGACGCGACCTCGTCATCGGAATCGCCGGGCAGATCCATCGTCAAAGCACCGACAAAGGGCCGTTGATCAGACCATTGCGCCCATTCGGCGCCGAGGCCGGGAAAGCAGACTTCGTCGTACGCCTGAATCTCCAGACAGCCGCGTTCGGTGAGCCGCCACGGTGAGGGCGCTGTGGCCTTCGGCAGCGACAGTTCACCGCGCTGAATACCCTCGACTTTCTTCGCGTTGCGCCACGCGACCCACTCAGAGGCCTTCATCGCTGAACGGCCCAACGGCGCAGGCAGGAACGGTACGAACTGGCCGTTGGCCCGCAACGGGAACAGGTGCAGGGTGGCCAACGGAATATCGTAGTACTCGGCGACGTTGCCCGCGGCGTCCTCGAAGTTCACGCCGGTGAACAGCAAGTCGGCACCGTCGGCCAGTGACGTCAATGTGGCGATGATGTCCTTCCAGCACTGGTGAAAGGGCTCGACGACCTCGCGCCGCAACCTGATCAGTTCCCGGACCTTCCAGAAGTTGCGGAAGAAATGGGTCCAGAAGTCGCGGTGGGAGTCCAGGACAGCCTGCAGATCGGGCCCGTACGGAATCGCCGTCGGCCCGGCCGCCTCGGCGAAGGAAACCAGATCAGGCGGGACAGCCATCCGCACGTCATGTCCGCGGCCCAGCAGCTCGCGGCCGACGGCAACCAAAGGCTCGATGTCGCCGCGTGTGCCGTAGCTCGCGAGTACGAATTTCATCGTGGACTCTGGCCTCTCAATTACCTTGCGCGCCTGCGCAATGACGGCGACAGCCGTGCCGGCGCTACTTGCGCCACAGCACAGCAGTCCCGTCTATGTCGACGATCTCGGCGGTGATCCCATGCTCCGCGCGGTAGTCGGTGACGGCTTCCCGGCACGGCTTGAGATCGTGGTAGTCGTCGATGATGCAGAAGCCCCCCGGAGACAGTCGCGGGTAGAGCGCCTCGAGCGCTTGGATCGTGGATTCATACAGATCGCCATCGACCCGCAGCACAGCGATGCGATCGATCGGCGCATCGTGCAGGGTGTCCTTGAACCAACCAGGAAGAAAGCGGACCTGGTCGTCCAGCAGTCCGTAGCGCTGGAAGTTTGCCTTGACCTCAGTTTCGGACACACCGAGGATCCCGGCAAGGCTCTGCGTCCTGAGGCCTTTGTCGGCCTTGTAGTTCTCGGGGTCTGCCGGTGGCAGGCCCTCGAAGGAATCCGCCACCCAGACACTTCGCGTCTCATCGCCATAGGCAGCCAGTACGGCACGCATCAGGATGCAGGCCCCGCCACGCCACACTCCGCATTCGATCAGGTCGCCCGGGATGTCCTCCGCCAGCACAGTCTCGACGCAATGCTGAAGACTGGTGAGCCGCTGCATTCCGATCATCGTCTCGGCCTCCGCCGGCCAGTCGATGCCCAAGTCGCGCTTGTGCTGAACGAGCGTGCTGCGATTCTCGTTCGGCGTGGCGCGGGCGAGTCGATACGCCCCGCCGCGGACCATCATGCGATTGAGGGTCTTGAAGTACAGACGTCGCCGCAGCGTCCACTGCGCGGGCATACGCTCGTGCATCCCGTACCTGGTGAGGTTGCCTCGGATCAGGTCGAGGTACAGAGATCGAACGTCGAGATCGGTCACGTGAAAAGGGCCCCCAGCTTGTATGTCCAGATGGTTTCGATGACTCTAGCTTCGAACGGGCATGGACTCGGCGCGGTTTGGGTGATTCGGATTCAATCGTTGACTCGGCGGGTGCCGCTCGGTCGATGCGCCAAGACCAATTAAGGGTTGCCTAATGCCGACAGCTAGATTCGATTGCGGCAGAGCGGATTTCCAGCTGTCCGACGCCTCACATCGCCTGCAGCACAAACCCGGTTTGGTCGCCGCGCTGCCGCTGGTTGAGCGATAGAGCGCGTTTCTCCCACTCCCACAGCTGCTTGGGGCCGAACATTCGGAGAATCTTGGGGTCGGTCACCGCAACGTCACGTCGATACGCTTCGCTGCCGAGGAACTGGCCCAAATTCGAATCATCGAACGTCCTGACGACTCGCAGTCCGGCCTTCTCCGCCGCCATCGCCATTCCCTGCCGTGACGGTATGACCATGTGCCGGGGTGCATCAGCCTGCACCCAGTCCGCCCGGTAGGTGGTCCAAGCTTCTGACGAGGTCGTGGGCACACGAGCCAGGCACATTCCGCCCACAGCGAGCTTCTCGTACGCAACTTTGAGTGTCGCGACCGGATCGGGGACGTGCTCGAGGGAATGGTTGAACATCAGGAGGTCGAATTTGCCATCGACGGTGTTCAAATCGCGTTTCATCAATGGCACGCCTTCAGCGGACTCGCCATCGGCCGCGATGAACGGATCCGCACCGAGCAAATTGTTGAATCCAATTCGACTCAACCGGTCGAGCAGTTCACCGGTACCGCAACCTACGTCCAGAATTCGAGCGTCACGCTCAACTTCAAGTTGAGCAAGCATCCTGACGACGTCTCCTCCGAGAAGCACGCGGAAGATTCCTTCGGATATCCGAGCCGAGATCAGGGCTCCGAGCATCCGGTTGCCGCCGCCACGCAGCTTGTGCGCATCGTGTTGGGTGACCAGCCATCGGAACGCGCTGGGTTGGGCCGACGCATTGTGCGAGTAGTAGTTTGGTGGGTAGTGGCGCATGAGCTCTTCGCCCTCGAGCGCGTCGTGAATCTGCAACGTCTCGCACGCAGCGCAGCTGAAATATTCGAACGTTTCCCGAGTGCCGAACATCATCTCGCGAACTTCAATTGCCTGGTGGGGACCGATCGATCCGCACAGCCGGCAATCTTTTGTAACCGCTTTCACCCGTCCAACCTCAGAGAACTCGACGCCACCGGCGCAGCATAGCTTTTGCGGGGGCTGCCCGTGCCGAAACCGTGATGCCACCGGAGTCGGCGCGCGGGCGAAGTTAGCTCTGGCAAGCCGACTTTGGTGCGCCGTGATCGCTGCGCACAACGATGGCTTCAAAAGAGCCGACAGCCCGGAGCAACCTAGTAGTGTTTCGGCGGTGTGGGGTTCGGTGCTGGCGCTAGGTGTTCTGGTTGGGCTCGATCCCATGCGGCTGGGCATCACCCTTCTCGTGATCTCGCGGCCGCGGCCCGTGCAGAACCTGCTGATGTTCGGCGCCGGCTGCGTGACGGCGACCATTCCCACGTTGGTGATTCCGCTGACGCTGCTGCACCTCACGCCGATGTTCAAGTCCACCGCGGAGTCGTGGGCCAAGAGCTCCACCGGCGGTTACATTCAAATCGGCATGGGTTCGGTCGCGCTGATGACTGCAACGGTGCTGACCGTGCACTTCTGGGTGCGCCAGCGGGCGACGGTGCCGGCCCCGGAGGGTGGCACATCGACCCTGGTGTCGGAGGCGAACACTTCGACACCGGTCTCGCGACTCCTGGCCCGCGCGCAGGATGCCCCGGCAGAGGGCCGCTCGGTATTCCGCCGGTTGTTGCGCCGCGGCCACGACGCGTGGGAAGACGGATCTTTGTGGGTCTCGTTCGTGATCGGCTTCTCGTTTGCCGGTGCGCCGCCCGACGTAGCCCTGTTCCTGCTTGCGATCGTCGTGGTCTCAGGAGCCGCGGTCGGCACGCAGATCACCGCGACCATCGCGTTCGTCGTCGGGATGCTCGCCGTTGTCGAGGTCGTCCTGGTCAGCTATCTGGCCGCGCCTGCGAAAACCGAAGCCATCGTGCAACGACTACACGATTGGGCGTGGGCTCATCATCGAAAGATCCTGGTGGCCATGTGCGTACTGGCCGGCACGATGCTGATCGCCAAGGGTTTGAACAGCATCTGACCTGCAGGTGAGAGTCGATTCCGCTGGTTGTCGCCGGGTCAGGAGCGGCTGGCGACCGCCACCGTCGGGCCGAGTCCACGCCGAGTCCGGAACTCGACCGTGATGGACGGGTCGGCGTGGTGGCCCAGCGCACGCAGAGCCGACGGGCTGTAGGCGCGGAGCGAACTGATGAATCCGTCGTGTTGCAACGGAGAGATTCTGATGAGCGGCAGCACCACCGCCAACAACGCGATGTGCACGGGTGCCGGCGGCCTGGGAAGGTCGACTATCAGGAGCTTCTTCGCTGCCCGGGTGCCTGCCGCGAAGACTCGGGCGGCGAGCTCAGGGGGCAGGTGGTGCAACGACAGAGCGAACACCGCGAGGTCGTAATAGCCTTCCGGCGCATCGATTTCGGTGGCATCCATTTCCCGCACCGTGGCGCGGGGGTGACTGCCGAGGTCGCCTGCGGCCATACCCGCGACAAACGCGGGTTCGATGTCGGTGACCGTCACCTGCGCAGTGGGATGCTTGTCCAGTAGCTTGCGCGACAGCCCGCCGAGGCCGGCGCCGAGCTCGAGGATCTTCGGTGACGGCACCTCGGCCACCTCGCGAAGCACCATCCGGGCGCACTTGTCGTGAATACCGATCCCACGCCGTCCTCCGGCGCGGTCGAGTGAATCCATGACCTTGCGCTTCAGATCGTCGACGTCGTCGCGATCCAGGTACTCGAGCCGATCGGTCTGCAAACGCCGGTCCAGCCAGGAAGCGTCTGGTCCGCCCCGGGGCATGTTCGCAATGTCGCGGGTTCTGCTATCCACGTAGACCATCATGGATCATCGCGGTCATGATCCGATCAGAAGTCGCAAAATGCGATGGGTGCTGCGGCCGCCCCGGGTTGGGGCCAACGCTCGATCACTCACAGATCCAAGAGTTTTCGCGCAGAAGCCGCCTGGTCGATGGCATTGACTTGCGCCGGGACGATCAGCCCACTCGCCTGAGATGGGCGAACTTTTCCAGCAGGTCGGCGGTGGCTGCAACGCTCTCGGCCGGTTTGGTCATCTGGGTTGCGACTTCTCGGGCGCGAGTCGCATATTGCGGCTCGAGGATCGTACGCAGGTCTGCGACCAACGACTTTTGTGTCGTGGCTGAAAGTCGCCGGGCGGTCCCCACTTTCAACCGCTTGATCCGGGCTCCCCACAGCGTCTGATCCAGATCGGTCGACAGGATCAATGTGGGGACGCCGGCGCGTAGACCCGCGGCGGTGGTGCCCGCACCACCGTGGTGCACCACCGCACGGCAGAGGGGAAAGGCGGCCGCGTAATTCATGGTGTCCACCACTTTCACGTGGTCGGGATGCGGGACGTTGCTGAAGTCACTCGCGCCGGCACACACCACCGCCCGCTCACCCAACTCCGCACAGGCGGCGCCGATCATCGCCAGCGTGTCAGCGCCCGAATCGACCGGCATGCTGCCAAAGCCGAAGCAGATCGGCGGTGTCCCTGCGGCAATCCAGGCAGCGATCTCGTCATCGGTATCTGTCGGCAACTCCATTGTCAGCGCACCGACAAAGGGCCTTTGTCCATCCCATTTGGCCCATTCGGCGGCCAGCCCGGGAAAGTAGATCTCGTCGTAGGCCTGGATCTCCAGCGAACCACGCTCGGCCACCCTCCATGCGGAAGGGCCGGTGGCCTTCGGTAGGCCCAGTTCCCTCCGCTGCGGATCCTCGAGCCGTTTCATCATCGGCCAACTCAACCACTCCGACACCCTCATCATCGTGCGGGCCAACCGCGCCGGTAAGGCGGGAACGAGCTGGCCGTTGGGCCGTAGCGGAAACACATGCAGCATGGCGAACGGAATGTCGCAGGCCTCCGCGACGTTGCCCGCAGCCTCCTCGCCGATCACGCCGGTGAACAGCAGATCCGCCCCATCCGCCAGTGACGTCAGCGTCTTGCTGACCTCCTGCCAGTACTGGTCGAAGAGATGCCATTCCTCGCGCAACAACCCGGCCAGATCCCGCACTCTCCAGAAGTTCTTCCAGAACTTGCGCAAGAAGCGTGCCCAGAAGTCGCGGTTCAGGTCTTGCCATACACGCACATCGGGCCCGCACGCTATGGCTGTCGGACCAGCCGTCTCGACGAACTCAACCAGATCGGGCGAGACCGCCATGCGTACGTCGTGTCCGCGACGCAACAACTCACGGCCTACCGCGACACCGGGCTCGACGTCACCTCGAGTCCCGTAGAAAGCCAGCACAAATTTCATCGCGGAGACCTCGAACCTTTCAGTTGTCGCACCCTTGGGGTGCCAGAGACATCGGTCATTATCCCGATCCCCTGTCAGTTCCGGTCCAAAACTGAGCACGTGCTCGGGACGAACCTGCGCAAGGGTTCGACGGGCATCAGATGGATCCATCAGTCGATGGGTGTCGACACCATATTCCCGGGCAGGACGCCTGGCAGCTCCCAGATCGCCGGAGGACGGGTCAGTTACCGGCGCATCGGTCTCGCCGTCGGGCGCACCCGTCCCACGATCAAACCGGCACGACGGCAAGTACTCTCGGCGCCCATCGGCAGGTGTCCGCTCCCCGTACCCGACCCTCATCCACGCTGGGCAAACAACAATCAAGATCACCAGGGTTGCGAAAGCTACAAAATACAAACAAACAACAGGTAGTGTCCCGGGCCGTGTGGGGCTCACTGTTCGGGATGGCGATTGTGATGGCGTTCAATCCCGCCCTGCTGGCCCTCATCCTCCTTGTGATCTCCCGTCCACGTCCTGTGCAGAACCTTCTGGTGTGCTGGATCGGCTGTCTCACGACGAACATTCCGGCTCTGGTGATACCGGTGATGTTGCTGCACCGCGCGCCGATGTTCAGCCCTCAGGCCCCTGCTGCCAACGCCGCGACCCGGCACATACAGCTCGGCATGGGTGTGCTCGTGCTGTCGGTCGCCGCGCTGATCGCAGTGCGTTTCTGGGTGCGTCGGCGAGCGCAGGTGCCGGCACCGAGCGGCAACGCACCGGGCCAGTTGCTGGAGTCCGAGAAGCCGGCCCCGATCTCTTCGCCTTTTGCCGGCATGGAGGAGGCGACGGAGGGTAAGTCGGCAATCCGGCGGCTATTCGGGCGTCTTCAAAGAGCCTGGGACAGTGGCGCTTTGTGGGTCGCCCTGGTCTGCGGCATGGGATTCCTGCCCGGTTTCCCATTGGTCCTGTTCGTCACGACCACCGTCGTGTCCTCCGGGGCCTCGACGGGCACGCAGATCATCGCCGTCATCCTGTTCGTCGTCGCGATGTTCGCGGTTTTCGAAGTCGCCGTTGTCAGCCACCTGATCGCTCCGGTGCGCACCCAGGCGGTGCTGCAACCGGTGCACGACTGGGCGCTGGCAAATCGCCGCCAGGTGATGATCGGCATCTTTGTCATGATCGGGTTACTGCAGGTGGTAAAGGGATTGGGCATCATCTGAGTTGAGCCCCGATGCTCACCCGGCCGCGTGAGGGCTACCCGACGTCGGTCAAGAAGCCTTGAATGGCAAAACGCTCCAGGAGATCCGCGGTGTTGACAACACTTTCGTCCGGTCTGGTCATCTGAGTAGCGACCTCACGGGCCCGGGCAACATACTCGGGATCGAGAATCGTGCGCAGGTCGGCGACGAGTGATTCGCTGGTGACAGCCGAGATACGCCGGCCTAGACCAACTTTCAGCTGTTTGACACGAGCTGCCCAGATCGCCTGATCGAGGGCCGTCCAGTACACCAGCATGGGGACTCCTGCGCGCAGCCCCGCGGACATGGTGCCCATGCCACCGTGGTGAACGAGCGCGCGGCAGGCTGGAAACACGGCCGCGAAGTTCATCGTGTCCACGACTTTGACCCGGTCGGAATCAAGGGCCTGGCTGAAGTCGCTCGAGCCGGCGCACACCAGTGCCCGCTCACCCAGTTCCGCGCAAGCGTTCTCGATCATGGCGAGCGTGTCGGAGGGAGACCTGACCGGGGTACTGCCGAAGCTGAAGAAAATCGGCGGAGTTCCCGCGGCAATCCACGCAGCGACTTCGTCGTCGCCTGCCGTTGTCAACTGCATCGTCAGTGCTCCGACAAAGGGCCTTTGGCCGTTCCACTTCGCCCATTCTGTGGCCAGTCCGGGAAAGCAAACCTGGTCGTAGGCTTGAATTTCCAGTGATCCGCGCTCGGTGATCCGCCGCGGCGAGGAGACTGTCGCCTTACGCAAGCCAAGCTGACGGCGCTGTGCATCGTCGAACTTCTTCACCCCGCGCCAGTTCACCCACTCGTACACCATCAGCGCATAGCGCCCCAAAACCGGCGGCAGGAATCCGAGCATCCGGCCGTTGGGGCGCACCGGTGAGACGTGCACGGTAGCCAACGGAATACCGTAATACTCTGCGACATTCACGGCAGGCGGCTCGAAATTCAGAAACGTGATGAGCAGGTCGGCCCCGTCGGCCAGCGACTTCAACGTGGCAGAGATCTCCTCCCAGAACTGGACGACGGACTCCCCGATCTCGCGCATCTCGCGCCACAGGTTGGCCAGTTCGCGGACCTTCCAGAAATTGCCGAAGAATCGGATCCAGAAGTCTCGATGTGCATCCGACCAGACCGCGGTGTCCGGCCCGTATGGGACCGTCGGAAGGCCGGCCGCCTCAGCGAAGGCGACCAGGTCCGGTGAGACTGCCAAGCGGACATCGTGGCCGCGGCGCAGCAACTCGCAACCGACCGCGACACAAGGTTCCACATCGCCGCGAGTGCCATAGCTCGCCAGCACCAACTTCATAGCGCTTCTTTCGACATGAGATCTCCGGTCGACCAGTTGCGAACAACGCTGTAGCACCGGATGTTCGGGGTCGAAACATAAAGGGTACCCACGGTTTTGCGCGTACGTCAGTGAATTTCGCCAGTAAGGCCGAAATCAGTCAGCGTTTTCGCGGCCAGTTCACGCAGAGCGCACGTGGTGTTCTCCGCGCCGGGCTGATAAGCACCGATGCTGATGAAGATCTTGCCGCTGATGCGTCCAGAGAGGATGACAGCGCGGCCCCCTGTTCGCTCTAGCAACTGCCGCGATTCTTGTTGCCCAGTGGTGCGGGCGTTGGCGAAGGCAGCTTCGGTGCCGTCGGCCTGGCTGATCAAAGAGCTCAAATCACCGAGGTGAGAAGCAAACACCGGCTGGTCGGGATCGGCCGGCGCCCTGGCCACCATCTGTTTCAGCATTCGCTTCGGCATGAATGACGGCAGCCACAGGAGTTGCTTGGACTCGTCTGGTGTCTCTTTCAACGTTCGCAGTGTCTGCTTGATGGCAGCCCGGATCTCACGCAGATCGGTTGCGGACTGTGTCGGGTCGACGGTGACGCGGGCGTACGAGAGTGCCATCGCGCGTGTGTCGTCCTCATCGGTGCGGTCGCTGATCGGAATCTGAAGTGTGACGGCGCCGTCGGTCGCGCGTACGCGCCCGATGCGTTCCCCGAACTTGGCAGCGAAGGCCGCGGCCAGGGTATGACTCGCTCCGCCTAGAGCCTCCGCTCGCGCGTCCCAGTCATCCAGGTCGACGAAGATCGTGAGGGCCGGCACGAGGACGACCTCATCGGCGCCGACCGCCTTGGCCGGCTCGGGCCGTGGTACCGAAGAACGGTTTTCCCCAGCTGCGGCGCGGGTCTGTTTTCGGGCCGATTTCACCGCACTGACAAGCGCCCGAGCCGCATTCGGCACGTCCCGGGCCGTCTGTCGGGCATCTTGCCCCAACGCACGCATTCGTGTTCGTGACAGTGGCGGGGGGTACCCGAGATCGCGTGTCTTACCCACGGCCCCTTCGACTATGACGAGCGCGAGACCGAGGCCGTCGATCAGGTTGTGCGAAAGTACCAGGCTGATCGCGGTCGAGCCGTCATCGAGGGGAAGGACACCGATGTGCCAGCCCGGACCCGACTCCGCATTGACCGGAAGTTGCGAACGTTCATCGACCCAGTCGCTGAATTCAGTACGCGGGCGGGTGGACTCGGCGATGTCGACGTCCGACGGTCCGGAATCTGCGACCCACCGATGCCGGGCGATCGGTAGCGCCGGGCGTTCGATGCGACGACCCAACAACCCCCGGCCGAGAAAATGATGGAAACGGCGTAACCCATCGAGATCGACAGCACGGTCATAGAGCCACGTGACCTGGATGACCACGTTCATGCCGGCAGCGTGATGCTCTGCCAACAGCGCTTCGTCTGCCAATGCGAGCCGATTATCCGGTCGTACAGGGCGTTTGGAGTTGCGGAGCGGTCCCATCAGGCCCAAGTTCCCCGGCGCCGGTGAGCCATCGCAACGACCTCGTAGCGGAACTTCAGGATCGATGGCCGGATGAATCGGTTGAGCTTGTGCAGGCGCTCGGAGTTCTCGAACACCTTCCGGAAACCCTGTTCGCTCGCGCGATACTCGGCATAGACGCGGTCCAGCACAGACTGATCCAAGGGCTCGTCGCGCGCCGCCGCATGCAACGCCTCGTAGACGGTAGAAATCCAGTCGGTGCCGAAGGTTTCGTTCACCGGGCCGGTGCGCCGCTGGCGGTGAAGGTCCGGTGTGAGGAACTCCTCGATGGCGGCCTCATCACGCGTCTCCAGATCGATCCCCAATGCCACCGAAATCCGTTTCACCTCCCGACGCCAGTCATCGAGGAGGTTGGCGTACTCGACGAACACGCGCGGTACGTCGCGGGTGTCTCTCTCGGCCAACAAGTTGAATTTCAACCACAGCGCGCTCCCGAGCTCAGGCAACGTCAGGAAGTCCGCCGCACCCGATGCGATGACCTCCTGCGGGGGGCGCACCATGTTCACGACCGCGATGTCGAAGCCGGCCTGCCGCGCGGCCTCGAACCACAAACCGGACAGCAGCGTTATCTGCAGATCCTTGATGAGTACGAGCGGCGCGGACGGCAGCGTAGAAAGAAACTGTCCGATCTTGTTGATGCAGGCGGCCTTCTGGTGTTCATCGAGTCCGCCCTCCTCCTGCAAGCGGAATGACGTGTCGAACACGGCGCTGCCATGGCTGCGCAGAATCGTGTTGTTGAGATGAAGGGACGCCCGCGGCTCCCAGTAGCCACGCGGGTTGCGCGGGTCGGCGCCCGACAACCCGGCCGGGAGCGTGGCACCACATAGGGACAACACCCGCGTGACCGCCGACGTTCCGGATCGAGGCACACCCAACACGAACAAGGCGACGGGGCGGGCCCCGGACTCACTGCGTCCTGCGGTGTTCACGAGAACAACTCCGCGAACGCCCCAACGTTCGACGATGATCCGTTGAGGAATGCGGCTGCGTCGAATTGGTCGATGTTCGCAGTCGCTGAATACCCGCAAGGAGATCCTGCGCTGCGCTTCGCGGCGCTGCATCGGCTCTGACTCATGACGGCAGAGTATTCGGAGATGCGCTGGCGCCGTAGCGAATTGCCGTATCTAGGCCCCGCAGGCCTCTCCCCAGCCGGAACCAGAGATGGTAGCGCCCACCTCAGGATCAGAAGTTGTTGCAGGTATTGAAAGCTTGCTCGATGGTGCCGAGGTACGGCTGAAACATCGGAGCGGCGGCCACATCCTGGGCCGTCCTCGCCCGCTTGTCCGGTGGGTCGGCGATGAACTGACGCAATCCGCGCTGCAGTATCGGCGATTGGTCGAATGCCTGACGGACTTGGGGATCTTGCGCATCGAGTGCCGACACCAACTGCGGGTAACTGCATGTCGTGTTGATCGCGGAGTCCAAATTGGGCCCTGCGGATGCCACACCGGCTCCGGCGGTCAAGGACAATGCCAGCCCTCCGAGCCCGACAGCCAGTCTGGTCAACGACGGACGGAACATATACAAACTTCCTCCCTACCATTGCTCCCGACCGCTCCGACTGTAATCGGGTCGGACCGATCTCACCCATGAATTGCCCATGTCGACCACAACACGAAATCAGGCCTCCTGCTTGACCAGTGGACCGGCGGGGATGGTCACTGGGCCCAGGACCGCACTGGCCGGCCGTTGCCGGACCCTCAGCGGCCACCAGAACCACCGACCGAGCAGCGCAGCGATGGCAGGCGTCATGAATGCACGTACCACCAGGGTGTCGAACAACAAACCGAGCCCGATCGTGGAACCGACCTGTCCGATGATGCGCAAGTCACTCACCACCATGGACAACATGGTGAACGCGAACACCAGGCCTGCCGTCGTCACCACCTTGCCCGTGCCGCCCATGGCCCGGATGATGCCCGTATTGATCCCCGCGCCGACCTCTTCCTTCATCCGCGACACCAACAGCAGGTTGTAATCAGAACCCACCGCCAACAGGACGATCACCGACATCGCCAAGACGAGCCAGTGCAATTCGATGCCGAGGATGTGCTGCCAGACCAGCACCGAGAGGCCGAACGCCGCACCCAACGAAAGCGCCACGGTGCCAACGATCACCAACGCGGCGACCAAACTCCGCGTCACCACCAGCATGATGCCGAAGATCAGGCAGAGCGCCGCGACACCCGCGATCAACAGGTCGAATTTTGAACCGTCTCGCAGATCCTTGTATGTCGCAGCGGTTCCGGCGAGGTGGATGGAAGCGTTCTGCAGCGGCGTCACCTTGATCGCTTCCTCGGCCGCCGTCCGCACAGCATCAACCCGGGAGATGCCCTCGGGAGTTCCGGGATCACCCCGGTGCGTGAGGATCAGCCGGACAGCCTTCCCGTCGGGCGAGAAGAACAGGCTCATCGCCCGTTGGAAATCCTTGTTCGCGAACACTTCCGGGGGCAGATAAAAGGAGTCGTCGTTCTGGGCGCCGTCGTAGATTTTGCCCATCGCGCTGGCGTTCGACGTCGTCTCATCCATGATGGCGATCATTCCGGACATGGTGCTGTGCATTGTCAGCATCATGGCTCGCATTGACTTCATGATCTCGATCATCGGCGGCAATTGGGTGACGAGCTGCGCCTGTAACCCATCGACCTTCACCAGGTTATCGAGCAGTTTGTGCATCTGAAGGCTGAGCTGGTCGGTGCTATCAAGCGCATCGAACACTGATCGAATGGCGAAGCAAATGGGAATGTCGTAGCAGTGGCCTTCCCAATACAAGTAATTGCGTATCGGCCGGAAGAAGTCATCGAAATTCGAAACGGTGGCCATCAGATCATCAGTAAGTTCGGCAGTCTCCCCGGTCACCTCGACCGTGTTGTGGGTGATCGAGCCGATCAACTTCATCAGATTGTGAGTGCCCTCCATCTGGGTGATCATTCTCTGCATGTCGTCCGCCTGCTTCAACATGCCATTCATGCGATCTTTCGCGAACGGCACGATCTGTCGGAGGCCGGCACTCTGCAGGCTGATCTGAAATGGTATCGACGTGCGCTCGATCGGGCTGCCCTCAGGCCGGGTAATGCTCTGCACCGTGGCAATCCCGGGGACCGCGAAGATCTTTTTGGCCAGCTTGTGCAGAACCAGAAAATCCGTCGGGTTGCGCATATCATGGTCGGCTTCGAGCATCAGGATGTCTGGCGTCATCCGCGACTCGGGGAAATGACGCTCGGCGGCCGCATATCCGACATTGGCGGGGATGTCTTGGGGCACATACAGCCGGTCGTCGTAGCTGGTCTGATATCCGGGCAGGGCGAGAAGTCCGACAAACGCCACCGCGCACGCCCCGGCAAGAATCGGCACCGGCCATCTCACCACCGCCGTGCCGACCCCCCGCCACCGGCGGACCATGAGCTTTCGCTTCGGTTCGAACAGCCCGAACCGGCCGCCGACGGCGATGACGGCCGGAACCAGCGTGACGGCCACCGCGACGGCAACCGCCATGCCTATAGCGGAAGGAATGCCCATCGTCTCGAAGTACGGCAACCGGGTGAAGCTCAGGCAGTAGATGGCGCCGGCGATCGTCAGACCTGAAGCCACCACCACCTTGGCCACACTGCGATAGGTGGTGTAGAACGCGGTTTCGCGGTCTTCGCCGGCTTGACGTGCCTCGTGATATCGCCCGATGAAGAAGATTCCGTAATCGGTACCGACCGCGATTCCGAGCGATACCAGGAGATTCACCGCGAATGTCGACAGCCCGAGAATCTGGTGATCGCCGAGGAATGCGACGACTCCCCGCGCCGCCTGCACCTGGATTCCGACCATGGCCAGCAGGAGAACAACGGTGATGACCGAGCGGTACACGAATAGGAGCATCGTGCAGATCACCACCAGCGTCACCAGCGTGATCTTCATGATCGACGTATCACCGGCGTGGTTCATGTCGGTGATCAACGGGGAAGGACCCGTGACGTAGGCCTTCACCCCCGGCGGCGGGACCGTCCCCGCCACGATGTTCCGGACCGCTTCCACAGATTCGTTGGCCAGGGCCTGTCCCTGGTTACCCGCGAGATTCAGCTGGACGTAGACACTCAGATCATCGGCACTCTCGACACCCGACGCGGTGAGTGAGTCTCCCCAGTAATCCTGAACGTGCTGCACATGTTTCGTATCGGCTCGCAGCTGACGAACCAAGTCGTCGTAATACCGGTGCGCGTCTTCACCGAGGGGTTTGTCACCCTCCAAAACGATCATCGCGACGCTGTCGGAATCGGATTCGCCGAACACCCGCCCCATGCGCTGCATCGCCTGAAACGACGGCGCATCCTTGGGAACCAGCGATACAGAGCTTTCCCGCCCGACTTGTTCCAATGACGGAACAGCGAAGGTCACGACGGCGATGACCGCCAGCCAGCCGAGGATGATCGGCACCGACAGCCGATAGATCACCCGTGCGATCAACGGCGGCCGGTCGCTTGTGTGCCGACTGCTCATGCGGCTTTCACCGCACAGAAGGAAGACGCATTCATGGCTGTCAGCGCTCTTCTCTCTGCAGGATCGACCGCACAAGCTGGCCGCGGCCGGAGGGGCGCGCTGTTGCACTGAGCGGCCGTGGATGCACCCGTTGCGGCCACCAGAACCACCGCCCCAGCAGCGCGGCGATCGCCGGCGTCATGAATGCGCGTACCACCAGGGTGTCGAACAACAGACCGACGCCGATGGTGGCACCCAACTGCCCGATGGTGACCAGGTCACTTACGACCATCACCAACATCGTGAACGCGAACACCAGGCCGGCAGCTGTCACCACCTTGCCGCTGCCGCCCATGGCCCGGATGATGCCGGTGTTGATCCCGGCGCCGATCTCCTCTTTCATCCGGGATACCAGCAGCAGGTTGTAATCAGAACCCACCGCCAACAGAACGATCACGGACATCGCCAGCACCACCCAGTTCAAGGGCATACCGAGGATGTGCTGCCAGATGAGCACGGAAAGCCCGAAGGCCGCGCCCAGTGAAAGCGCCACCGTGCCGACGATGACCAGTGCGGCGATGAAGCTCCGCGTCACCACCAGCATGATGCCGAAAATGAGGCAGAGTGCGGCGACAGCCGCGATCAGAAGGTCGTATTTGGACGCTTCGACCAGGTCTTTCACCGACGCTGCGGTGCCCGTGAGATAGATCGAGGCATTTTGCAGCGGCGTGCCCTTGAGCGCTTCTTCGGCCGCGGTTTCGATCGGGTCGACCAACGACATGCCCTCAGTCGTCGCTGGGTCGCCTCGCTGGGTGATGAGCATGCGGGCCGCTTTCCCGTCCGGTGACAGGAAGATGTCCATGACGCGCTGGAAGTCCTTGTTGTCGAAGACTTCCGGAGGCAGATAGAAGGAGTCGTCGTTCTGGGCAGCGTCGAATGCCTTGCCCATCGCGGTGGCGTTGTCGTTCGACGTCGCCATTTGATCCATGATCCCGGACATGGTGCTGTGCATCGTCAGCATCATGGTTCGGGTGGATTCCATGGTCGAGATCATCACCGGAAACTGAGCGGCCAATTGCGGCAGAATTGCGTCGAGTCGATCGAGGTTGTCAACCAGGCTGACCATCTTGACGGTGATTTGGTCAATCCCGTCGAGTGTGTCGAAAACCCCTCTGATCGACGAACATATCGGAATCGTGTAGCAGTGCGGTTCCCAGTAGAAGTAGTTCCGGATCGGTCGGAAGAAATCGTCGAAGTTCGCAACGTGATCGCGCAGTTGATTGGTCACCGTTTGCAGCTCGTGGGTATCGGCGACCATTTGATGCGTGGTGCTGACCATCTCTTCCGTCAGTGCTTGCATGCGCTTGACGATGGCAATCGTTTTCGTCATGTCGTCGGCCTGCACCAGCAGGTCGTCCATTCGATCCTTCTGGAACGGCATCAAATGGGTTTGAGACGCGTTGCTCATGCTGAGCATGAACGGAATCGTGGAGTGTTTGAGTGGCTCACCGGCGGGACGGGTCGGGGCCTGGACCATGGCGACTCCCGGCACGGATTGCACACCCTTGGCCAGTTTGTTCAAGACCAGAAAGTCGATCGGATTCCGCATGTCGTGGTCGGCCTCGACCAACAGAATGTCGGGCGCCATCATCAATGACTGGGGAAAATGTCGCGTCGCTGCCGCATAACCCACGTTGGCGGGGATGTCCTGCGGGATGTAATTCTGGTCGTTGTAGCTCGGCTTGTACGCGGGAAGCGCCAGCAGGCCGATGAGCGAGACCGCGCACGTCGCGATGAGAATGGGCCCGGGCCACCGGACGACCGCAGTGCCCACCTTCCGCCACCGACGGGTGGTGAGCTTCCGCTTGGGTTCGAACAGCCCGAAGCGGCTACCCACGGCGATGACTGCGGGGACGAGTGTGACGGCCACCAACACGGCGGCAGCCATGCCCACGGCAGTGGGAACGCCGAGAGTCTGATAGACCGGCAGACGGGTGAAGTGCAGACAGAGAATCGCCCCGGCGATCGTCATGCCGGAACCGACGACCACCTTCGCGACGCTGCTGAACGTCGTATAGAACGCCGCCTCTTTGTCCTCGCCGGCCTGGCGCGCCTCCTGATAGCGCCCCGTGAAGAAGATGCCGTAGTCGGTTCCCGCCGCGATCGCGAGCGCCACCAGAAGATTGACGACAAACGTCGTGATACCGATGACCCCGAGACTGCCGAGAAACGCCACAACCCCTCGGGCCACCGTCAATTCGATGCCGACAACCAGCAGCATGAGAATGACGGAGATGATCGACCGATAGACAAGCAGCAACATCACGAAGATGACCGTGAGGCTCAACGAGGTGACCAACCCCACCGTCCGGTTGCCTGCCGGGCCCAGATCCGCGGCGAATGCCGCCGGTCCCGTGACATAGGTCGTGATCCCCTGCGGCGCCGGTATCCGGTCCACGATCGCGCGCATCGCCTCAACGGACTTGACCGCCGAGATGTCCTGGTTGCTGGTGAGAGTCACCTGTACGTATGTGGCCTTGCCGTCGACACTCTGCGCAGCGCCCTGGGTCATCGGGTCGCCCCAGAAGTCCTGGACGTGCACGACATGCGTGGTGTCGGCCTTCAACTGACGAACCATCTCGTCGTAATAGCTGTGTGCAGCGTCGCCGAGCGGTTCCTCGCCCTCAATGACGATCATCGCGACCGCGCCCGAGCCGGCTTCGCCGAATAGTTGCCCCATGCGCTGCATCGCCTCGAACGACGGTGCGGCGATGGGATCCATCGCTACCGGGTGCTCTTTCTCCACCTGCTCGAGCGACGGAACTGCGACGCTCAGGATGACGGTGATCGCCAACCATCCGAGGATGATCGGCACCGACAGCACGCGGACCATGCGTGCGATGAACGGGCGGCGCCTGGCTACGGGCAACGGCTCCGTTATCGGCTCACTGTCCGTGCTCATGCGGCCTTCAGCTGACAGAAGGTGAAGGCACTCACGCCAGTCCGGACCTTCTCGTCCTTCACCTCGTCGCCGACGAGTATGCGACATCCGATCGAGTCAGCATTGCCTTGCGCGGAGATGTTTCCCATCGCCGTCGCGTCCGAGATCGGGAAGTCCATCGACCATGGCAGCGGCGCATCCCTGACGAGCTTCGGCTCGGCGTCGGCATCGAAATAGCTGATGGTCGCCAGCGTCCCCGGAGGGCCGAACACCTCGTAAACCAGGTGTTTGGGGTCGTGGGGTCGCTTCTCCTCACGTTCGGCGCTCGTGTACGCGGGGCGGCTCTCGCTGCCGAAGACGCCGTGCAATCGCGACACGGTAAATCCGCCTGCGACTCCCACCACCACCAGCACCAGCGGAATCCACAGCCGCTTCAGGATCCTGAAAATCGCGAGTTCCTCCGACTGTCTTCCGTGTCGACACCCTGGTGGGTGCGCGAACATGCATTTGCAGATCGGATGCGAACGATCGGGCCTCGGACGCGGTGACATCCCAGGCCGGACCCTGCACGAAGCTCCCGCAAACGTGCGGCGCCCGTCGATGAGCGCAACCGATCCCGAAGAGTAAACCATGCCGGTGCGTCAATTTGTCGCAAACGAGTCAGTTGACCGGAATCGGTTCAACGCCTTGGCAATCGCTTCGAAGCCTCCACCGCTGGCACACCAAGCGAGACCGCTGCCGACTACCGCTGTTCGAGCACTTCGCAGCCTATGCGCTCGGCATCCGCGCTGGGAGGTAGCTATGAACTTTCTATGAAAGGACCACGAAATGCGCCATTCCCACGCGCGCTTCGACGGAGGCAACCTCACGTCGATGAATCCATCCGACACTCGCGCCGGCACCATTCACCCACCCCGGTCACCCGGGTTCAGGTGCTACCGGATTTCTGAATGCGTCTAGGGCAGGAATCGGGCGATCTGCGGCGACGGGAGTGTTTGCGCGGCCCGGGCCTGGCGGAAACCGACCACACCGCCGGCCGCCGTCATCAGCACCATGCCGCCCAGTCCGGGCAGCACCGCCAACAGGAGGTCGCTGGTGCTGGCCGTTCGCAGATAGTCGGCATAGCCGAGCCGGAACGACTCTGGCACGGCCGGTACCGAAAGTTGCTGCGCTGCCGGGGGTTCGGACCTGGGCGCCGGAACGATCGGAGCACTCGGACCGGCGGGCGGAGCGGCCGCCGGTGGCGCCGACGGCACGGGGGCCGGGAGCGCCGGAACCGGAGGGATGGCCACCGGTGCGGGGGCGACCGGAACGACCGGCGCCGCAGGTATCGCCGGGGCCGGCGCAGCCGGGGCCTTGGGCGGGGCCGACCGGATCACGATTGCCCGGCTGCTCGGGGCGGTGGGCACGGGCGCCAGATTCGGGGCCCTGCCGATGTTGGCGTTGGTCGGCACTCCTCCGCCGCCTCCGCCACCACCGGTCACGACGGCCGAGGGCGCCTGCCCGGTCCCGCCGGTCACGACCGCGGAAGAAGGAGCCTGCCCGGTCCCACCGGTGACAGCTGCCGACGGAGCCTGCCCGGTCGTGCCGACGCCCGTCGACTGCGGAGCCTCGGCCGTCGAAGCGGAACGGGCGGCCGAAGGCGCCGGCGCCTCGCTTGCGCCCACCTTGGCCTTCGGCCCTGCCGACGCATTCGGCCCGCCGAGGCTGCCACCAGATTTCTTGGACGCACCGGTTCGCTGGTTACCGACCTTGGCGCTGTGATCGGACTTCTTCTTCTTTTCCTTGTGATCGAAGATGTCCAGGACGTCGATGTCGATACCGAACAGGTGAGCCGAGGCCACCCCGGTACCGAGCACGCCCGGCCCGGCGACCATGGCGCCACAAGCGATTGCACAGCCAGCTGCGGTGTACCGCATCCATGACCGGTCCACGAAGGAGTCCCCCCAGAAGAGATCGGCGGCAGAAGTGCCACGCTCACTGGAACAAGTTCCCATTGTGACATACCGGGATCTGATCGGGTTTGCTGGACCATGCCGTTGAGAGCAGCACGGCCAATGTCGACCGGCCGGGTGGCCGACGGCGATACGCTTTGTTCGTGGTGGTCAGCGAGTTCCGCCGCCCGGTGTGTATGCCCGAGGTCGCGTTGGACAACCGCGTGTCGGCCCGCACTCGGCATTACGCCGAGTGCATATCGAGCCGTCTGCGCGTTTTGACCATCGCGACGTGGATCGCCGCCGCAGTGTCGGGAGGGTTCGGAATCTTCCAGCTGGCCCTGGGCGGGCCGATGTGGCGGCTGGCCTTCGTCAACCTTGTTTCCGCAGTTCTGTTCCTGCTGGTGCCCCTGCTGTACCGGTTCGGCGAGCTGATCGCGCCACTGGCGTTCTTCCTCTTCGCGTACGTGTCGGTGTCGGTGATGTGCTTCGCGATCGGCACCGGCTCGGGCTTGCAGTTCTACTTCCTCGTCGCGGCGTCGCTGGCGGTCCTGGTGTTCGGAATCGAGCGCATCGTGCTGGCGGGGACGCTGGCGGCCCTGGGCGTGGCCGCCACGATCGTGCTGGAAGTCCTGGTTCCCGACGACCGGGGCGTCGGGCCGCCGTGGGCACTCACAGCGGGCTTCGTGAGCTCCGCCGTATCCGCCGCGGTGATGGTGTTTGCCACGGTCTGGTTGTCGCTGCGCGAAATGTCCCGGGCCGAGCAGGCCATGGAAGCCGAATATCAGCGTTCCGAGCAGCTGCTGGGCAACATCCTGCCGACCACGATCGCCCAGCGACTCAAAGAACCGTCACGCACGATCATCGCCGACAAGTACGACGACGCCTCGATCTTGTTCGCCGACATCGCCGGATACACCGAACGCGCCAGTGACATCACCCCGACAGACCTGGTGGGTTTTCTGGACCGGCTCTACACCGATCTCGATGCGCTGGTGGATCGTCACGGCTTGGAGAAGGTCAAGACCAGCGGTGACTCCTACATGGTGGTGGCCGGGGTGCCCAAACCACGTACCGATCACATCGAGGCGCTGGCCTGCCTGGCCCTCGACCTGGCCGACGCCGTCGCCGACCTCAAGGACCCGCGAGGCCGGGCCGTGCCACTGCGCATCGGTCTGGCCGCCGGTCCCGTGGTCGCCGGAGTGGTCGGGGCCCGCAAGTTCTTCTACGACGTCTGGGGCGACGCGGTCAACGTCGCCTCACGCATGGAGACCACCGACGTGGCCGGGCGAATCCAGGTGCCGCACAACGTCTACGAGCGGATCAGCCACGCGTTCGTGCTCGAGGAACGCGGCGATGTCGAGATCAAGGGCAAGGGCCTGATGCACACCTGGTATCTGGTCGGGCGCCGCGACGACGAGGCGGTCCGCACCCGGCTGGAGAATGCCAGTCCGATGCGTACCGCCTCGATCGTGCCGCCTGCCGGTGTTTAGACCTTGCGGTTCTCCGACTTGATCAGCCATGCCAGCTTCTCCAGTCCATCGATCAACTGGTGCAGGATGTCGGCGGTGGTGGGGTCATGCGCATCCACCGAATCGTGCACCCCACGCAGGGTGCCCACCGTCGCGTAGATCCGCGTGGTGATGAGGTCGACCACCTCGTCGGTGCTGCGCTCGTAGGCGGGGAACTCCGGAAGCGTCGTGTCCGCCACGACCGTGTCCGACCGTCCGTCCGGGACGGCGTCCAACGCACGCATCCGTTCGGCGATCGTGTCGCTGCCCTCCCTGGCAAAATCGACGACCTCGTCGAGTTGCAGGTGCAGGTCGCGGAAGTTCGTGCCGACGACGTTCCAATGCGCCTGCTTGCCCTGGAGCCCGAGCTCGATCAGGTCGACGAGCACCTGCTGAAGATGACCGCTGAGCTCCGGTGCGGCCTGGTAACCCTGGATATCGGATTCGTTTCGACGTGTACTCATGCCATACACAACGACCGCTATTCTGGAATCAATCCAGATTAGCGAATCTGTGGTGACGCTCACAGCGGCTGCCGGCCGGCCACCTGGTCCTGCTGATTGAGCAGGCGCGCATATCCTGCGCCCATGCCCAGCAGCGCCAACCCGACGACGATGAACACCGCGACCCGGAACATCCCGTCGAGGGTCCCCAGGTCGAAAAGGAACAGTTTCGCCATGGCGGCGGCGACGAGTGCCATCCCGCAACCGATCGGCAGCGATCGTTGCGCCCTGGGCCGCCGCGCCGCATAGCCGAGCAACCCCGCCGCCACCGCGATCCAGCAGATGGTCGCCACCATGTGGCCGCCGAAGAACCCCGCCCCGGTGCCGCCGATGGCAACGCCGGCGGTGACGGTGAACACCGTGACCGCATACCCGGCCGCCGCAGCCCCGGCCACCCACACCAGCCGGGCCACCTCCTCATCCGCCTCTCCGTCGGCCGACCACGCCCAGGAGATGGCGACGGCCGAAGCGATGGCCAGAACACTGCCGATCAGCACCGAAATCGTAAGCCCTGCAGACAGTTTCGTGGCTTCGATCAAGGTGTCGGGACCGGCGGAGCCGAGGTAGATGGCGCCGCCCACCACCGCCAGGCCTACGGCTATCCACCGTGTCACGCCGTGCCGGCGGCCGGCCACGGCGACCACGGAGGCCATCGCCAGCAGCAGCGGCCCGGCCACCGGCCCGTCGAAGGCCACCAGCACCGAGATCAGCGCGGCGACGGCCGCGAGCACCGACCACACCTGGCAGACCACGGCGCTCACCCCGGGCACACGGTCGCCGACCGCCACGATTGCCACCAGGGCCGCCGCCAGCGCTGCCGCCATCAGGGCTGCGATGACGCGGTCGACGGCAGCCGCCACGCAGAGCACCGGCAGGACGCCGCCCGCCGCCAGAACCGCCGTCGCCGCCGGCCTGGTGGTCCAGCGCAACACCAGCACTCCACCCGCCAACGCCAGTACTGCCGCGAGCCCGCAGGTCAGCGCGAGCACGAGGTCGTGCCGCCCGTCGATCGAGGTCGCGGCCAGCGCGATCAACAGCGGCAAGGTGGCCGCCGCGGTGCGCGCGGCATACAACCAGGCCCAGTCCCGACCGAACTGGACCGGCAGCGCGGCCGCCGACAGGGCCAGCATGAACCCGATCAACAACAAGGTCACGCCGTCTGTGACCACCGGTGCCAGGCCGATCAGCGGCACCAGGACCAACAAGCCCAGTTGCTCGGAGTTCCACCGGCGCGCCAGCATCAGGCCGCCGCCACCGATTGCCGCGGCCAACGCCAGACCGACCGGCGCCGACACCCAGTCATAGATCGTCGTCAGGGCGATCACGTCCATGTACGCGGCGGCAACGCCCGTCGCGGCCAACGCGATCGCCCCGACCCGACCACCCGGCCGGCGATAGAGCCACCACCCGACGCCGACGAGGCCTGCAGCCAGAACTGCGCCCGCGGCAACCCTGAACTCCGGTCGCAGAATTCCCGCCTGCGCCGCCAGCACCAGCAGCAGCACCACACCGGTGAGCGTCACCGTCACCCCGGCCACCGCGAGCGCCTTGCCGATCCAGCCTTCCGACCGTTCCGGACCGATTGCGGGTGCAGGCCGCGGTGCTACGGGGGCGGTGACCGCCGCCTGCGATGTTGAGACGACCGCAGCCGCAGGCAACGGAGGAGGCACCGGCACCGGCGCCTGATCCAGCAGGCGGCCCAACTCCCCCAGATCCGCCGAAACCCGGTTCATATAGGCCGAGATCGCGGCAAGATCCGACGACATCCGGCCGATGACAACGCGATGAGGTTCGCTCATGCGGTCATCGTGGCAACAAAACCGGCTGCCGTGATGAGTAGGACTACTCGTCGAGGCCGTGTTCGATCGCGTAGCGGGCCAATTCGACCCGGTTGGCGACCTGCAACTTGCGGAACGTCGCCTGGACATGGTTTTCCACCGTGCGGTGGCTCAATGACAGGCGGGTGGCGATCTGCTTGGCCGTCAACCCTTTCGCCACATGGCGCAGCACCTCGGTCTCCCGCTCGGTCAGGCTCGGAGTGGCCGGTCCGTCGTCAGGCCGCTGAGCGATGCGCCGGTACTCGCCGAGCACCAGTCCGGCCAGCCCCGGGGTGAACACCGCACGCCCCTCGGCAGTCGCGCGTACCGCCTCGGTCAGCTCGGCCTTGGACGCGCTCTTCACCAGGTACCCGGTGGCCCCGGCCTTCACCGCCTCCAGGACGTCGTCACGCTCGTCGGAGGCCGAGAGCACCAGAACCCGTGACGACGGCGACGCGGCGAGCACCTCCGCGGTGGCCGTGGCACCGCTGCCGTCGGACAGGCTCATGTCCATCACGACCACATCGGGCATCACCACCCCGGCGCGCCTGCGCGCCGAAGCGACGCCGTCGGCGGTGGCCACCACGTCGAACCCCTCGTCGGCAAGGTCGCGGGCCACCGCATCACGCCAGATCGGATGATCATCGACGACCATAACGGTCAGTGCAGTCTCGGTCATGGCTGTCCCTTCCCACCCTTGTCAACGGCGGCGCGGCCCGGGCGGGGCAGCGTCAGCTCCCACTCCGTGCCGCATCCCGGCGCGGTGTGCAACTGCGCCCGGCCGCCCAGCCAATCCATCCGGCCCACAATGGATTTCGTGATTCCCACATGACCTTCACGGGCCGCCTCGGCCAGGCGCCCGTCACCGATGCCCACACCGTCGTCGCGGATACTCACCGTCACCGAATCCCCCAGGTCTTCGAGCAGGACGAACACCTTGGCGTCGGGCCCGGCGTGCGCGGCGGCGTTGTCCAGGGCGTTGCTCGCCGCGGCGAACAACTCATGGGCAGCCCCGTGCTCGAGCAGCACCGGCTCTGCCGGCAAGCTGACCGATACACGATCCGAGGCGCGCGCCCGCAGCAACGCGCCGATGTCGGCGGCCCCGCCGGTGTGCACTTCCGGGTCGGGCGCACTGACCAGCCTGCGTAGGGCACGCTCCTGCTCCCCCGCGAGTTCGGCCAATTGTGCTGTCTCGCCCCCTATCTCGCGTCCCCGCCGCGATACCAGGGCCAGCACTTGGATGGCCCCGTCGTGTACCCGGCGCGACAATCGCTCCCGCTCCTCCAGCGAGGCGGCCAGCCGCACTGCGCGCTCCAACTCGGCATGGGCGCGGCGCGCGGTCTGCGCGGCCATCCCCACCGCCAATCCCACCGCCAGTTCGATCACGATGGTGGCATTGCGGCCCAGATTGATGCTGACGTAGCCCTTCAGCGCGGCCGCCGCAGCCATCACCGCCAGCCCGGCCGCCATCCCCCCGACCGGGCCGAATTGCAGTGCCGCCGAGATGGTGGCATTCGTCGCCCACAGTGTGGTCGGCCACGACTGGTTGTCGGCGATCCAGTGGTCGGAGGCCACCAACTCGGTGGACAGCATGAGGGCCAAGACCACGACGACCTCGGCGATTACCCACGACGGACGGCGACCGAAACCCTGCAGGTAGGCGACCGCGCACGCGATGCTCCAGGCGATCAGTACGGCGCACAGCACACCGGCGAGCACCGGACGCGCCAGGTCGTCGTTGATCGCGATCTGGAACCCCAGCGCGTACAGACAGCTCAGCAGCCGAAAGATCTGCGCGGCACGCCACAATGGCGTGACCGGGTCGGGGCGGCGCTGCATTGGCCCAGCATAAAGTTGCCGCCCGGCGCCTGGGCGCAGCGATTTCGCGCGTCGCGGCTACTGCTCACCCCGGGCCACGGGCCGGTCGGGGTTCGAGGCCCATTCCGACCACGACCCGGGATACAGCGCTGCGTCCACCCCGGCTGCGGCCAGCCCGGCCACCGCCAGCGCCGCCGTCACCCCCGACCCGCAGTACGCGCCGACGTCGGCGCCGCCGGTCGCGCCCCGGTCGGCCAGCAGCGCGCGAAGCGGGCCGTCCGGGAGCAGCGTGCCGTCCGCGGAAAGCAGCTGGGTGCTGGGCAGATTGACCGCTCCGGGGATGTGGCCGGCCACCGGGTCGACGGGTTCGACGTCCCCGCGGAACCGTTCGGGCGCCCGCGCGTCCAGCAGCACGTCCACGGCAGACTGCGCCGCTTCCGCGGTCAGGGTTCGCAGCGCTCCGTGGTACAGGTCGTCGTGAACGACGTCCACGTCGCCGGGTTCCGGCGTGACCGGGCCGGATTGCAGGCCCTCACCCGCTGCTGACCAGGCCGACAGACCGCCGTCGAGGATGCGGACGTCGTCGATCCCGGCCGCGGTAAGCACCCACCAGGCCCGGGCAGATCCAGCGCGGTTCCAGTCGTCATAGACGACGGTGGGCACACCGTTGCGCACACCCCAACGACGGGCCGCGGCCTGCAGGTCGGTTCCCGACGGCAGCGGATGACGCCCGCGACCGGTGACCCGGTGGTCGGTCAGGTCGTCATCGAGTGAGACGTAGACGGCGCCGGGCAGATGACCGCTGAGATAGGCCTGTTCACCGTCGGGCTCGGCCAGCGTCCACCGCACGTCGAGCACCGTGACCGGAGCTCCCGAGGCGATGTGCTCGCGAAGCTCACCAACCGTGACGAAGACGTCATTGCGTGCCGAAACCACACGATCGACGCTACATCACCTTCGACAGAAACTCTTTTGTACGTTCATGTTTCGGGTTGGCCATCACCTCGCGAGGATTGCCGCTCTCCACGATGACGCCGCCGTCCATGAAGACCAGCTTGTCGGCCACCTCGCGGGCGAAACCCATCTCGTGGGTGACCACCACCATCGTCATGCCCTCGCCCGCGAGTTTCTTGATCACCGCCAGCACCTCACCGACCAGCTCGGGATCCAGTGCCGAGGTCGGCTCGTCGAACAGCATCAGCTTCGGATTCATCGCCAGCGCGCGGGCGATGGCGACCCGCTGCTGCTGCCCGCCCGACAGCTGTGCGGGATACGCGTCGGACTTCGCGGACAACCCCACCTGATCCAGCAGGTCCTTGGCGCGAGCCAGCGCCGCATCCTTCTTCACCCGCTTGACGTGGATGGGTGCCTCGATGACGTTCTCCAGCGCAGTCCGGTGCGGGAACAGGTTGAAATGCTGGAAGACCATGCCGATGTCGCGGCGTTGCCGCGCGGCGTCCCTCGGGGCCATCTCATGCAGCTTGCCGCCGCGCTCGCGATAGCCGATCAGTTCCCCATCGACGTAGAGACGGCCGGCGTTGACCTGCTCAAGATGGTTGATGCATCGCAAGAACGTCGACTTGCCCGAGCCGGATGGACCGACCATGCACAACACTTCGCCCCGGCCGACGTCCAACGTCACGCCCTTGAGGACGTTAAGGGCGCCGAAGTTCTTGCACACACTCTCGGCCCGAACCATCGGTTCGGCGACGACGGTCAATTCGTCACTCCCATCTGGGCTTTGGCCAAGGCCTCAAGTTGTTTGGAGGTGAGCTTGCGCGACGCACCCCGCGAGAAGTGCCGCTCCAGGTAGTACTGCCCGATCATCAGGACGCTGGTGATCGCCAGGTACCAGGTGGAGGCCACCAGCAGCAGCGGAACCGGTTCGAACAGCGCGACCCCGATATCTTTTGAGCGACCGTACAACTCGAAGCTGTAGGGAACGGCGGTGACCAGTGACGTGGTCTTCAGCATGCTGATGAACTCGTTGCCGGTCGGCGGGATGATGACGCGCATCGCCTGCGGAAGAACCGTGCGGCGCATGGTCATTCCCCACGACATGCCGAGCGCGACCGATGCCTCTGTCTGGCCTTCGGGCACCGAGATCAGGCCGCCCCGGATGATCTCGGCCATGTAGGCCGCCTCGTTGAGACCCAGGCCGAGTACCGCCAGCCAGAACACATTCGGATCCGACAGGCTGAACTCGAAAAGCCGTGGGCCGAACGGTACCCCGATCTGAATGTTCTTGTAGATCACCGGGACAAGCCCCCACAGCACCAATTGCACGTAGATCGGTGTGCCGCGGAAGATCCACAGATACGTCCAGGCCACGGCCTTGAGGACCGGATTCGGCGACAGCCGCATAACGGCGAGCAGCACGCCGAGAACGAGCGCCAGGATCATCGAATAGATGGTCAGTTGCAGCGTGTTCCAGGCAGCTTGCGAGATACGTTCGTCGAAGAGGTACTTCGCGTAGGTCTGCCACCCGTAAGCCTCGTTGGTGGCCGCGCCATAGATGAACAGCCCGAGCAGGACGAGGATGACGATCGCCGCCACCCACCGCCACGGATGCCTCAGCGGAACAGCGTCGATGGCGGGCGGCGGCGATGCATCAGTCATCGGCGGCTCAGCTGATTGCACCGTTGACGACCGGCTTCTCGATCATCCCGTTCTCGGCACCCCAGTTCGCGGCCACCTGCTTGTAGACACCGTTGTCGATCAGGTGTTGCAGAGCCTGCTGCAGGGAGGCCGCCAGTGGCGAGCCCTTCTGCACCGCCCAGCCGTACGGGGCGGAATCGAACACCTCCCCTGCCGCCTCAAGCTTTCCGTTGCTCTGCTTGATCGCGTACGCCGTCACCGGCGAATCGGCCGACATGGCGTCAGCCTGCCCGAGCATGACCGCACTGGTGGCGGCAGTCTGGTCGTCGAACTTCACGACCTGGATGGCAGGCTTGCCGGCCTTGACACACTTCTCACTGCGCGCCGGTAGTTCGTCGGTGTCCTGCACCGTGGCCGTCTGCACCGCGATCTTCTTGCCGCACGCATCCTCTGGGTTGATCCCCGCACCGACCTTCTGCGCCCACGCGGAACCGGCACTGAAGTAGGTCACGAAGTCCACCTGCTCTTCGCGCTTCTTCGAGTCGGTGAACGAGGACATGCCGACGTTGTAGTTTCCGCCCTGTACCGACGGGATGATCTTGTCGAACAACGACGCCCGGTACTCCGGGGTAAGGCCCAGCGTGGCGGCGATCGCATTCATCAAATCGACGTCGAAGCCGATGATCTGCCCGGCGGGATCCTTGAACTCGTTGGGCGGGTAGGACGGGTCGGTACCGACGATGAGTTTGCCGCTCGACTTGATCGGCTCCGGCAAGGTGTTGGCGATCGCGTCCACCTTCTCAACCTTTGCCGCGGTCGTCGTCTTGGTTTCGGACCCACCGGATTCGGTATTGTTCGCGCAGCCCGACATCACGAGCGCACCGCTCGCGGCAACCACCACCGCGAAACGCCACATCTTGCTTCGTCGGGGACGACATCCAACAGTCACGGTTGCCTCTTCTCTCTGTCTTCGGCTGGGCTCGGGCTATCCCAAAACGGAGACGTTAACGGCCTCCGGCCGGGGATGCAGCGCCGGTAACGGAACCTTAACGAGCATGCTTCAGCGCCACAGCCGTACCGTAAAATCCGTGTTCAGGGCAGCTGTATGTGCCAGACTGCGACCATGGAAACCACCGCTGCCCCAAGCTTGTTGCCGCACCTGTGGAAGACGGCATTGGTCACCGGCATCCTTGCCATCCTCCTCGGAATCCTCGTTTTCATCCGTCCCGGTGCTGCAATCTTCGTCACCGCCATCTTTTTCGGCGCTTATCTGTTGATCACGGGTATCTCGCAGCTCGTACTGGCGTTCAGCATCCGTTCGTCGGTCGGTGGCCGCGTGTTGCTGTTCATCGGCGGCGCCGCGGCACTCGTGCTGGCCGTCCTCTGCTTCATGAACCTGGACAATTCGATCGAGCTGCTGGCGATCTGGATCGGTGTCGGGTTCATCTTCCGCGGCGTCGCTACGGCGATGTCGGCCATCGGGGACCCCACCCTGCCTGGGCGTATCTGGGAGATCATCCTCGGCATCGTCAGCGTCCTCGCCGGCATCATCATGTTCGTCGCCCCGTTGGAGGGTCTGGTCGCACTGACTCAGGTCACCGGCATCATCCTGATCGTCGTCGGGGTATTCGAGGTCATCTCGGCCTTCGGAATCCGCAGCGACGCCAAGAAGCTCAAAGCCGCAATCTCACACCAGGCGCCTCCGGTGACGTAAGACACCGGTCAAGGTCGGCGCCTGGCCCGCAACCATCTACTACACTCCGTCGTAGATTGGTCTGAGACCTCGGAAGTAGGGCCAGATGGACGCTTTGGACGTATCGCGGTGGCAGTTCGGCATCACCACCGTCTATCACTTCATATTCGTTCCGCTGACGATCGGGTTGGCACCGCTGATCGCCGTGATGCAGACGGTGTGGGTGGTCACCGGGAACGACAGCTGGTACCGGCTGACCCGGTTCTTCGGCAAGCTCTTTCTGATCAACTTCGCGATCGGTGTCGCCACCGGCATCGTGCAGGAATTCCAGTTCGGCATGAACTGGAGCGAATACTCGCGATTCGTCGGCGACATCTTCGGCGCTCCGCTGGCCTTCGAGGGCCTGGTCGCGTTCTTCGTCGAGTCCACGTTCATCGGCTTGTGGATCTTCGGCTGGACGCGACTGCCCCGGGCGGTTCACCTGTTCTGCATCTGGATGGTGGCCTTCGCCGTCAACGCGTCGGCCTTCTTCATCATCGCGGCGAACTCGTTCATGCAGCATCCCGTCGGGGCGAAGTTCAACCCTGAGAGTGGACGAGCGGAGCTGATCGACTTCGGTGCCCTGCTGACCAACAACACTGCGATTTGGGCGTTCCTGCATGTGGTCGCCGGCTCGCTGCTCACCGCAGGCACGTTCGTCGCGACCGTGAGCGCGTGGCTGATGGTGCGCGACCGGCGCAGGGCGGCTCGCGGCGAGGCGCTGGACGCCCCGGCGACAGAAGGAGCGCTCGACTCCGCCAGGATGTACCGGCCGGCAACGATTCTGGGCAGCGTGGTCGCCTTGGCTGCCGTGGTCGTGCTGTTCCTCACCGGTGATGTCCAGGGCAAGCTGATGTTCGTCCAGCAGCCCATGAAAATGGCTTCGGCCGAGTCACTGTGCGACACGCAGACCGATCCGGACTTCTCGGTCCTGACCGTCGGCACGCACAACAACTGCGCCAGCGTGAACCACGTGATCGAGGTTCCCTACGTGCTGCCGTTCCTGGCCGAGGGCAAGTTCAGCGGCGTCACCCTGGAGGGCGTCAACGACCTGCAGAAGCAATACGAGTCACGGTTCGGCCCCGGTGACTACCGGCCGAACCTGTTCGTCACCTACTGGTCGTTCCGGGCGATGATCGGCCTCATGGTGGTACCGCTGGCCTTCGCCCTGCTGGCGCTGTGGCTCACCCGTGGGCGAAGGCTTCCCGACCAGCGGTGGTTCGGCATCTTCGCCCTGATCACCCTGCCGACACCGTTCCTGGCCAATTCCGCCGGCTGGGTGTTCACCGAAATGGGTCGTCAACCCTGGGTGGTGGTACCGAACCCGACCGGCGACCAGATGGTGCGGCTTACCGTGCAACAAGGCGTGTCGGATCATTCGGCAGGCACGGTCTTCTTCTCACTCGCGGTCTTCACCCTGCTCTACGGTGCCCTCGCGGTCGTCTGGTTCTGGCTCATGCGTCGCTACGTGACCGAAGGGCCTCAGGAACACGATTCCGAACCCGCACCGCCCACGCCTCCCGGCGAGGACGAATCCGCTCCCTTGTCGTTCGCGTACTGAGAGGACTGATCACAGATGGGACTCCAAGAACTTTGGTTCATACTCATCGCCGTTCTGTTCCTCGGATTCGTGGTGCTGGAAGGCTTTGACTTCGGCGTCGGCATGCTGATGGCCCCGCTGGGCAGTGCGGGAGAAGGTGATCCGGAAAGCCGTAGGCGCGCAGTCCTGAACACCATCGGACCGGTGTGGGACGCCAACGAGGTGTGGCTGATCACGGCGGGTGCGGCGATGTTCGCGGCATTCCCGAACTGGTACGCAACCCTGTTCTCCGCGTTGTACCTGCCGCTGCTGGCGATTCTGTTCGGGATGATCCTGCGAATCGTGGGCATCGAGTGGCGCGGCAAGATCGATGACACCAAATGGCGCAAGTGGGCCGACCTGGGCATCGCGGTGGGATCGTGGTTGCCCGCCATACTGTGGGGCGTTGCCTTCGCAATCCTGGTGCGCGGCTTACCGATCGACGCCGACCATCGGGTCCATACCTCGATCGGTGACGTGCTCAACGCCTACACGCTGCTCGGCGGCCTGGCCACCGCCTCGTTGTTCGCGTTCTATGGCTCAGTGTTCATCGCGTTGAAAACCGCAGGGCCCGTGCGTGATGACGCCTTCCGGTTCGCCCGGATCCTGACCCTGCCGGTGATCCTGTTGGCCGGCGGCTTCGGGCTGTGGACGCAGCTGGCCTACGGCAAGCCGTGGACCTGGGCGCCGTTGGCGGTAGCCGTGATCGCGCTGCTCGTCTCGGTCGCGCTCATGTGGTCGCGGTCGCGGGAAGGGTGGGCATTCGTCGCCACCGTGGTGGTCGTGGCATCCGTCGTGGTCCTGCTGTTCGGCGCGATGTACCCGCATCTGCTGCCCTCGACCCTGAACCCGGACTGGGGCGTGACGATCTACAACGGCTCGTCGACCCCCTACACCTTGAAGATCATGACCTGGGCTTCGTTGACGCTGCTGCCTCTGGTTCTCGTGTACCAGGGCTGGACGTACTGGGTGTTCCGCAAGCGGATTTCGGCGGATCGCATCCCAGCCCCCATCGGGTTGTCGCGGCGGTCGGCCTGAATCTCTGGCGCGCACTCGGCGTCCGCGGCGCCACCGGGTCGACGGCGGCACTGCGGCGCCACCTCCTGGCGACAGTAGGGTGCGGGGTAACCATCAGCGTCAGCACGATCGCGGCAGCCGTTGTGCTGGCACACATCGTCGCCGGGATCATCACCGATCCGGGCTCGGCGACCCGCCACGGTGCCGCCATCGTCACGCTGTGTGCGCTCTGGCTTCTACGCGCGGCCGCGCACTGGCTCCAGGGCCGGCTGTCGCAGCGCGGCGCGACAGCGGTGATAGGCGAGTTGTCCAGCCAGGTACTGCGCTCGGTGACCTCCCTGCCGCCAAGGCGATTGGCGACCGACCGGGATGCCGCTGCGGCAGTGGTGACCCGGGGCCTGGACGGCCTGCGCCCCTACTTCACCGGCTACCTGCCCGCGGTGGTGCAGGCCGCGGTCCTCACTCCAG